>DATBBE010000059.1:0-4315 GCA_036271155.1 Nocardioides sp. | reverse complement strand
CTTCGGTGATCGAGATAAGACCGTGCTGGCGTTGGCGATCGGCGTCCTGCTCCTCGTCCAGCTGGCCCTCGCGCTCCGGATGTACGGCAAGCTCGGCCGCGGTCCGGCACCAGCGTGGGTGGGCCCCACCCACCGCACCATCGGCGTGGTCGTCGTCGTGGTCAGCCTGCCGGTGGCCTACGACTGCCTGCTCGCCTTCGGCGTCCAGAGCTACGAGTTCCGGGTGCTGCTCCACGCACTCCTGGGCTGTGTGACGTACGGCGCGCTCGTGGTCAAGGTGTTCGCGGTGAAGAGCCGCACCTCGCCGTCCTGGTTCCTGCCGGTGGCGGGCGGCGTCCTCTTCGCGATCTTCCTCGCGACCATCCTGACCTCCGCGGTCTGGTACAGCGCGCAGTACGGCTTCCCGACCGGGAACCAGTACTAGCCCCGGAGCAGGTTGCGCAGGACGAACGGCATGATCCCGCCGTTGCGGTAGTAGCTCGCCTCGCCCGGAGTGTCGATGCGGACCGTCGCCTCGAAGGTGTCGGTGCGGCCGTCCTTCTCGATCGAGACGGTCACCGTGCGCGGGATGCCACCGTCGTTGAGCTCGGTGATCCCCGAGATCGAGATCGTCTCCTCGCCGCCCAGGCCCATGTCGTCGGCGGTCTTGCCGCCGGGGAACTGCAGCGGGAGCACGCCCATGCCGATCAGGTTCGACCGGTGGATGCGCTCGTAGGACTCCGCGATCACGGCTTTCACACCCAGCAGCGCGGTGCCCTTGGCCGCCCAGTCGCGCGACGAGCCGGAGCCGTACTCCTTGCCGGCCAGGACGACCAGCGGGATGCCCTGGCTCTGGTAGCTCTCGCTGGCCTCGAACACGGTCGTGACGTCCTGGCCGTCGTCCGCTGGCTTGGTGAGGTCGCGGGTGAAGCCGCCCTCAGTGCCCGGCGCGAGCTGGTTGCGCAGTCGGATGTTGGCGAACGTGCCGCGGATCATGACCTCGTGGTTGCCACGGCGGGAGCCGTAGGAGTTGAAGTCGCGCTGCTCGACGCCGTGCTCGGCGAGGTACTTTCCCGCGGGGCTGTCCTTCTTGATCGCCCCGGCCGGGCTGATGTGGTCGGTGGTGACGGAGTCACCGAGCTTGAGCAGCACCCGGGCACCCTCGATGTCGGTGACGTCCTCGGGCTCGCGCGGCATCCCGTCGAAGTAGGGCGCCTTGCGGACGTACGTCGAGTCGTCGGCCCACGCGAAGGTGTCGCCCTCGGGCGTGGGCAGTGCCTGCCACTGCTCGCCGCCCGCGAACACGTCGGCATAGTCCTCGGTGAACATCTCCGAGGTGATCGCCTCGCCGATCACGCGCTCGACCTCGGCCGGCGACGGCCAGATGTCCTTGAGGAACACGTCGTTGCCGTCGGAGTCCTGACCGAGGGGGTCTCCGAAGAGGTCGACCCTCATCGACCCGGCCAGCGCGTAGGCGACGACCAGCGGCGGGGAGGCGAGGTAGTTCATCTTCACGTCGGGGTTGATCCGACCCTCGAAGTTGCGGTTGCCCGACAGCACGCTGACGACCGCGAGGTCCTTCTCGTTGACCGCGGCGCTCACCTCCGGGATCAACGGGCCCGAGTTGCCGATGCACGTCGTACAGCCGTAGCCGACGAGGTTGAAGCCGAGCTTGTCGAGGTACGGCGTGAGGCCGGCGCGCTCGTAGTAGTCGCTGACCACCTTCGAGCCCGGCGCGAGCGTGGTCTTCACCCAGGGCTTGCGACGCAGGCCCTTCTCGACGGCGTTCTTGGCCAAGAGGGCCGCGGCGATCATCACGCTCGGGTTGGAGGTGTTGGTGCACGAGGTGATCGCGGCGATGCTGACGGCGCCGTGGCCGATCTCGAAGGTCTCGCCGTCGAGCGTCATCTGGGCGGTGGCGTCCTCGTCGTCGGTGTAGTCCTCGAGGGCCTTCGCGAACGACTCGCCGGCCCGGGTGACCTCGACGCGGTCCTGTGGTCGCTTCGGCCCGGCCAGGGAGGGGACGACCGTCGACAGGTCGAGCTCGAGTCGCTCGCTGTAGCGCGGCTCCACGGAGGGGTCGTGCCAGAGCCCCTGCTCCTTGGCGTATGCCTCGACCAGCGCGAGCTGCTCGGCGGGACGGCCGGTGAGCTCGAGGTAGGTGAGCGTCTCCTGGTCGATGGGGAACACCGCGATCGTGGAGCCGAACTCCGGGCTCATGTTGCCGATGGTGGCGCGGTTGGCGACCGGCAGTGCGGTCACACCCTGGCCGTAGAACTCCACGAACTTCCCGACGACGCCGTGCTGCCGCAGCATCTCGGTGATCGTCAGGACCAGGTCGGTGGCGGTCGAGCCCTCCGGCAGCTCACCGGAGAGCTTGAAGCCCACCACCCTCGGGATGAGCATGCTGACCGGCTGGCCCAGCATCGCCGCCTCGGCCTCGATGCCACCGACACCCCAGCCCACGACGCCGATGCCGTTGACCATGGTGGTGTGGGAGTCGGTGCCGACGCAGGTGTCGGGGTACGCCGTGAGCTCGCTCGCCCCGGAATCAGACACGACGTCGCGGGTGAAGGTGACCCTGGCCAGGTGCTCGATGTTGACCTGGTGGACGATGCCCGTGCCGGGCGGCACGACCTTGAAGTCGTCGAACGCGTCCTGGCCCCAGCGCAGGAACTGGTAGCGCTCCTCGTTGCGCTCGTACTCGATCTCGACGTTGCGGGCGAACGCCTCCGGCGTGCCGAAGACGTCGGCGATCACGGAGTGGTCGATGACCAGCTCGGCGGGAGCGAGCGGGTTGATCCTGGTCGCGTCGCCACCCAGGTCGGCCATCGCCTCGCGCATGGTGGCCAGGTCGACGATGCACGGCACCCCGGTGAAGTCCTGCATGATCACCCGCGCCGGCGTGAACTGGATCTCCTTGTCCGGCTCCGCCTCGGCGTCCCAGCCGGCCAGCGCCCGGATGTCGTCGGCGGTGATGTTCAGCCCGTCCTCGGTGCGGAGGAGGTTCTCCAGGAGGATCTTCAAGGAGTACGGCAGGCTCGCGACCGCGTCCGCAGCGAGGCCGTCGCCCTCGACGGAGGAGAGCCGGTAGATCTGGTAGCTCAGGTCACCGACCTCGAGCGCGCCCTTCGCTCCGAAGCTGTCCTTGCTGGCCATCTGCCCATCTCCTCGCGGTGTACACGGTGCGACCACCCATCTTCGCTCTCAGTCAGGAGCGGGTCGACATCGGGTCGTTATCTTGATGTCAAGATACATCGTACCCATGGTGAACGCCGAACCGGACCCCTCGTCGTCAGACCGGCAGCCGCTCGCCGCGGGAGTCCAGGAGCTGCACCGGCGCACTGAGCCGCCAGGCCTCGAAGACCAGCTCGGCCAGCTCGTCGCGCTCGACGCCGTCGAGGTGGACGACCACCCAGCCGTAGCCGTACGCGGTGAACTGCACCTCGAACACCTCGGGCCGCTCTCCGACCAGGGCCCGCTGCTCGGCGATGGTCTGCCGCAGCCCCATCGTGCAGGTGGGCTCCCACAGGTAGCCGAACGTGCGACCCGCGACCTCGAGCTTGGTGTAGTGCATCAGCTCGACCGTCGTCGCCCCGTCCAGCTGGCGGGCGAGGTCGCGAGCGTCCACGATGTCGCAGGGCATGCCGCCGATGCTGGCACACGGCTCCGACAGTCGCCGGTCCGGTCGCCTCGGTGGATGCGTCGGTGCGGGTGCTGGTCCATGGCCATGCCGCGGGATGCGGCGTACCGTCGAGGCATGAGTGAGGCGCAGACAGCGGGCACTGCAGTCGAGCTGACGACGTCGGAGGCGAAGCTCATTGCCGCTGCGCTCCGGCAGTTCGAGCCCTACTGGCCCAGCGACATGGACGACCTGAGCCGGGCGCAGCTGATGGCCGAGATCCGCGGCGCGGTCGACCACCTCGTCGCAACCCTCGACCCCGGGACCGCTCCGGGCTCCTGAGGTGGGCGGACGCCGCTCCGGCCGGGAACCAGCTGGGCGCGACAGGCGTCCATCCCCTGTGACTTTCCACAGAGGTGCCCGCACCGCGCTCGCCGCGGGCGCGGTGCTGCTGAGCACGGCGTGCTCGACCACACCCGGGACGACCTCCCCCGTGGCGCCCGTGCAGAGCCCCGCGCCCGGAGGCTCATCAGGAGGTACGTCGAGCGCGTCCTGTGTCGGGCCCTACCTGAACGACCAACCTCCGAGCGGCCCGTTCCGAGCGCCGGCCCCGACCGTGAGCCCCGGTGACACCCTCACCCTCCACGGTCACGCGTACACCAAGACCTGCAACGACACCGGCGGGAACGACCCGCTGAAGCCGATGCGCCCCGT
>DATBBE010000058.1:0-3594 GCA_036271155.1 Nocardioides sp. | reverse complement strand
GGCCTGCTCATCGCAGGCATCCGGCCGGAGAACTTCGAGGACGCCTCCGTGATCGAGACCAAGGCCCCGGGGTCGACGTTCCATGCACCGGTGGACGTCGTGGAGTGGCTGGGCAACGAGGCGTACGCCTACATCCCGTTCGAGGCGCCCGCCGAGGTGCAGGAGCAGCTGCTCCAGCTCGAGAAGGACCTCGACGGCGAGGCGCTGCGCACGCAGCTGGTCGTGTCCCTGGACGGCACCAGCCGGATCCAGGAGGGCGACGAGGCCGAGATCTGGGTCGACGCGTCGAAGATCCACCTGTTCGACCCGGCGACCGGTGAGAACCTCACCCTCGACTCGTCCCACGCGGGCACGATCCCCTCGAGCACCTCCACCGAGAAGGTCGCCGAGGCCCAGGACTCGCTGGCGACGCCGGGAGAGCAGGAGTCGGCTACCGAGGCCTGAGCAGCTTGCGCTTCTCGCCGGGGGCGGGGCGGCGTGAGACGCTCACGCCGCCAATCAAGGCGAACCCGCGGATGCGGACCACCGGGCTGTTCGCGTCGAGCTCTGGGGGCGTCTTGTCGGAGGGTCCGCTGTAGCCGCCCATGATGCCAGTGCCCTCCATGATCACCTGAGTGTGCGGGTTGACCTTGATGTCGGCCCCACCCATCACCGCGTTGACCGTGATCACCACCTCGCGGGCCGCGAACTGCGCCTGACGCAGGTCGAGGTCGGCGCCGCCCATGAAGCAGGTCACGGTCAGGCGGGCCGGCACGGTCCACACACCCTTGCGGTCGAGGCCGCCCATGATCGCCAGGTGCTTCTCCTCCGTGGGACCTCCGGCCACGACCGGCGAAGGGGTCGACACGGCAGCCGGGTGCGCCGGCAGGCTGGTGGTCGGCTGCGTCGGCAGGTCGAGCGTGATCGGCACCAGGTCGGCGTACGTGCGGGCGGCGTACGTCGCCTCCAGCCGCTCGTCGAGCTCCTCGAAGTCGATCCGTCCCTCACCGGCCGCCTCACGCAGCACCTCGGCCACCTGGTGTCGGTCGGAATCGGAGATCCGCAAGCGTGCGGGGTCCTGAGCGTCCCTGCCTTCAGACATGCCGTCAGACTAGACCGAGGCGATCTTGACGCCGACCACGATGTCGCGCTGGATCGCCTGGTCGACCCGGTGCTGGAAGCCGCAGTACGCCGCGGTGTCGCGGACGGCGAGCCCTGCCTCGGTGAGCAAGGCGACGGCGTCCGCACGCGGGCACGTGCGCAGGTTCACCGCGACACCCACGGCACCGTCGGGGCGCAGCAGCCGCACCCAGCCGGGCAGCGCCTCGGCCAGGAGGTCGAGCGGACGCCTTTGCAGCCCCTCGCCCGACCGGCTGCCGTGCTGGACGCCGTACGGCGCGTCGGTGACGATCGCGTCGAAGCTGCCGGCTCGGTACACCTCGGCGGCCTCGCGGGTGTCGGCCTGGGCATAGGTCACGGTGACGGTGTCACCGGCGGCCCAGGCCTCCTTGTCGGTCGCGAGAGCGACGTCGAGACGACGCCCCAGCGTGCGCCCGTCACGGCGCAGCCTGGCCGTGGTCGCGGTGTGCTTGAGCCGCTTGTCCTTCAGCCAGCGGGGCAGGAACCCCGCGTAGGCGTCGAAGTCGCCGGCGTCGATCTCGAGGCCCGCGGCGTGCCAGCCGTACATGAGGGTCTGGTTGAGCGTCGTACCCCGGCCGCACAGGGGGTCGAGGATCCGAAGCCTGTCGGTGAGCAGACGAGGTGCGGCGCCCGAGGCGAGGACGGTCACGTTGAGCAGCAGCTTGGTGAACAGCTCGTTGGTCTTGCCCTGGTACTTCAGGATCGTCAGGAGGTCGTCGTCGAGGCAGTCGAGGCGGTGCAGCTCCACCGGACGGAAGGCCTCTCCTCGATCGTCCCCTTCACCGTCACCCTGAATGTCACGGTCCCCATCGCGGACTCGCTCGAACAGCGCGAACGCCGTGGAGACGTTCGCGACGTAGGCCAAGGCTTCGGCGTCGAGGTCACCCTCGAACGCGACGTACTCGACTCCCGCGATCCGCTCGATGCTCGCCTGGCCGAGCCGCCCCGGGAGCGCCGTCTCGGCCAAGGCCCCGAGCTCGGCCACGGTCAGCGCCGCCGCCGCGCGGGCATAGACCCGGTTGGCCGACGGCGACACGAGCAACGCATACGAGCTCATGGTGGTCGAGAGTAGGGGTCATTTGTGATGATCGTGCCCCCGGCTCCGCGAGAGCCCCAGCCAAGGAGCTCCCATGCCCGAGGTCGACCGTCGCAGGTTCCTCCAGCTCGCCGGGGGCAGCGCCGCGCTCACCGTGCTGACACCCTCGATCGCCCGGGCGGCGTCCATCCCGGCATTCCGGCGCGCCGGGTCGCTGGACGACGTGGAGCACGTCGTCGTGCTCATGCAGGAGAACCGCTCCTTCGACCACTACTTCGGCACCATGCGCGGCGTGCGCGGGTACGGCGACCCGCACCCGGCGGTGCTCCGCAACGGCAAGCCGGTGTGGCACCAGCCCAAGGGCGAGCCGACCGGCTCGAAGGAGGTGCTGCCGTTCCGGCCCGACCTCGACGATCTGGGCCTCGCGTTCATCCAGGACCTCGGACATGCCTGGGATGACCAGCACGGCGCGTTCGCAGACGGTTTCCACGACCAGTGGGTGCGCGCGAAGCAGACCCCCGTGACGATGGCGCACCTGGCACGTGCCGACATTCCCTTCCACCACGCGCTCGCGGACGCCTTCACGCTCTGCGACGACTACCACTGCAGCACCCTCAGCTCGACCGACCCCAACCGCTACTACATGTGGACCGGCTGGCTGGGCAACGACGGCAAGGGCGGAGGGCCGGTGATCTCCAACGCCGAGGCTGGCTACGACTGGACGACCTATCCCGAGCGCCTCCAGAGAGCCGGAGTCGACTGGCGGATCTACCAGGACCAAGGTGGCGGCCTCGATGCCCAGCACGCCTGGGGCTGGGACTTCGCCGACCCCTATGTCGGCAACTACGGCGACAGCTCGTTGCTCTACTTCCACCAGTACCAGGACGCACAGCCGACCGACGAGCTGTACCTGCGTGCGCGCACCGGCTCGAACATGTTGAACCCTGCGGCGGGCGAGACCCTGTTCAGCCGGCTCGAGCACGACGTCACCCACGGGAAGCTCCCGCAGGTCTCGTGGATCGTCGCCCCGGAGGCCTTCACCGAGCACCCGAACTGGCCCGCCAACTACGGGGCCTGGTACGTCTCGAAAGTGCTGGACGCCCTGACCAGCGACCCCGGCGTCTGGGCGAAGACCGCTTTGTTCCTGACCTACGACGAGAACGACGGCTTCTTCGACCACGTCATTCCGCCGTACCCCAACGTCGGCGGGCTGAGCGGCGGCTCGACGGTCTCGCTGGCCCACGAGCTCTACCACGGACCGGACGGGAGCAAAGGGCCCTACGGCCTCGGTTTCCGGGTGCCGATGACGGTGATCTCGCCGTGGAGCACGGGCGGCTGGGTGTGCTCGGAGACCTTCGACCACACGTCGGTGATCCGGTTCATGGAGAGCCTCTTCGGCGTGCACGAGCCGAACATCACCGCGTGGCGGCGTACGGTCT
>DATBBE010000057.1:0-3779 GCA_036271155.1 Nocardioides sp. | reverse complement strand
GGCGGACCACGGCGGTCCATCCGTCGACCCCGGGACAGCCCGCGACCACCCACTCGGCGGCCGCGAGGCGGGTCCTGGCCAGCCGCCGGATCGTGCTGCCCCCCGCCGGCCGGGCCGACGTCCTCTCCGGCCAGGTGCACGCCTCGGTGCTCCAGGCGATGCTGGCGATGAGCGCGAGCTACCGGATCCACGTCAGCGTGGTCCGGTCGGGCCATCCGATCTACGTCTTCGGCACCGACCGGCTCAGTGACCATCCACAGGGCCGTGCGTTCGACACCGGGGCCATCGACGGTCGTGCGGTGGTCGACCCCCGCACCCCGCGCATCCTGGTCGAGGACTACATGCAAGCCGCCGCAGCGGGCGGCTCCTACAACGTCGGAGGGCCCTATCTGCTGGGCGCCGCGCCCCAGTGGTTCAGCGACGCCACGCACCACGACCACGTGCACGCGGGCTTCACGACCTGAGCCGCCGCCTACTCGGTGACCGTGCGGTTCTCGAACGGCGTGCTGAGCACGATCGTCGTGCGGGTGGAGACGTTGGCGTCGGACCGGATCCGGGCGAGGAGATCCTCGAGGTGGTGCGGGGTCTGGACGCGGACCTTCAGGATGTAGGACTCGTCACCGGCCACCGACCAGCAGGACTCGACGGCCGTGATGCCACGGATCCGCTCTGGATAGTCGTCGGGCTGGCTCGGGTCGATCGGCGTCATGGAGACGAACGCGGTCAGCGTCAGCCCGAGCTCCTCGTGGTTGACCGACGCGACGTAGCCCGTGATCAGCCCGCGCTGCTCCAGACGCTTGACCCGCTGGTGCACCGCCGACGTCGACAGGCCGGTCGCCTTGCCGAGGTCGGTGAAGGACATCCGGCCGTCACCGGCCAAGAGCTGCACGATCGTGCGATCCAGGTCCTCCACGCCGAAGACCTTAGCGTCCCGGGGCCATCTGGTGCGTAGGCTCACACCCGTGGCGAGCGAACAGCGGCTGATGGTCCTGGACTCCGCGTCGATGTACTTCCGAGCCTTCTTCGGCGTCCCGGAGGTGACTGCCCCCGACGGGACGCCGGTCAACGCCGTGCGAGGGTTCCTCGACTTCATCAGCCGGCTCGTCGGTGACTACCGCCCGACGCACCTGGTCTGCGCCTGGGACAACGACTGGCGCCCCCAGTGGCGGGTCGACCTGATCCCGTCGTACAAGGCCCAACGGGTCGTCGCGGCGATCCCCGGGCCGCGTCCCGACATCGAGGAGGTGCCCGACCCGCTCGAGGTGCAGGTGCCGATCATCCTCGAGGTCCTGGCCGCCGCCGGCCTCTGCGTGGTCGGCGCCGACGGCTACGAGGCGGACGACGTGATCGGCACGATCGCGACCGGCGCACCCATGCCGGTCGACGTGGTGACCGGTGACCGCGACCTCTTCCAGCTGGTGGACGACGTCCACGGCGTCCGCATCCTCTACATCGCGCGCGGGGTCGGCAACCACGAGCGCGTCACCGACGAGGTCGTGGTCGGCAAGTATCGCGTACTGCCCGGTCAGTACGCCGACTTCGCCACGATGCGTGGGGATGCCTCCGACGGCCTGCCCGGCGTGGCCGGGATCGGGGAGAAGACGGCGGCGTCCCTCCTGCTCAGGTTCGGCGACCTGGAGGCCATCATCGCCGCTGCCGCCGACCCGGGCTCGGAGATGTCGCCCGGGCCCCGCCGCCGCATCCTCGACGCCGCCGACTATCTCGCCGTGGCGCCGACCGTCGTCGCGGTCGCCCGCGACATCGACCTGCCGGCCTATGACGCGACCCTGCCGGCGGAGCCTCACGACGGGGAGCTCCTCGACGCGCTGGCCGAGCGCTTCAACCTGGACTCCCCCGTCAAGCGTCTCCGCGCGGTGCTGGCCGGCTGAGGGGTCAGCGCAGCATCTCCGCCACCGCGATGCGCGCGGCGGACGGGCATCCCTTGGTGAAGCCGTAGAAGGGTCCGAAGTCGCGGGTGGCCGCGAAGCCGGTGACGAACAGCCCCGGCTGGGTCGTCTCGAAGCCGGGCGAGAGATCCGGAAAGCCGTCGGTGACCGAGACCCGGTCCAGGACGCCCTCGAGGTAGGGCACCGCCGCGAGGTCGGCCCGGTAGCCGGAGGCGGCGATCACGTGGTCGACCTCGAGCGCCGTGTCGTCGGAGAGCGCCAGCGTCACCGCGCCGTCCGACCCGGCGCCCACCGAGGTCACCTCGGTGCCCGGACGCGAGGTCACGACCGCAGGATCCAGCCGAGGGGTCAGCCACGGCTCCAGGGTGAGCCGTCCGACCCGCCAGAACTCCAGGGCGATCTCGCGCTGTCGCTCGGCGCCCAGCTCCCGCCACCACCCTCGATGGGCCTCGGTGCTGTCGACGTAGGGGTCCACGAAGGCCCAGCTCACCTCCGCGAACCTCGGGGTGTCGTGGCGATGGACGACGTCGACGCGCTCCGCACCGTGGTCACAGAGGAGCGCGGCCCACTCGTAGGCGCTCTGCCGGCCGCCGATGATCGCGACGCGCGCACCCGAGAGGTCGTCGAACGTCACCCGCCGGCTGGTGTGGGTACGCCGGTCGGCCGGTACTTCGGCGTACCAGGCCGGCAGCTGCGCGAACGCGCTGACACCGGGGGCCGCGAGCACCTTCTCGGCACTGATCGCGGTGCCGTCACTCATCTCGGCCACGAAGTGGTCGTCGCGGTGGGTCAGCGAGGTGACCATGATCTGCTCGATGTCGAGCTGCTTGCTCTCACGGAACCACTCGGTGTAGTCGAGGTAGACCGAGAGCGGGATCGGGTTGTGGTCGTCGGGCCCGACGCCCCGCTCCTCGAAGTACGCCTCCAGGCCGTGGATCCCCTCGGCGTCGAGCGTCCAGTCGCGCCCCGACCGCAGGTACATCCCCGCCGGCATCTGGTCGCGCCAGAACGCCATCGGCCGGCCGACGACGCGCGTGCGGATCCCGCGGGTCCGGGCGTGGGCAGCCGCGGAGTAGGCATAGGGCCCGGCCCCGATGACCAGCAGCTCGGTGTGTGTCATGTCAGTCCTCCATCGGGGCGACGGCCACGACGCCGCGCCGGATCCGGCGTACGACGTCACGCGAGGTCTCGCGCAGCGGCCCGCTGCCCGCCGCGTCCGCGACCTGGCCGCACAGGTCGATCAGCTGCTTGACCCAGCGCACGAAGTCACCCGCGGTGAGGTCGCTGTCGTCGAGCACCTCGCCGAGGTCGTCGCCCTCGGTCCAGCGGTACGCCGCCCAGGCCAGGCCGCTGTCAGGTCGGCGCAGGAAGTCGAGCCGATGGTCGCGCTCGACCGCCGCGAGCTCGCGCCACAGCCGCTCGAGGTCGTCGATGGCCCGCTGGGCCGGTCCGCCCGGGACCCGGGCCGAGACGACGTCCTCGGGACGTCGTGACTGGTAGACCAGGGTCGACAGCGCGGCCGCGAGCGCCGACGGGCCAAGCGCGTCGAGCACGTCGAGTCGCAACGCCTCCGCGACGACGAGGTCGAGCTCGGAGTAGATACGGCGCAGTGGTCGACCGAGGTCGGTGACGTCGTCGTCGGCGAGGTAGCCGAGAGTCTCGAGCACCTCGCAGACCCGGTCGAACTGCCGGGCCACCGTGTTGGAGCGCTGGTCGACCCGCCGACGCAGTGTCCGGGCGTCGCGGTCGAGCTTGAACCAGCGCTCCGCCCAGCGGGCGTGGTCCTCCCGGTCGGGACATTCGTGGCAGGGGTGCTCGCTCAGCTGGCGCCGGAGGTTCTCGATCTCGCCGCTCTCGCGGGCCGGACGACCC
>DATBBE010000056.1:0-14508 GCA_036271155.1 Nocardioides sp. | reverse complement strand
CCAGCACCTCGACGCACTGCGCGCCGCCGTCGAGGCCTTCGCCACCTCGGCGGCGGCCGCCGGGCTGGAGACGGCGGTGCCGACGACGCCCGACTGGGACGTACGCCGACTGCTCGCCCACCTGGGGCTGGTCCACCGGTGGGCCACCGGTCACCTGCTCGGTGAGCGCATCGACGCCGAGGCAGCGGAGCGCGACGGCTTGGAGTCGGCCGACCCCGTGGGGTGGCTGAGACAGGGTGCCGAGCGGTTGGTGACGGTGCTCGAGGAGGCCCCCGCCGACCTGGCGGGCCGGGTCTTCCTGGCCGATGCTCCGGCGCCGCGGCTCTTCTGGGCTCGCCGCCAGTGTCACGAGACCACCATCCACGCCGCGGATGCGCTGTCGGCGGCGCTCGGTCGCTACCCGCACGCGGCCGACACCTGGATCGACCGGGAGGTCGCTCTCGACGGCATCGACGAGCTGCTGACCGGGTTCCTGCCGCGGCCCCACTCCCGCCTGCGCGCCGACGAGCCGATGACGATCGCCGTCCTGCCCGAGGACGCGGACCAGCGTTGGCTGGTCGCGATCAGCGACCAGCAGCCGGTCACCACGCGCGGCCTCGGCGACGAGGAGGCCGACGTCGTGTTCGAGGGCTCCGCGGTCGCGCTGTACCTCACCTTGTGGAACCGCAGCGACGAGGTACGCGACGAGAGCCTCGAGCTGTGGGCCGAGGGCGCGCGCGTCACGTGGGGCTGACGAGCAGATGGCGGCAGGGATGACCGAGGTGGGAGTCCCGCGCGAACGCCTCGTCCGCTGGGTGGAGAACTTCTCGACCCGGCACGGGGGAGCCGAGCTGAGCGTGCGCGACGGCCACCTCTGCGGCGTGGCCGTCGACGGTTCGACGTTCGCCGCCCGACAGCCCTTCGACACGACGTACGCCGGCCCCGCCGAACCCGGTGCCTTCGCCGCCGCCGTCGGGCCTCCGCAGACCTGGGGCATCCTGCTGGTCCGCAAGGGCGGGTTCGCGATCGCCCGGCTGAGCCACGACCGCGTCGAGGAGCACAAGATCGGGCAGCGCCACGTGCAGGGGCGAACCAAGGCCGGTGGTCAGAGTCAGCAGCGCTTCGCACGCCGCCGCGACAACCAGGCGCGCCAGGCCTACGAGGCCGCGGCCGAGCACGCCGTCCGGATCCTCGGTGCTCGCTCACTGCAGGTCGTCACCGGCGGCGACCACGCTGCCATCGACGAGGTGCTGTCCGACCCACGACTCTCGCGGCTGAGCGTCGCCGGCCCCTGGCTCGCCGTCCCCGACCCACGCCGTGCCGTGCTCGACGCCGCGGTCGCCGACGCCCTGGCGGTGCGTGTCGACGTCGTGAACACCTGAGGGGACCTTCAGCCAGGACCCTCAGTCGGGGATCGGCAGCGGCCGGCCCGGCACCGGGCTGGTGACCACGATCGACGACACGGTCTGGCCGTGCACCAGGAAGAGGTCGAGAACCTCCTCGAGACCGGCGACCGTGGCCGCGTGGAGCTTGATCAGGAAGCAGTCCTCGCCGGTGATCCGGTGACACTCGCTGACCTGCTCGGTGGCGACCGCGAGGTCGGCGAGCCGGTGGAGCTGCCCCGGAGCCGGGCGCAGCCGCACGAACGCCGTCACCGGCAGACCGAGCGCGGCCGGGTCGACCTGCATCCGGAAGCCGATGATCACCCCGGCCCGCTGCAGCCGCTGCACGCGCTCGCTGACGGCAGGAGCCGAGAGGCCCACCCGCCGCCCGAGCTCGGACATCGACAGCCGCGGGTCCAGGTGCAGCTCACGCAGGAGCCGTCGGTTGGTCTCGTCGAGCTGTTCGTGGAGTTGTAGGTCTGACATCGCCTCCGCCTTCGATTCCCAAGGAGAACACGGTTGGAGCCTGCGATCAACCCTTCAGTTCGACGCAGAACCCTTCGAAGATGGTGTCATGCCCCACAGCCTGTCGGATCCCGCGTCGGCGACCCGGGTGCGTGCCGCGCACACCGATGCCGTCTCCCCGCCGGCGCTCGCCCCCGTGGTGCTCGGCCCCGTGGTGCTCGGCGCGACCTTCCACTACCTCGGACCGTCCTTCGCGGTGCTGCTGTTCGCCCACGTCGACGTGCTGGGCGTCGCCTGGCTTCGGCTGGCCTCCGCGGCCGTCGTCCTCGCGCTCTGGCGGCGTCCTTGGGCCGTTCTCCGCGATGCCACCGTGCCGGAGCGGCGGACGATGGTGGCCCTCGGCGTGGTGCTGGCGGCGATGAACGCCGCGTTCTACCTCGCCCTCGACCATGCGCCGCTGGCGACCGTCGCCAGCATCGAGTTCCTCGGGGTGATCGGCCTCGCGGCGTACGGCGCCAGGTCTCGCAGGAACGCGCTGGCCCTGGTCGTCGTCTGCGTCGGCGTGGTGCTGCTGACCCGGGTGAGCCTCGCCGGCAGCGTCGCGGGGCTGTGCTGGTCGGTCGCGAACTGCGTGGGCTTCGTCCTGTACGTCGTGCTGGGGCACCGGATCTCGGGCTCCGGCGGCGTCGACCGGCTCTCGGTCGCGGTGGTGGTCGGGGCGGTCGTCGCGACGCCGCTCGGGGTCGTGCGCGCCACGCCGGCGCTCACCCATCCGCTCTGGCTGCTCTGGGGTGTCGGCGTGGGGATCTGCTCCACGGTGGTCCCCTACGTCGCCGACCAGTGGGCCATGGCCCGGCTGCCGCGGGCCAGCTATGCGCTGCTGCTCGCTCTCCTACCCGTCACAGCGACCGTGTGCGGGCTGGTCGTGCTCGGACAGGTGCCCCAGCGGCCCGCACTGCTCGGCATCGCCCTGGTCGGCGCGGCCGTCGCGCTCCATCGCCCGCGGGAGGTCATCCGGTGAGATACACCCACGTCGGGAGCAGCGGCCTCGAGGTGTCGCGGCTGGTCCTGGGAATGATGAGCTTCGGAGACACCTCCCGACGCGCCTGGCACCTCGACCTGGACGCCACCCGACCACTGGTACGCCGCGCGGCCGAGGCCGGCGTCACGGCGTACGACACCGCCGACGTCTACGACCGGGGCGCCAGCGAGGAGGTGACCGGCCGGCTGCTGCGCGAGGTGTTCGCAGGCAGGGACGAGTACGTCCTGTCCACGAAGGTCTACTACCCGATGTCCGACCGGCCTGGCGACCGCGGCCTGTCCCGGCGACACATCCACAGCTCCATCGACGCCTCCCTGCGCCGTCTCGGCACCGACCACGTCGACCTGTACTACGTCCACCGATGGGACTACGACACCCCCGTCGAGGAGACGATGGAGGCACTCGACGCGGTGGTGCGTGCCGGCAAGGCCCGCTATCTGGGTGCGTCCAGCATGTACGCCTGGCAGTTCGCGAAGGCTCAGCATGTCGCCGACCAGCACGGCTGGCACCGGTTCGTGGCGATGCAGAGCCACTACCACCTCGCCTACCGCGAGGAGGAGCGCGAGATGGTGCCGCTGTGCCTCGACCAGGGCGTCGGGGTGCTGCCCTACAGCCCGCTCGCCCGGGGCCTGCTCGCCGGCACGCGCCTCCGTGGTGGTGAAGGGGACACGACGCGCTCGGGTAACGACCCGGCTGCCGAGGAGCTCCAGACCGACGCCGACTTCGTCGTCGTCGACGCTCTGGTCGAGGTGGCGCGAGGGCTCGGCAGGTCGCCGGCGCAGGTGGCGCTCGCGTGGCTGCGCGAACGCCCCGGCGTCGCCGCCCCGGTCATCGGGGTGACGAAGGCCGCCCACCTCGAGGAGGCACTGTCCTCGCTCGACCTGGAGCTAGGGCCGGACGAGTGCGAACGCCTGGAGTCGGCGTACGTCCCGCACAGGGTGCTCGGGCCTGAGTGACCCGGGGTTCCCTTCAACCCCTCACGGCCGGAGGTTCTCCCCGAAGGCGAGCGGCTCGCGTGAGAACAGGTACGTCGCCCAGTTGAGCTGGGTGACGGTGCCGTCGGCGCCGCGGGTCACGCGCAGGATCTCGCCGCGCTCGCGGCCGGTGACGTCACGGTAGACGCCGTCCTCGACCTTCTCGAAGGTCGACGGGGTCATCCTGGCCGCTGCGGGCTTGTCGACGCGCGCCTTGAGCTCACCGTGCTCGACCCAGAAGACGAACGGCTGGCCCTCGGAGAACCACCGGCCCAGCACGCCGCGGAACTCCTCGGGGATCTCGGTCCCGGGCCGCCACGGCTCGGGCTCGACCGGGTCGTGCTCGACCACGTGGTCGGCGAGCTGGATGGCGAACGCATCCGGGGGCGGCGGTGCGGTGGCGTTCATCAAGGCGATGCCGCCGGTGCCGGACTCGCGGTGGGTGAAGAGCCCGGTGATGTGACCGGGCATGCCGCCGGTGTGGCCCACCCAGGTGCGCGCGCTGCTGTCGGATCCGGTGCGGACCAGGAAGAACCCCAGCCCCATCGCGGCGTTCCAGCTCTCGGTGGTCAACAGGATCTGCGGCTGGCACATCTCCTCCAGCGTGTCGGCCGACAGCAGCTCGCCGGGGTCGGCGACGAACGCCGACCACCTCGCCAGGTCGGCGGCCGTGCTGGCCAGGCCACCACAGGGCGCGAGCGCCTTGAGATCCATCACCGGCTCGACACGCGGTACGTCGTCGTACGGCGGGACGAAGTAGCCGGTGACGTGCGGCCCGCCGTCGAACCCGTTGGTGGTGCGCGTCATCTCCAGCGGCTCCAGGAGCCGGGTGCGCAGTGACTCCTCCCAGGAACGGGCGTCGAGCTCCTCGACCAGCTGACCGAGCATCGCGAAGACGACGTTGGAGTAGTGCCAGTGATGATGCGGCTTGAGCACCCGCTCGACGTCGTCGAAGTCGCGGCGGAGCTCCTTCGCCGTGGGGTTCTCCAGGGTCTCCCACACGTCGCCGAGCGGCTCGCGGGCCATGCCGGACACGTGTGAGAGGCACTGCCGGATCGTGATCGGGTGGGAGACCTCGCGCACGTGGTCTCCCAGCAGGTCGTCGAGGGTGAGCCGTCCCTCGTCGCGCAGCTGCATCACCATCACCGCGATGAAGGTCTTGGTGTTCGAGGCGATGAGGAACTGGTCGTCCGGGCCGGGAGGTCGCTCCTCGCCGAGGTCGGCCTGGCCGACTCCCTCACCCCAGAGGAGGGCGCCCTTGCGGGCGACGCCGGCGAACAGCCCGGGCACGCGCCCCTCGCGTTGCTTCTCGAGGGCGATGCGGTGCAGGGATCGGGTGGTGGTGTCGAGGAGCTCGGTCACGCACCGAACCTAGTACGCCGAGCGGGTGCCGCTACGGTCGGGAACGTGGACGACGTCAGTCGCAGCGAGCAGGAGGTCATCGCGGTCCGGGGTCTGGTCAAGACGTTCGGCCGGACGCGCGCCCTCGACGGGCTGGACCTGTCGGTGCGCGCCGGCGAGGTCCACGGGTTCCTCGGACCCAACGGAGCCGGGAAGTCGACCACGATCCGGATCCTGCTGGGCCTCCTGCGCCGGGACGCGGGAGAGGTGCGGCTGTTCGACGGCGACCCGTGGTCGCAGGCCGCCGACCTGCACCGGCGCCTGGCCTACGTGCCGGGTGACGTGACCCTCTGGCCGAACCTCAGCGGCGGCGAGGTGATCGACCTCTTCCTGCGGATGCGCGGTGCCCGCCCCGACCACCCCTGGCGGGGCGAGCTGCTCGAGCGGTTCCAGCTCGACCCGACGAAGAAGGGCCGCGCGTACTCCAAGGGCAACCGGCAGAAGGTCGCGCTCGTCGCGGCGCTCGCAGCACCCGCGGACCTGCTGATCCTCGACGAGCCCACCTCCGGGCTCGACCCGCTGATGGAGGAGGTCTTCGCCGACTGCATCGCGCAACGGAGGGCCGAAGGCACCACGGTCCTGCTGTCCAGTCACATCCTCAGCGAGGTCGAACGGCTGGCGGACCGAGTGACCATCATCCGCGACGGGCGAGCGGTGGAGACCGGCTCGTTGGCGCAGATGCGGCACCTGCACCGCTCCCAGGTGCGGGCCGAGGTGGCCGGAGAGGTGCCGGACCTGTCCGGCGTACCGGGAGTCCACGACCTTTCGGTGGAGGGCTCCGTGGTCACCTGCACGGTCGAGCCCGAGGGTCTCTCCGCCGTCCTCACCGCTCTGACCGGCGCCGGCGTACGCACCCTGACCAGCGCACCGCCGTCGCTGGAGCAGCTGTTCCTCGACGCCTACCGCGGTGAGCCCGTGCCGTGACCGGTGTCGGTCTTCTGACTCGGTTCGCGCTGCGGCGCAGCCGGGTGCTGGTCCTCGCCTGGGCCGTCGTGCTGACCTCGCTCTGCTACGCATCGGCCGCGGCGACCGACGGTCTCTACCCGACCTCGGCCGACCGGGTGTCGGCGGCGGAGTCCGTCAACGCCAGCTCGGCCCTGGTCGCGCTGTACGGCCCGATCGTCGACGTCCACAGCCTCGGCGAGCTCGCCATGACCAAGACCACCGTGACGTACGCCGTGCTGGTGATGGCTCTGGTGATCGCACTGGTACGCCGTCACACCCGCGTCGAGGAGGAGTCCGGGCGTGCCGAGCTGTTGGGCGGGCTCGCCGTCGACCCGCGAGCGCCTCTGGTGAGCGCGATCGCCGTCGGCGCTGTCGTGTCCGTGCTCGTCGCGGGGCTGGCGGCTGCCGGAGACGTCGCCGGCGGGCTTCCGGTCGTGGGCTCCTTGTGGTTCGCCGGCTCGTGGCTCGGGATCGGGCTGGTCGGCACCGGCATCGGAGCGGTGACTGCCCAGGTCTCCGCCGACGCCCGCACCTGCGGAGCCGTGGCTGCGGGCGTGGTCGCGGCGCTGTTCGGGCTCCGAGCACTCGGCGACACGACCTCGGCCGGCTGGCTGGCCTGGCTGTCGCCCTTCGGCTGGTCGACGAGGCTGCACGCGTGGTCCGGGCCGCGCGGCTGGGTGCTGCTGCTCGACCTCGCGCTCGCGCTGGCTCTCGCGGTCGCCGCCCTGGCGCTGCGGGCGCATCGCGACCTGGGCGGGGGGCTGCTCGCCGATCGGCCCGGGGCGGCGACGGGCCCGCGGCGGCTGGCCGACGTGATCGCCCTGAACCTCGAGGTCCACGCCACCACCCTGGCGGTCTGGACCGTCGCCTGTGCGCTGCTGGGCGCCCTGATGGCCGCGATCGTCCCTGGGGTGGGCTCGCTCTTCGACTCAGACCGGGCCAGGGAGCTGATGGAGCGCCTCGGCGGGGTCGGAGCCGTGCAGGAGACCCTGGTCGCCGCCCTGGTCTCCGTCGGAGCGGTCGTGATCACCTGCTTCGTCGCCACCGTCGTCGGGCACGCGGGGGCGGAGGAGCAGGACGGGCGCACGGAGGAGGTACTGGCGACGGCCACCACCCGTTCGCGGGCCTTCGCCGCGATCGCCGTGGTCGCCCTGGGCGGGGCGGCCTGGCTCCTCCTGGTGACCGGGTCGGCGATGGCGCTGGGCTCGCTCGGGACCCAGGTCTCGGCCGCCGGTGTGCTCGGGGCGGCCCTGGTGCAGATCCCCGCGGTGTGGGTGGTGGCGGCTCTCGCCCTGCTCGCCGTGGCCGTCAGGAGCGGATGGGGGATCGCGGGCTGGGTGCTGGTGGTGGGCTTCTTCGTGCTCGGCCCGCTGGCCGAGCTGTTGCGGCTGCCGGGCTGGGTGGCTGGGCTCTCGCCGTACTCCCACGTGCCGAAGGTGCCGGCACAACCCCTGCATGCCCTACCCGAGGTGCTGCTGACCCTGCTCGCGACACTGCTGGTGCTCGCGGCCTGGTGGCGCTATCGGGAGCGTGACATCGGATAGCGTCCGGCTCATGTGGGAGCCCGATCCCGTCTGGCTCGCCGTGACCGGCGGCACCGGGACCTCGACGGTAGGCGTGTGGCGCACGGAGCGCGACGGTCATGCGCTGGTGGTGAAGCGGCTCGGCGCGCCCGGGCCGGACGACCCCCCCGAGTTCTCCGAGCCCCATCACTTCGCCTACTGGCGCCGTGAGGCGGACGTCGCCGTCAGCGGCGTCACCGAGAGCACGCCGGGCCTGCTGGCCACGCCCACCGACGTCTCCGAGGACGACGAGGGCATCACGCTGACCAGCGAGTGGGTGGAGGACGCCGCCCTGAACGGGCTGTACGTCGCGCACGCGATGGGTCGGTTCGCCGGCGCGGACCTCGGCCGCCACCGATGGCTCGCGGTCGGCCAGCTGCGCGACCGGATGCGACGCGTCGAGCAGCGCGGCGGCTGGCCCACCCTGGCCCGCACGACCGTGGCTGACGTCGCCGACCGGCTGTGGAACCGGCGCGAGACTCTTCTGCGCGAGCTCGACGCCCTCCCGCAGGTGCCGCAGCACGGTGACCCGGCCGCGCAGAACCTGCCGGGTCGACACGGCGACGACGTGGTCGCGATCGACTGGAGCACGGTCGGGCACGGGCCGGTCGGTGCCGATCTCGGGCTGTTCCTGCAGAACGCCAGGGAGGACGCGGAGCCCCTGCTCGACGCCTACCTGATGGGGCTGCCCGCAGGAGTCGCGACCGGCGACGAGGTCGCCCTCGGCATGCGCGTCAGCGCGGCGTACACGGCCCTGTCGCGTGCGGAGTGGGCGCTGGCTCGCGTCGCCGGGGGAGAAGGGGCGCTCGCCGGGAAGTACCGCCACCCCGCAGTCGCGCCGTACCTCCGCACCCTGCAGCGGCAGTTCCCCCTGGTCGAGGCCCTGCTGTGAGCGCGCGTCACCAACCGGCGCATCCCCTCCTCGACCATCTGCGCGCCACACGCTCGGCGGACGCGGCGTTCGTGATCACCGGCGCCCACGTCGTGACGATGGATCCCGGTCTCGGCGAGCTCGACGCCGACGTCGTCGTCACCGGCGGCGAGATCACCGCGGTCGCGCCGGGGCTGGCCGAGACGACGGGTCCCGACGTCCCCGTGCTCGACGCCGCTGGCTGCGTGCTCCTCCCGGGTCTGGTCGACTCCCACGTGCACGCCTGGGAGGGGCAGCTGCGCGGCACCGACCCTGGTGCGGACTTCGCGCAGTACATGGCGATCACACACGGAGGTGTGGCCGCGCACATGACTCCCGAGGACATCGCGATCGGGCAGCGCATCACAGCTGCCCAGGCCCTGAACAACGGTGTCACCACCTTCGTGGACAACAGCCACAACAGCCGGACGCCCGAGCACAGCGATGCCGCGATCGAGGCACTCCTCGGGTCAGGTGTCCGCGCGGTCCACGCCGTCGGTGCGCCGGTGTCCGGCGGGGCCGGCGCACACCTGCCGCACGACCTGCTCCGGCTCCAGAAGGAGTACTTCACCTCGACCGACCAGCTCCTGACGTTGCGCATGTTCGACCTGGCACCGTCGGTCGAGAGCTGGACGTTCGCCCGGGAGCACGACATCGACGTGGTGGCCGAGATGGGCACCTGGGTGCCCGACCTGGACACGCTGCTGACGTCGGGGCTGCCCGGCCCGGGCCACACCTACAACCACTGCGCGGGCCTCTCGGCCGACCAGTGGGACCGCGTCGCCGACAGCGGGGCCGCGGTCAACATGGTGCCCAGATCCGACTCGCAGTTCGGCCTGGGCGCGTTCATCCCCGTGCTCGAGGCACAGCGGCGTGGGATCGAGCTGGGGATCAGCTGCGACAACGAGATCAGCTACGGCTACGACATGTTCACCGAGATGCGCGTCCTGCTGACCGTCCAGCGCGGCCTGTCCTTCCAGGCCGAGTGGGCAGGCGACACCGCGGCTCCGGGTCGGATGGCTCCGCGCGACGCGTTGCGGGCCGCGACGGTCGGCGGTGCGGTGAACGCCGGTCTGGCCGACCGGGTCGGCACGATCGCGCCCGGACGCCGGGCCGACCTGGTGGTGCTCGACCTCGACCACGTGCACACGCGGCCGTTCGGGTCCTGGGTCGGCACCGTGGTCAGCTGGGCGAACCACGCCAACGTGGACACCGTCTTCGTGGACGGCCATGTCCGCAAGTGGAGGGGCGAGCTGGTCGACCTCGACTACGGCTCCCTGGTCGACGCTGCCCACGAGAGCCGGGAGCGGCTCTGGGCCGCTCTCGGTGCCACGGTGGAGGACGTACGCGACGGGCGCGGGATGCTGCGTCCCGGCTGAGCGTCACCCGCGGGTCGCTGCCGGCACCGATCCGTCGCGCGGGAGCACGGGTACGTCGACACCCACGGTCTCGGGGTACTTCAGGCCGGTCCCGGTGTTGAGCACCACCACCCGCTCGTCCTCGCGGATCCAGCCCTGCTCCCGCAGCTCGCGGGCCGCTGCCAGACAAGCGGCGCCCTCCGGGCAGATCCAGGTGCCCTCGGCCGCGGCCAGGCTCGCGAGCTCCTCGAGAATCCTGTCGTCGCCGACGGCGACGGCGGTGCCCTCGGACTCACGCACGCCTTGGAGCACCAGGAAGTCGCCGAGGGCCTTGGGCACGTTGATCCCGAAGGCGAGAGTGTGCGTGCCGTCCTTCAGCGTGCTCTCGTCCAGCCCCGCCTCGAACGCGTCGACGATGGGTCGACACCCCTCGGCCTGCACCGCCACCAGCCGTGGCAGCCGCTCGCCGATCCAGCCGAGCGCCTGCAGCTCCAGCATCGCCTTGTGGATGCCGATCAGCCCGACACCGCCACCCGCCGGGTACAGGATCACGTCGGGCACGTCCCAGCCGAGCTGCTCGGCGATCTCGTAGCCCATCGTCTTCTTGCCCTCGATGCGGTACGGCTCTTTGAGGGTCGAGACCTCCTGGTACCCGCTCCGCTCCTCGACGGCGGCCTTGACCAGGGCGCCGGCGTGGTTGATCAGGCCGTCGACCAGGTAGAGCTCGGCACCGGCGGCGACGCACTCGCGGCGGGTGATCTCGGGCGCGTCGACCGGCATCACGACCAGGCTGCCGAGCCCCGCCCGCGCGGCGTACACCGACCAGGCGGCGCCGGCGTTGCCGTTGGTCGGCATCGCGACCGCCCGCACGCCCAGCTCTCGGGCCCGTGAGACGCCGACGGCCGCGCCCCGGGCCTTGAAGGTGCCGGTGGGGATCAGCCCCTCGTCCTTCATCAGCAGGCCGGGTATCCCGACCGACGCGCCGTACGTCGGCAGGGGGAGGAGTGGGGTCATCCCCTCACCGAGGCTGGTCACGTGCACGGGGTCTCGGACCGGAAGGACCTCGTGGTAGCGCCACAGGGTCGGCGGCCGCGCGGCGATCTCCTCCCTCGTCACACCCGCTCGGACCTGCTCCAGGTCGTAGCGAGCGAGCAGCGGGGCCCCCACCTCGCTGAGCCCCTGCACGCGGTCGGCGTCGTACGACGCGGCGGTGCGGGAGCACTCGAGGTGGGACAGGTGGGAGTAGGGCACCGCTCGAAACTAACAGCCCGGAGGAGCGAGGCTGACGTACGTCTGACGCTCGTCGTCCCACACCCACTGGCTCTCGGGACGGCCGGTCTCGAGGACGCCTCGCAGCTCGGGCCAGCGCTCGACAAGCTCGCCGACCGGCTGGGAGAGCATCGCGTCCGGGTCGTCCAGCTCGTCGGGGGACTCGTCGCCGACCAGGGCCGACCATCCCGAGTCGGTGACGCCCATGGGCTGCTCGCGGTAGAGGAACCGCGGCCGGAGCCGCTGCTCGTGCGAGCGCCGGCTCACGACCACCTGCAGGTCCGGATCTGGCTCGTCCGGCAGGGGTGCGCTGCTCAGAGGGCCCTCACTCGACGTTCTGGCCGTTGAAGGTGTTGCACGCGTCGAGCGTGCCGTTCTGGTAGCCCACGGTGAACCAGTGGACGCGCGCCGCGGACGAGCCGTGGGTCCACTGCTCGGGGTTGACCCGACCGCTGGTCTCCTTCTGGATCGTGTCGTCGCCGACCGACTTGGCCGCGGCGATGCCCTCCTGGATGTCCTGGTCGGTGAGGTCGGAGATCAGCACGTTGCCCTGGCTGTCCTGGGTCGTGGTGGCGCTGCGCGCCCACATGCCGGCGTAGCAGTCGGCCTGGAGCTCGAGCCGCACCGAGTCGCTGTTCGGGCCCTGCTGCGTCTTCACCTTGCTCATGGTGCCGAGGAGGTTCTGGATGTGATGGCCGAACTCGTGGGCGATGACGTAGGGCTCGACGAACGCGCCGGACGGACCGTTGAGCTGCTGCTGGAGGATGTCGTGGAAGAAGGACGGGTCGAAGTAGATGGTCCGGTCGTTCGGGCAGTAGAAGGGGCCCATCGCCGACTGAGCCTGTCCGCAGCCGCTGGCGGTCGAACCGGTGAAGGTCACGATGGCCGTCTCCGGCTGGAACTTCGTGCTGGGCGACTGCTGCGCGAGGGCCTTGGCCCAGTAGTCGACCAGGGAGTTCTCGACCGCGACCACGCCGCAGGTGTCGGGATGGTCGTTGGCGTCCTGCCCCGTGGTGCATCCGGCGTACGCCGCGGAGTCGCCCTGGAAGCGGTTGGCGGAGTATCCGCTGACGCCGCTGCCCGTGACGGCTCCGGTGAGGTCGACGCCCCCGCAGGCCTTGAGCAGCAGGATCACCACGATGATCACGACGAATCCGATGCCGCCGCCGGCCTTGGTGCCGCCGGGCATGGGGATGCGCATCCCGGCGCCACCGAGCCCTCCGCCCGCGCCGCCGCCCCCACCGCCGCCGTCGCGGACGCGACCGGTGTCCAGCCGGGCCTTCGGGTTGAACCGCATCGTGACTCCTTGTCACTGGGTGCAGGGCACGCAGGGGCTGTCTGCCGGGCTGAGCGGGCCGCCCTAGACTAGCCAGCCTGATGATCAGTGCCCAACAGCTCGAGGTGCGGGCCGGGGCGCGGTTGCTGATGCACGACGTGTCCTTCCGGGTCGGGCCGGGGGACAAGGTGGGGCTGGTCGGGCGGAACGGAGCGGGCAAGACGACCCTGACCCGGATCCTCGCCGGCGAGGGCCTGCCCGCGTCGGGCCAGGTGGTCGCGACCGGCTCGGTCGGCTACCTCCCCCAGGACCCGCGGACGGGCGATCCCGACGTGCCAGTCCGCGAGCGCATCCTGTCGGCCCGCGGTCTCGATGCCGTCGTACGCCGCCTCAGGACGGCTGAGGACGAGATGGCCAGCGACGATCCCGCGGTCCGTGAGCGGGGGATGAGGCGCTACGAGAGCGCCGACGCCGACCTCCACGCCGGCGGTGGGTACTCCGCGGAGGCGGAGGCTGCCCAGATCGCGGCCTCGCTGGGCATCGAGGACCGGCTGATGGTCCAGCCGCTGCGCACTCTCTCCGGTGGCCAGCGGCGGCGGGTCGAGCTGGCGAGGATCCTGTTCTCGGGTGCGGAGACGCTGCTGTTGGACGAGCCGACCAACCACCTGGACGCCGACTCGGTGGTCTGGCTCCGCGAGTTCCTCAAGGGCCACAAGGGCGGGTTGGTGGTCATCAGCCACGACACGGCCCTGCTGGAGCAGACCGTGACCAAGGTGTTCCACCTCGACGCGAACCGCCAGGAGATCGACGTCTACAACATGGGCTGGGCGACGTACCTCGCCCAGCGCGAAACCGACGAGCGCCGCCGCAAGCGGGAGCGGCAGAACGCCGAGCGCAAGGCCGATGTGCTCCTGGAGCAGGCCAGCAAGATGCGGGCCAAGGCGACCAAGGCGCAGGCCGCCCACAACATGATGCGCCGGGCGGAGCGGATGCTCAGCGGCGTCGAGGCCGACCGGCGCGGCGACCGGGTGGCACGCATCAAGTTCCCCGAGCCGGCACCCTCGGGACGTACGCCGCTGACGGCGTCGGAGCTGTCGAAGTCCTACGGCTCGCTCGAGGTCTTCACCGACGTCGACCTGGCGATCGACAAGGGGTCCCGGGTGGTCGTCCTGGGGCTGAACGGCGCGGGGAAGACCACGCTGCTGCGGATCCTCGGCGGAGTGGACGACCCCGACACCGGCGAGGTCCGACCGGGGCACGGGCTCAAGCTCGGCTACTACGCCCAGGAGCACGAGACCCTGGACACCTCGCGCACGGTGCTGGAGAACATGCGCACGGCGGCGCCGTCGCTCTCCGACACCGAGACCCGGTCCGTGCTGGGCTCGTTCCTCTTCTCCGGTGACGACGTCGACAAGCCCGCACGGGTGCTCTCCGGTGGTGAGAAGACCCGCCTGGCGCTGGCGATCCTGGTCGTGTCGAGCGCGAACGTGCTGCTCCTCGACGAGCCGACGAACAACCTCGATCCCGCCTCACGCGAAGAGGTGCTCGGGGCGATCCGGAGCTACCAGGGCGCCATCGTGCTGGTCACCCACGACGAGGGGGCCGTCCGTGCCCTCGCCCCGGACCGGGTGCTGATCCTGCCCGACGGCGTCGAGGACCTCTGGAACGACTCCTACGCGGACCTCGTGTCCCTGGCGTGAGCGACGACTGAGCCCGATCAGTCCGCTCAGTCTGCTCAGGGCTTCGACGTCATCGTGCTCGTGCCGCTGGCCACCACGTGGCCGACCCACACCGTCGGCGGGCAGCCAGGCCCGTTGGGCTGGTCCTTCTGCGGCGTGACGCTGGTGCTGCCGCTGAAGAGCAGGCGGCCCGAGTGGTCGTGGATGACCAGGCTGACGCGCACCGGGTCGGGACCGTGCAACCGGCTCCCCACGATCGGCGTCGA
>DATBBE010000055.1:0-6615 GCA_036271155.1 Nocardioides sp. | reverse complement strand
AGCCCGAGACCGAGCGCCTGGCGCCGGCCACGGTCACCGCCGCGACGGTGCGTCCAGAGCTGGGTGCCGGCCGAGGTGAAGCAGGCGAGGGCGGAGTTGGCGCCCAGCAGGGCGAGGTTCCCCGTCGACAGCAGCCCGGCGACGTACGACGGGACCACCGAGAGGTAGAGCGCCAGCGAGGCCCACACCAGCCCCGCGGTGACCCCGAGGCGGGCGAAGTCCGTACGGATCGCGCGGGGGACGCGCGGCCACTGGACGCGCCACGGCTCCTCGCTCCGTGTGCCGTCCGGCAGGGTCCACGCGAAGCCGGCGGCCACGGCGGTGCCGGCCAGCCCCACCAGGTACGGAGCGTGCAGCGGCGCCGGAGCCCACTGGGCGAGGCAGCCACCGAGCAGCGGCCCGGTGCCGCTCCCGACGGCCTGGGCCAGGCCGGCGAGGAGCGCCGGACGAGCCTGGTCGCGTCGCGGGTCGAGCTCGACGAGCGCGGCGGTCGCCGGCCCGCTGATCAGCCCGACGGCGATGCCTTGCAGGGCGCGTGCGGCGTAGAGCCACCAGGTGCCGGTCGCGAGGGTGAACAGCACCAGGGCGAGCGACGCGACGACGAGCCCGGCCAGGATCACCGGCCGCCGGCCGACCCGGTCGGCGAGGCGTCCGCAGACCAGCAGGGTCGCGACCAGCGTGACGGCGTACGTCGCGAAGACCGTGGTCAGCACGATGCCGGAGAAGCCGAAGTCTCCGGCGTAGACGGCGTACAGCGGGGCGGCGAGGTTGGCGCCGGCCATCACCCACAGCCAGGCCAGGAACACCGTGGCCAGCGGTCGACGGGGCGTCCTGTCGGTCGAGCTCCGAGGGTGAGTCGTGTCCGAGACCATCACCTGACCGTAACCACGGGACGCTTCGGCATGCGCCGAACCACCCAGCAACCACGTGAGGCGGAGAGGTCGACTCGCGGACTAGATTGCGGAGCATGATCGTCCCGTTCAGTGTCAACGACTTCCTGGACCGCGCGACCGCGGTCTACGCCGACCGCATCGGCCTGGTCGACGAGCCGGACCAGCCGGCCGCGTCGAGGGGCGACCTCTCCTACGGGCGGGTCCGCGAGCTGGCCGCGGCGATGGCTGCGAAGCACGACGAGCTCGGGCTCGCCGTCGGTGACCGGGTCGCGTTCGTCTCGCACAACAGCGCGCGCCTCTTCACGGCGTTCTTCGGGGTCTGCGGCTACGGCCGTGTGCTGGTCCCGGTGAACTTCAGGCTGTCCTTCGACGAGGTGCAGTACATCGTCGAGCACTCCGGCTCTCGGGTCGTGTACGTCGATCCCGAGCTCAGGGAGTCGCTGTCCGGGCTGAAGGCCGAGCGCGTGTTCTTCCTGGGCGACGACGACGACCTCTACCTCGAGGGTGTGGAGCCACGCGACTGGGAGCCCGACGAGAACGCGACCGCGACGATCAACTACACCTCCGGGACCACCGCCCGACCCAAGGGCGTGCAGATCACCCACCGCAACATCTGGACCAACGCCGTCACCTTCGCGCTGCACGCCGGGGTCACCGACCGCGACGTCTACCTGCACACGCTGCCGATGTTCCACGCGAACGGCTGGGGCATGCCGTTCGCGATGACCGGGTGCGGAGTGCCCCAGGTCGCGCTGCGCAAGGTCGACGGCACCGAGATCCTGCGCCGGGTCGAGGAGCGGGGTGTCACCGTCATGTGCGCCGCGCCGGCCGTGGTCGCGGCGGTGCTCGACGCGGCGCCCCGGTGGAAGGCGGAGCACGGCGGCGAGCTCCCCGGCCGTGGCCGCACCCGGATCATCGTCGCCGGTGCGCCACCACCCACGAAGACGGTGGCGCGGGTCGAGGCCGAGCTGGGCTGGGAGTTCGTCCAGATCTACGGGCTCACCGAGACCTCACCGCTGCTGACCGTCAACCGGACTCGCTCCGAGTGGGACGACCTCGACCCGGAGCAGCGTGCCCACAAGCTCGTGCGCGCGGGCACGCCGGCGATCGGGGTGACCCTCCAGGTCGACGAGGAGGGCGAGGTGCTGGCCCGCTCCAACGTCTGTCTCGAGGGCTACTGGGAGCAGCCTGCGGAGACCGAGGCGGCCCTGGCCGGCGGCTGGTTCCACACCGGTGACGGCGGCTTCATCGACGACGAGGGCTACCTCGTCATCGCCGACCGGAAGAAGGACGTCATCATCACCGGCGGCGAGAACGTCTCCTCGATCGAGGTCGAGGACGCCGTCTTCAGCCACCCGGACGTCGCCGAGGTCGCCGTGATCGGCGTACCCGACGAGAAGTGGGGAGAGACGATCAAGGCGCTGGTGGTCAAGGCAGAAGGCTCGGACCTGACCGAGCAGGAGCTCATCGACTACGTCAAGGGCAAGGTCGCGCGCTACAAGGCCCCGACCTCGGTCGAGTTCCGCGACGTCCTGGCCCGGACCGCGACCGGCAAGCTGCAGAAGTTCAAGCTCCGCGCGCCGTACTGGGAGGGCCGCGACCGCCAGGTCAACTAGCGGATCGGTCCGGCTAGGGTCAGGCCCGTGCTGACGCTGGGTGACGTGGTGGGTCTGCTCCACTCGTGGTACCCACCGGAGACCGCCGAGGAGTGGGACGCCGTGGGCCTCGCGGCCGGCGACCCCGGGGCGGAGGTACGCCGGATCCAGCTGGCGGTCGACCCGGTGCTCGCGACCGCCACGGAGGCGGCAGCGTGGGACGCCGACCTGCTGCTGACCCACCATCCGCTGTTCCTTCGCGGCGTGCACGGCGTGGCCGAGACCACGGCGAAGGGTCGCACTCTCGCCACCCTGACCCGGGCCGGCTGCGGACTGCTCACCGCCCACACGAACGCCGACCGTGGACAGCACGGCGTATCCGACGCGATGGCCAAGGCCATGGGGCTGCGTGACGTGCGACCGATGCGCCCGAGCGGCCAGGCGTTCGACAAGCTCGTCGTCTTCGCTCCGGTCGGTGACGCCGAGGCCGTCCGGGCAGCGCTGGCCGCAGCCGGGGCCGGGCAGGTCGGTGACTACGACACGGTCTCCTACAGCGTGGCCGGCGAGGGCCGGTTCCGGCCGCTCGAGGGAGCCCATCCGACCGTCGGCACGGTGGGTGAGCTCGAGCTGACCGACGAGCTGCGGATCGAGGCGCTGCTACCGCGAGCTCGCCGGACCGAGGTGGTCCGGGCCGTGCTGGCCGCGCACTCCTACGAGGAGGTCGCCTACGACGTCGTCGAGCTGGCCGACCCGGGCACGGCACTCACGGGCGTCGGCCGCATCGGCGACGTCGACGAGACCACCCTGGGGGAGTACGCCGACCGGGTGGCCGAGGCGCTGCCGCGGACGCCGCGTGGAGTGCTCGTCGGCGGCGACCCGGACCGCGTCGTACGCCGGGTGGCCCTGATGGGTGGTGCGGGTGACGAGCTGCTCCCCGAGGCTCTCGCCGGCGGGGCAGACGTCTATGTCACCAGTGATCTGCGGCACCACCCGGCGGCCGAGTTCCTAGAGAAGGGCGGCCCTTCGCTGCTCGACGTGAGCCACTGGGCCGCCGAGTGGACCTGGCTGCCTGAGCTGGCCGAGCGCTTGGGACGTGCCTTGGGCGATACGGTGGAGGTCCGGGTGAGCACGCTGTGCACCGACGTGTGGCAGGCCCGCAGGTGACCGACCCTTTCCCCCACCCCGTTCAGGAGCCCGTGTGAAGGCCGACCCGTCCGCCCAGGTGAAGCTGCTGGACCTCCAGGACCTGGACTCTCGCGCCGACCTTCTGCGCCACCAGCGTCGTTCGCTGGCCGAGCTGGCCGTGCTCGCCGAGCTGACGGGCGAGCGGAGCCGGCTGGAGGGCGAGGCCCAGGACGCGCGGATCTCGGTCGACGACCTGACTCTGGAGCAGGCCAAGGTCGACTCCGATGTCGAGCAGGTCAAGACCCGCCGCGAGCGCGATCAGCAGCGGATCGACCAGGGCTTGGTGAGCAACCCCAAGGACATCCAGCGGATGCAGCAGGAGATGGTCTCCCTCGAGCGCCGGATCACCTCGCTGGAGGACGACGAGATCGAGGTCATGGAGCGGCTCGAGGAGGCGCAGGGCACGCTCGACTCACTGACCGCCGCGCTGGGCGAGACCGACGAGAAGATCGCGGCCGCCACGGCCTCCCGTGACGCCAAGACCGGGGAGATCGACGAGTCGCTCGGCGACGTGGAGGCACGGCGTGGCCCCGTCGCGGCAGGGCTCCCCGACGACCTGCTCGCTCTCTACGACCGCCTGCGCGCGGCCAAGAACGGCGTGGGTGCGGCCCTGCTCCGGGCCGGGAGCTGTGGGGGCTGCATGCTCGACCTCGACAACGCCGAGCTGGCCACGATCCGCTCGGCCGCGGACGACGACGTGATCCGCTGCGAGGAGTGCAGCCGGATCCTGGTGCGCACCTCCGAGAGCGGCCTCTAGACCACCCGATGAGCCAGCAGATCCGACGCGTCGTCATCGAGGCCGACGGCGGCTCCCGCGGCAACCCCGGGCCCGCGGCGTACGGCGCACTCGTCAAGGACGCCGACACCGGCCGGGTGCTCGCCGAGGAGGGTACGACGATCGGGGTGGCGAGCAACAACGTCGCGGAGTACCGCGGCCTGATCGCCGGTCTGGGCATGGCCGAGGAGGTCGCCCTCGACGCCGACCTCGAGGTCCGGATGGACTCCAAGCTCGTGGTGGAGCAGATGAAGGGCACCTGGAAGATCAAGCATCCGGACATGAAGCCGTTGGCGCTCCAGGCCCAGCGCATCGTCCGGCGCAGGCCCGGCGCCACGACGTACACCTGGGTCCCGCGGGAGCAGAACAAGCACGCCGACCGGCTGGCCAACGAGGCCCTGGACGGCCTCCGCTCGGGCATCACCCGCCACCCTGACGACACCACCGACGACACCAGCGACGATCACCGAGTCGGCGCAAAGAGGCAGCAAGATCCTGCCGAGTCGGCATCTGACGACTCGGCGGTGGAGGCGGTGGAGCGTGCAGGGGCGGTGGAGGCCCCGGGGGGCGCGGGCCATCGGGGCTGGTCGCCGCCGGGTGGCCCGGTGACGACGCTGGTGCTCGTGCGCCACGGCGCGACGTCCCTGACCGCCGAGAAGCGCTTCTCCGGCGGGCTCGCCAGCAGTAACCCCGGCCTCACCGACGAGGGCCGGGCCCAGGTGCGCGAGGTCGCCGACTGGCTGGCCCCGCTGGCCCCGGCCGTGGAGGCGGTCGTGACCTCGCCGGTCCGACGCACCCGAGAGTCGGCAGAGATCGTCGCCGAACGACTCGGGCTCGGCCTCGTGGAGGAGCCCGGCTTCGCCGAGATGGAGTTCGGCTCCTGGGACGGGATGTCGTTCGCCGAGGTGCGCGAGCAGAGCGCCGACGAGCTGGACGCCTGGCTCGGCTCGCTGGACGTCGCGCCTGCCGGGGGCGAGTCGTTCCGCGAGGTCGAGAAGCGCGTGCTCGACGGCCTCGCCCGCACGCTCGAGACGTACGCCGGGAAGTCCGTGGTGGTGGTCAGCCACGTGACGCCCATCAAGATCCTGGTCTCGCACGCCGTCGACGCGCCCTTGTCCGCGCTCTTCCGCATGGAGCTCTCGACGGCCTCGGTCAGCGTCGTCTCGTTCTTCGGTGAGCACGATGGTGGGGCCGGAGGTCGGCTCCGTGGCTCGATGCGCCTCTACAACGCCCAGCCTCCCGGCGCCGGGCAGATGCTCGACCCCCAGCGCTGGTAGGAGCGGAGGGCTCAGAGCTCGGCGACGATGACGTCGAGCGGGGTCCCCGAGGTCGTCGCCGCGCCGGCCTCGACCTGCCAGCCGAGGTCGGTGAGCAGGCGCGCGAAGGCGGCGGGAGTGCGGGCGTCGCGGCCGTCCTCGAGCAGAGCTCGCACCAGTCGCCCCTTCGTCGCCTTGTTGAAGTGGCTCACCACCTGGCGTCGGCCGTCGACCTCGTGGAGGACCCGGACCGTGACCACCCGACGAGCGAGGTCGGCCTCCGGCCGCCAGAACGCGGCGTACGTCGACGAGCGGAGATCGACGACGAGCCCACGCCCGGCCAGCTCACGCACGGCGGGGTCGAGATGTGCCCGCCAGTGAGCGGCGACGCCGCCGAGGCCGGGCAGGGTGACGCCACCGGCCAGCCGGTACGGCGCGATCCGCTCGCCCGGCCGCACCAGTCCGTAGAGCGACGACACGACCGCCACCCGGGCGAGAGCGCGTCGGTGGGCCGACGGGTCGAGGGTGGTGAGACCCAGGGCGTCGTAGAGCACTCCGGCGTAGATGCGCTCGGCCGGCGCGGTGGGCAACACCGCCAGGCGGGCGTTGCGACGTACGTCGTCCACCTGGCCGGGGCTCAGGCCGAGGGTGCGGACGGCGACGTCCTCGGGCCCGGCGCAGAGCGCCACGAGTGCGTCGAGAACGGAGCGTCGGGCCTCGGCGAGCGGCCCGGCGGCGACGTCGAGCGGCTTCCCGCGGCGCGGCTCGGCCTTGCCCTCGCTGGGCGGCAGCAGGATCAGCACGCGGGCGACGTTAGCGACCCTCTCCCGATCACTAAGGTGGGGGCATGTCCTCGAGCCGAGTGGTGCGCGTCCACGCCCGAGACGAGGTGGCGGCGCAGTCGCTGCGCG
>DATBBE010000054.1:0-18765 GCA_036271155.1 Nocardioides sp. | reverse complement strand
CTGAGAATGAGAATCATTGTCAACCTCGCGCCGAGTCGTCCTATGACGACTCGGCGTGATTTTGCTGCCTGTTTGCGCCGACTGGGCGTGATTTTGATGCTTGTTTGCGCCGACTCGGCGGTCAGCGCTGGCCGGCCCAGGTGCCGGCCCGCGCGGCGGCGGCGATGAGGTCGGCGAGCTCCGGGATGCCGGGGTGGTCGGGGTGGTCGGGGTGGGGGTGGCCGTCGACCGACGAGGTGGTGATCCGGATGTGGTCGGAGCCGGGGGTGGAGATCCAGAACGGGTCACCGCTGGCTGCGCGGACGCCCGCGGCTGCCAGGTGGAGCAGCGCAGCACCCTGCTCGGCGACGGGCACCCAGACGTTGATGCCGTCGCGGCCGGGCACCTCGACGCCCCGTGCGGCCAGGGCGTCGGCCATCGCCGCGGTGCGGGCGGCGTACGTCGTGCGGGCCTCGGCGACCAGCGCTCGCGAGCGGACGTCGGTAAGGAGGTCGACCAGGATCGACTGGACCAGCCGGCTGCTCCAGCCCTGGCCGAGGTAGCGCCGCTCGACGATGGGCGTCACGACGCTCGAGGGTCCACCGACCGCCGCCAGTCGGAGATCTGGGCCATGGGTCTTGGAGAAGCTGCGCACGAGCACGGTCCGCCCCGGGAGGAACGTCCCCAGCGAGACGGGTGGTCCCGACGGCGTGCCGCCGGCGGAGTCGTCCTCGACGGCCACCACGTCGCGCCCGGCCAGGGCCGCGGCCAGTTCCTCGGCGCGGGCCATCGAGAGCGACTGGCCCGACGGGTTCTGCCCCCAGGGCTGGAAGAACAGCACCTTCGCGCCAGAGTCCACGGCGGCGACGACGTCCTGCACGACCGGCCCCTGCGCGTCGTACCCGACCCTGAGGGGCACGACGCCGGCCATCTCCAGCAGGTCGAGCAGCGGTGGGAAGCAAGGCTGCTCGACCGCGACCCGATCGCCGAACCGCAGGTGTGCGGCGACGAACTGGCTGTGTGCGTCCATCGCCCCGTCGACCACGGTCAGCGACTCGGCGGCGTTCGGCCAGGAGCTCTCGAGCACCTCTCTCAGTGCGGGTACGACGGGCTCCTCGAGGTAGGAGTGGGCCGTCTCGTCGCGGGGGACCCGCTGCATGGCCGCGTGGAGATCGGGCAGCAGGGCTGGGTCGGGAAGCCCGGTCGAGAGGTCGACCCGATAGCCGGCCCGGGAGTCCAGCGCCCGGCGGTACCTGCGGGGTCCCACCGAGGCCTCGCGCACCCGCGTGCCGCGACGGCCGTCGGTCTCGATGAGCCCGGCCCGGGCCAGCTGTGACCAGGCGGCGCTGATCGTCGCCGGGGCCACCTGGAGGTCTCGCGCGGCCTGGCGGATCGGGGGCAGGCGCTCGCCGGGTCGCAGGACGGCACGGTCGATGCCGGCGGACAGGGCGAGCGCGATCCCCTTCGCGGAGCGGTCGTCGACGGCGTCGACCAGCTCGTCCCACATGTTTTGTAACATAGCAATCAAAGCATTGCTCTAGATAGATTTGGTCGATATTTTCGGTGGCATGACGACGCGCATCAGCCACTGGACCAACGGCGCCGCGACCCCCGGCGGCTCAGGCCGCAGCGGTCCGGTCTACAACCCGGCGACGGGGGAGCAGACGGGCGAGGTCGACCTCGCCTCCCGCGACGAGCTCGACGCCGCGGTGCGGAGCGCCACCGAGGCGGCCACGAGCTGGCGCTCGGCGTCCCTGGCCACCCGCAGCCGGGTGCTGTTCCGCTTCCGCGAGCTGCTCGACGCAGGCATCGACGACCTCGCCGCGATCATCACCGCCGAGCACGGCAAGGTGCTCAGCGACGCCAAGGGCGAGATCCAGCGTGGCCTGGAGAACGTCGAGTACGCCTGCGGTGTCGCCGAGCACATGAAGGGTGGCTACTCCGAGCAGGCCGGGGGCGGCGTCGACGTCTACTCCATCCGCCAGCCCCTCGGCGTGGTGGCCGGCATCACGCCGTTCAACTTCCCGGCCATGGTGCCGCTGTGGATGTGCGCCAACGCGATCGCCACCGGCAACGCGTTCATCCTCAAGCCCAGTGAGAAGGACCCGTCGGCCGCGCTCTTCCTGGCCGAGCTGTGGAAGCAGGCCGGCCTGCCCGAGGGCGTGTTCTCCGTCGTGCACGGCGACAAGGAGGCGGTCGACGCGATCCTCGAGCACCCGGACATCGCCGCGGTGAGCTTCGTCGGCTCCACCCCGATCGCCCGCTACATCTACGAGACGGGCACCCGCAACGGCAAGCGCGTGCAGGCCCTGGGCGGCGCGAAGAACCACATGCTGGTGCTGCCGGACGCCGACGTTGAGATGGCCGCCGACGCGGCGGTCTCCGCGGCATACGGCGCGGCCGGCGAGCGCTGCATGGCGATCTCGGTGGCAGTCGCCGTGGGCGACGTCGCCGACCCGCTGGTCGACGCCATCGCGGCCCGGCTGCCCAAGCTCCGCATCGGCGACGGCAGCGACCCCGACTCCGAGATGGGCCCGTTGATCACCCGCGAGCACCGCGACAAGGTCACCGACTACATCCGCCAGGGTGTCGAGGCGGGCGCCACCGCGGTCGTCGACGGTCGCGAGGCCGACGTGCCCGCTGACGGCTTCTTCCTCGGTACGACGCTGCTGGACCGGGTCAGCCCGGAGATGACGGTCTACACCGACGAGATCTTCGGCCCGGTGCTCTGCGTCGTGCGCGAGGAGTCCTACGACGACGCGCTCGCGCTGATCAACAGCAACCCGTTCGCCAACGGCACCGCGATCTTCACCCGCGACGGCGGGGCCGCCCGCCGGTTCCAGTTCGACGTCGAGGTGGGCATGGTCGGGGTCAACGTCCCGATCCCGGTGCCGGTGTCGTACTACTCGTTCGGCGGCTGGAAGGCCTCCCTGTTCGGCGACACCCACATGTACGGCCCCGAGGGCATCGCCTTCTACACGCGTGGCAAGGTCGTCACGTCGCGCTGGCCCGACCCGGCCACCTCGACGATCGACCTCGGCTTCCCGACCCACAGCTGATCCGCGTCCCGACAGGCTCGATTACCAAGGAGCAGGCATGAACCCGACCTACGACGGCCCCCTGTCCGGCATCCCGGCGGACGAGGAGTCCGTGCGCAAGCTCGACCGCGCCCACGTGTTCCACTCGTGGTCGGCACAGGCCCTGATCGACCCGCTGCCCATCGCCACGGCGTCCGGGTCGACCTTCACCGACTACGACGGGAAGTCCTACCTCGACTTCTCCAGCCAGCTGGTCAACGTCAACATCGGCTACCAGCACCCCAAGCTGGTCAAGGCCATCGCCGACTACGCCCAGACGATGACCACGATCCAGCCGGCCTTCGCCAACGACGCCCGGTCCGAGGCCGCCCGCCTGATCACCGAGGTCGCCGGCCACGACCTCAACCAGGTCTTCTTCACCAACGCGGGTGCGGAGGCCAACGAGAACGCGATCCGCCTGGCCAGGCTGCACACCGGGCGTCCGAAGATCCTGGCGATGTACCGCAGCTACCACGGCGCCACCCACGGGGTGATCGGGCTGACCGGCGACCCGCGTCGGTGGGGCACCGAGCCCCACACGATCCCCGGCATCGTGCACTTCTGGGGTCCCTACCCGTACCGCTCGGCCTTCCACTCGGCCTCGCCCGAGGAGGAGACGACCCGTGCTCTGCAGCACCTGCGCGACACGCTGATGGTGGAGGGGCCGGCCACGGTCGCGGCGATCATCCTCGAGCCGGTCGTCGGCACCAACGGCATCCTCGTCCCGCCCCCGGGCTACCTGGCCGGCCTGCGCGAGATCTGCGACGAGCACGGCATCCTGCTGATCGCCGACGAGGTGATGGCCGGGTTCGGCCGCTGCGGCGAGTGGTTCGCGATCCAGCACTGGGACGTCCGTCCCGACCTGATCACCTTCGCCAAGGGCGTCAACTCGGGCTATGTCCCGCTCGGCGGCGTGGTCATCAGCGACTCGGTCGCCGAGACCTTCCAGCAGCGCGCCTACCCCGGTGGGCTCACCTACTCCGGCCATCCGCTCGCATGTGCGTCGGCGGTCGCCTCGATCAACATCTTCCGCGAGGAGGGCATCATCGAGCACGCGCGAGCCCTCGGCGACGACGTGATCGGGCCGGAGCTGGCCAAGATCGCCGACCGCCACCCGTCCGTGGGCGAGGTCCGCGGTCTCGGCGTCTTCTGGGCGCTGGAGCTGGTCAAGGACCGCGCGACGCGCGAGCCGCTCGTGCCCTACAACGCCGCGGGCGACGCGGCCGCGCCGATGAACGCCTTCGCCGCCGCGTGCAAGCAGCGCGGGCTCTGGCCGATGACCCACTTCAACCGCACCCACGTCGTCCCGCCGTGCACCATCACCGAGCAGGAGCTGCGCGAGGGCCTTGCGATGCTGGACGAGGCGCTCGACACCGCCGACGAGCACTACACCGGCAGCTGATAGCCGGAGGAAAACGCGGACGAAACCGGTGGTACGGACGGGCGGGTCGCCCTTTTCGTCCGCGTTTTCTCAGACTGTCGACCGGCCGGAGATGGGGCGTATCCTGGGCCGCATGGCCGGGTGGCGCAGCAAGCTCGCAGCACTGATCCAGTCGTGGCGTGCTGCGCGGACGAGTCGTCTCCTGGGACGCGACGCCGTCCAGGACGAGCGCGCGGCCGAGGACCTGAAGATCGGCCCCGCCATCCGCTTCCCACCGCGCCACTAGTCAGCACGACCCTCTAGCGTCGCCACCATGATCGTCGTGAACCGCTTCCGGGTGCCCGAGGCCGAGCAGCCGGCGTTCCGCGACGACCTCGAGCGGACGCGGGAGACCCTCGCGGTGCAGCGGGGCTACGTCGCCGGGCGCATCGGGCGCAACGTCGACGACCCGGAGCTGTGGGTGCTGACCACGCAGTGGGAGGGCCCCGGCGCCTACCGCCGCGCCCTGTCGACGTACGACGTGAAGCTGTCCGCCGTGCCGACCCTCAGCCGTGCGCTCGACGAGCCGAGCGCCTACGAGCTGGTCGAGCCGGGGGAGCCGCTCAACGTCGGTGAGGCGCGCTCGTTAGGCTGAGCGCTTCGATGTGACCGACAGCCAGCCGGCCCGACCCCAGGAGCAGCTTCGTGGCCAAGCCACCGCCCAGCAACCTCGACAAGATCATCTCTCTGTGCAAGCGGCGTGGCTTCGTCTTTCCCTCGGGTGAGATCTACGGCGGCACCCGCTCCGCGTGGGACTACGGCCCCCTCGGCGTCGAGCTGAAGGAGAACGTCAAGAAGCAGTGGTGGCGATCCAACGTCACCCAGCGCGACGACGTGGTGGGGCTCGACTCCGCCATCATCCTGCCGACGAAGACCTGGGAGGCCAGCGGCCACCTGGCGACGTTCACCGACCCGCTGGTCGAGTGCCAGTCCTGCCACAAGCGCTTCCGCGAGGACCACCTCCAGGAGGACTACGCCGGCCGTCACGACGTCGCCGACCCGGACACCGTGGACATCAACGAGTCGGTGGCCTGCCCCAACTGCGGCAACCGCCACACCTGGACCGAGCCCCGGCTGTTCAACATGATGCTGAAGACCTATCTCGGCGTCGTCGACGACGAGTCCGGGCTCCACTACCTGCGCCCCGAGACCGCTCAGGGCATCTTCCTGAACTTCGCCAACATCGTGACCAGCGCCCGGATGAAGCCGCCCTTCGGCATCGCCCAGATGGGCAAGTCCTTCCGCAACGAGATCACCCCCGGCAACTTCATCTTCCGCACCCGCGAGTTCGAGCAGATGGAGATGGAGTTCTTCGTCAAGCCCGGCGAGGACGAGGAGTGGCACCAGTACTGGATCGACGAGCGCACCCGCTGGTTCACCGACCTCGGCATCGACTCCGGCAACCTGCGCCACTTCGAGCACCCGCAGGAGAAGCTCAGCCACTACGCGAAGCGCACCGTCGACATCGAGTACCGCTTCGGCTTCTCAGGCCGTGAGTTCGAGGAGCTCGAGGGCATCGCCAACCGCACGGACTACGACCTCACCCAGCACTCCAAGGAGTCCGGGCAGGACCTCTCGTACTTCGACCAGGCCAGCGGGGAGCGCTACGTCCCCTTCACGATCGAGCCGGCGCTGGGTCCCAACCGCGCGATGATGGCGTTCCTGCTCGACGCCTACACCGAGGACGAGGCGCCCAACACCAAGGGCGGCGTCGACACCCGCACCGTGCTGCGGCTCGACCCCCGGCTGGCCCCGGTCAAGGTCGCGGTGCTGCCCCTCAGCCGGAACGCCGACCTGTCGCCGAAGGCACGCGACCTGGCCGCCGAGCTCCGGGGCCACGGGTGGAACGTCGACTTCGACGACTCCGGTGCGATCGGCCGTCGCTACCGTCGCCAGGACGAGATCGGGACGCCGTACTGCGTCACGGTCGACTTCGACACCCTCGACGACCACGCCGTCACGATCCGCGAGCGCGACTCCATGGCGCAGGAGCGGATCAGCCTGGACGGCATCAGCGGGTACTTCGCCGAGCGCCTGCTGGGCTGCTGACGAGCCAGACCGAACTGTTCCCTCGCGCCGGGCGTCTGACCGATCGTGAGGGTGCGAACGCGCCTCACGAGACGACCTCGGGAAGAGGCTTCGATGAAGAGACTCCTGGCCCTGGCCATGGCTGCGCTGGTGACCCTGACCGGCGTCGGCGCGCTGACAGCGTCCCCGTCGACTGCCGGCACCGGTGCCCGGGCGCTGGTCAGCACCACCCACCAGGTCGACGTCGCCACCCTCCCGGTCGGTCCGCGCGCGAAGGTCGCCTACCTGACCGGCAGGGTGCTGCACACGCGAGCCGGGAAGACCGTCACCATCGACGTCCCGAAGAGGTTCCAGGACTCCCTGGAGCTGCTCGGTCGCAGCGCCCGGGGCGGCTGGGTCGTCGGCTACCACCACGACTCGGCAGTGCTCGCCGTCAGCCCCTCGGGCAAGGTGCGGCAGATCGCGCACTACTACGAGGACTTCCCCGGCGCCTCCCAGCTCTACCTGTCCACCAACGGCCGGCTGGTTGCGATCCAGGGCGTCGACGAAGGTGACGCGGCCCTGTTCCGAGTGGTCGACCTCGCCGGCAGGACCGTCGCTCGGCACAACTGGATCTCGGGCGGCAGCACCGTCGCGTTCCAGGGGCGCACGCTGTGGTTCTCGCAGTGGGGGAGCGACGACCTGCGCGGCTCCTTGATCACATGGCGGATGGGGCACTCGCCCCGGCATGCCCCGGGAGACGCCCAGGCCGTCCAGCTGCTCGATCTGACACACCACCAGCTGGTGCGCACCGTGCGGACCGATCCCGACTACGACTTCGGCGTGACCTCGGTCTCGCACCCGAAGACCGTCCGGTGGACCGTGTGCGAGACCTGTCGTCCTGGGTACTCCGCGACCGCGTTCTCGCCCGACGGACACGGGTTGCTCGGAGAGCTCGGCGCCAAGGACGAGACAGTCCGCTCCGCCGAGGACGGCTCGGTCCAGTCCGACCTCGCCTTCTCGCTCCGGGTCTACGGCGAGCGCTGGGAGGGCAACCGCCACGTCCTCGTCGAGGTGACCGACGGCCCGGTGCGCACCGGCGTACACGCCCTGCTCCGGTGCAGCCTCGGGGGGAGCTGCGCTCGAGTCACGAAGTGGCAGCACCACTGGCTGCTGTCCTACCAGCAGTGACGTGAGGACCTTCCGTGCGATCCGGCGTCTCACGGCTGGGTAGGGGTGCGACCGGCGCCGTGAACCAACAACGGGGGGCTCCATGAAGAGGACAGCGACCGCTCTCGGTGCTCTGGTCGTCACGAGCGCTCTGGCCTGTACGCCGGCTCCAGCTCAGGCTCAGACTCGGGTCGTCGACCGCGGCCCGCTCTCACCGTCCCGGGCGACCCACCATGTCCAAGTCGCCACCCTGCCGGTCGGCTCCGCGCCGAAGATCGACTACCTGGTCCTCAGGCAGCTCCACACGGCGTCCGGGGCGACCGTCTCCATCGACGTGCCGACGACCGACCAGTACTCCCTGGAGCTGCTCGGCAGGAGCGCGGACGGCGGCTGGGTGGTCGCGAACCGTATCCGTGGGCAGGTCCTCGACGTCGCGCCCTCCGGAGCGGTGCGGCTTGTCGCGACGGCAGAGGATACCGAGGACCCGTCCACCTTCTACCTCTCCACCAACGGCGCGCTGGTCGCGATCCAGACCAACGACCAGGAGGACTCCTCCGCGGTGACCCAGGTCGTCGACCTGACCGGTGCCACCGTCGACCGGCACAGCTGGGACGACGCCGGCCACGTGGTCGGGTTCGTCGGGCGCAGGCTCTACTTCACCCAGTTCGGAGGGAACGACGCGAGCCTGCCGACCTTCGCCTGGCGGATGGGCAGGAAGCCACACGAGACGGGCGTGCGCGCCACGGAGCTGCTCGACCTGGAGCACCACCAGGCGGTGCGCCTGGTCACCACGGAGGACCAGTACCGCTACGGCGTGACGTCGTTCCCGACGCCGAGCAAGGTCCGCTGGCAGTTCTGCTACTCGTGTCGGATCGGGTCGCAGGCGACCGCGTTCTCGCCCAGCGGCGACCGACTCGCTCTCGAGCACTGGGCGGGGAGGGCGCGCACCAAGGGCGTCTGGGTCCGCTCCGCCGCGAACGGCTCGGTGCGGTCCAGGCTGAGGTTCTCGCTGCCGGTGGTGGGCGAGCGCTGGGAGAACGACCACACGCTGGTCGTCGAGGTGCACCGAGGCACGTTGCGGACCGGCGAGCATGCGCTGGTCCGCTGCACGCTGGGCGGGGTCTGCGCACGGGTCACGCCCTGGCAGCGGCACTGGCTGCTCAGCTGGTCGTCGGAGCAGATCGAGAAGCCTGCGCCCCCGCCGCCTCCTGGCAGCCCCATCCACGACATCCGCGTCGCTTCCCTGGCGAGAGGCGCGCACACGAAAGTCGACTACCTCACCGGCCGGCTGCTGCACATGGCGGACGGCAAGAAGGTCTGGATCGACGTGCCGAAGCGCTACCAGAACTCCTTGGAGCTGCTCGGGCGCAGCGCGCGAGGTGGCTGGGTCCTGGGATACCACCACCTCTCCGAGGTCCTGGCGCTGGAGCCGACCGGACGGGTGCACGTGATCACGCGCTATCACGAGCCCGAGGAGGGCGACTCGCGGCTGCTGCTGTCGACCAACGGCCGACTCGTGGCCATCGAGAGCTATGGCCACCTGTCGGTGCGAGTGCGGGTGTTCGACCTGTCAGGCCGGGAGGTCGGTCAGCACGCGTGGGCCGCACCCGGACGGACCGTGGCCTTCCAAGGCCGGACACTGTGGCTCTCAGAGGCGTCCTTCCTCAAGCACGCGGGCCTCCGCCTACACCTGGGTCTGCTGTGGAGGTGGCGGCTGGGGAACGACCCGCAACGCTCGGACCTGCGGGGGGTCGACCTTCTCGATCCGCAGCACCAGGAGGCGACGCGCATCCTCCAGCTCGTACCGGCCCAGCAGGACGGCGTGGTCTCGATGGCCGCGCCGGACACGGTCCGGTGGCAGATCTGCCCGGGCTGCCGAAAGGGCTACACGCCGACGGCGTTCTCACCGGACGGCTCTCGACTTCTGCTGGAGCGTGGTGGCAACTACGACACCAAGCACGTCTCGATCCGCTCCTCCGCGGACGGCACGACGCTGTCCGAGCTCGTGTTCTCCTGGCCCGTGGCCGGGGCGATGTGGCAGGGCGACGACCACGTCCTGGTCGATGTCCTCGCGCCCGACGGGGAGCGCAATCGCTACGGCCTCGTCCGCTGCACGCTGGGCGGCGCGTGTGAGCGAGTCACTGACTGGCAGAACCATCCGCTGTGGCAGTACTTCGTGGACTGACCGGTCTGTGACCCGCGGCTGTGACCGAGACGGCGCGGTGGTCCGAGGGGGTGTACGGGTGCAGGGCACAATGACCGGGTGATGCGACGTACCGCTCTGGCCGTGCTCGGGGCCGCCACGATGCTGGTGCTGGCCGGCTGCGGGGGCGGCTCCGGCTCGTCGACACCGACTGCCGGCGGCAGCGGCTCCTCGCCGTCTTCGCCGACGTCCTCGCCGGGCTCCTCCAGCTCCGGTCCGAGCGGGAGCCCCTACCCCAAGGCCGTGCAGGGGGTCAGCCTCACGGCGCAGGGCTCGAAGCTGGGGCTCGGCAAGACCGCCCGGGTGATGTGGCGGCCCGACCAGAAGACGGTCGGCGTGGCCGCGATCTCGGTCACCAGGCTGCAGAGGATGCCGATCAGCACGTTCTCCGACTGGCGGCTCGACGCGGCGACCCGCCGTTCCACGCCGTACTTCGTCCACGCCACCGTGCGCAACCTCGGCCACAGCAACCTCTCGGGCCGGCCCGTCCCGCTCTACCTGCTCGACCAGCGCAACACCCTCCTGCAGGCCTCGTCGTTCCAGGCGAGGTTCCCCGCGTGCCCGAGCCTGACCCTGCCCGCGAAGTTCACCCGCGGGAAGAAGACCTCGGTCTGCCTGGTCTACTTCGCACCCGACCACGGGAAGCTGGTGGCGATGAGCTTCCGCCCCGACCAGGCCTTCGAGGCGATCACCTGGAAGGGTCACCTGGCCGCGAAGCACACTCACCAGACCCACAAGAAGCACCAGCATCACAAGAAGCATCACAAGAAGAAGTAGGACGCGGTGTCCGTGGCGTCACCTCCACGCCTCCTGGTGGGCATGAAGCGATCCCCATCGCGGCTCCGGGCCGTCCTGGCGGTGGTCGCGACCTTTTCGGCGATCGGCCTCGTCGCCGGGCCGGCGACGGCCGCCGGTCCCGTCCACACCCACCTCTCTCACGCGCCGCTCGGCCCGCCTCCGGACGTCCTGTTGATGGAAGGCCGGAGCATCAACCGACCGGACGGCACCCCGCAACACGTGCCGATCCCGAGGCTCTCGGGCACCTACTGGTCACTGGTGAGCCCCGCACCGGGCGGCTATCTGCTGGTGAACTACGACAACCACCTGCACCTCGACCTCTACCGGCTCAGACACGGTGCACGGCACCTCCTGGCCCGGACGCGCGCGATACCGGAGTACGCCGACGTGCTGGCCGCGGACCACGGACGGCGCGTGGCGTTCTGGTCGCAGAGCAACACTGCTGAGCACAGCGTGGGCAAGGTGTACGACGCTCGTGGCCGCCTGGTGACGCAGACCCGCGTTGCGGGGTCGTCCCGGATGCTCGACTTCGACGGCGACCACGCCGTGGTCTCCGGGCCGACCACCAGCCTGTGGACGGCTGGGAGCGCACCGGTGCAGATCTCGGCCGACCACGCGTACCTGGCGTCTCTGCGCTACGACCTCCTGTTCGTCCGCACGGCCAGTGGCCGGGTCGGCCCGACGTCGGTCTCCGCTCCCGGTACTCCCTCCTGGACCGCGCCGTTCAAGCCGACCGGCCTGTCGGCCGATGGCCGGCTCGTGGTCGGTGACCAGACGGGACACACCGACCGGATCCAGGTACGTCGGGTGAGCGACGGGCACGTCGTCGCGGACCTCGCGGTCCGAGGGCACGTGAACGACGAGCCGCTCGTGCTGGAGAACGACCACCACCTCCTGGTCGAGGCGCTCGTCGGTCATCGAGGGCTGTCCCTGTTCCGCTGTGGTTTCTCGGGTCACTGCGTCCGCACGTGGGGATGGCTGAGCGGCTCGGTGTTCTCGGGGGCTCACTTCTCGGGCCCGGGCCTCGGGACCGGCTTCCGGACCTGACCGCGGTTTGGTCCGTGGCTGGGGGCGCCGGACAATCGAGCGGTGACCTCCCTGACCTTCGGCTCGCTGACCGTGCCCGTGCCGGTCGTGCTCGCGCCGATGGCCGGCATCACCAACGCCGCCTACCGGCGGCTGTGCGCAGAGCAGGGCGCGGGTCTCTACGTCTGCGAGATGATCACGAGCCGCGGTCTCGTCGAGCGTGACTCGACGACGCTGAAGATGCTCGTCTTCGACGACCTCGAGACCACCCGGTCGGTGCAGCTCTACGGCACCGACCCGTCGTACGTCGGGAAGGCCACCGAGATCCTCTGTGCCGAGTACGGCGTACACCACGTCGACCTGAACTTCGGCTGCCCCGTGCCCAAGGTCACCCGCAAGGGTGGCGGGGGAGTGCTGCCGTGGAAGCGCGGGCTGCTCGGGGAGATCCTGCGTGCAGCGGTCGCGGCCGCGACGCCGTACGGCGTGCCGGTGACCATGAAGACCCGCAAGGGCCTCGACGACCGCCACCTGACGTACCTCGACGCCGGCCGGATCGCGCAGGAGTCGGGCATCGCCGCGATCGCCCTGCACGGCCGCACCGTGGCGCAGTCCTACAGCGGACAGGCCGACTGGGAGGCGATCGGTCGGCTCGTGGAGAGCGTCGACATCCCCGTGCTCGGCAACGGCGACATCTGGGAGGCCGGTGACGCTCTGCGCATGATCGAGCAGACGGGCGCCGCCGGGGTCGTGGTCGGTCGCGGCTGCCTGGGCCGCCCGTGGCTCTTCCGGGACCTCGCCGCCGCCTTCTCGGGCGAGGACGCGCGGGTGCTGCCGAGCCTCGGTGAGGTCCGCGCGATGATGCGCCGGCATGCCGAGCTGCTGAGCGAGCACATGGGTGAGGAGCGCGGCTGCAAGGAGTTCCGCAAGCACGTCTCGTGGTATCTCAAGGGCTTCCGCGCGGGCGGCACGCTGCGCCACTCGCTGGCCCTGGTCGACTCCCTCGCCGCGCTCGACACCCTCCTCGACGAGCTCGACCCCCACGAGCCGTTCCCGGTCTCCGAGCTCGGGGCGCCGCGCGGGCGCCAGGGCTCCCCGCGCGCGCGAGTCGCACTCCCGGAGGGCTGGCTCGACGACACCGACGGGACCTCGCTGCGGATGACCGAGGACACCCACGAGACCACCGGTGGGTGACGCGCAGGCGTGACGAGTGACACGCCGGTCGGTGGACCCTGGATTTCGGAGGCCTGTGCTCCTGTGCTTGACTGCCACGTCGTGTCCGAATCGTGACCTTCTCTCGGGCGGAGGTCTTGGGCCGGGCTCGTGTCCTCTGACCGCAACAGCGAAGGAATCCAGCGCTGTGGCTCAGCATCGCCACAAGCGGGAGACCACTGCCCGCCGGTTCGTCTCCCATGCGGGGCGACGCACCGCCAAGATCGCTGTCGGCGCGGCCGCGGCGGCGACCCTCCCGGCGGTCGCCATCGGTGTCGTCCACGCCGACCAGGCCGACCCCGCCGCCTCGATCGTCGGCCACTCCCCGCAGCAGTCGCCGCTCCGCCTCGACCCCCGGCAGTACGACGGAGCATCCGTCTCCCGCACGTTCGACCGCACCGCGGCCCGCAGCTTCCAGCAGGGCGTCGAGGCGCAGCAGGCCACCGTGAAGGCGGTCGATCAGGCGCACCTGAAGAAGTGGGCGACCGTCGACCTCAACGTCTGGTCCAGCTCCTCCCAGGAGGCCCGGCAGACCGGGCTGCTGAAGGCCGGCAAGCGGGTCCTGGTGACCGGGCGCACCGCCGACGGGCGCGCCGAGGTGGTGATCGGCGGCCAGTCCCGCTGGGTCACCGCCGGCTACCTCTCCGACGACAAGCCGGCCATGTCTGCGGGCGCAGGCGCGGCCGCGGGCCTGTCGATGGCCCCGTGCCCGGACGGCTCGGTCGAGTACCGCCTCACGCCCGGGGCGGTGTACGTCTACCGCTCGGTGTGTCACGCCTTCCCGCAGATCACGTCGTACGGCGGGTGGGACAACCACGGCGAGCACGTCACCGGCAAGGCGCTCGACATCATGACCAGTGACGTCGCCCTGGGCAACCAGATCGCGGCGTTCCTCCAGGCCCACGCCTCCGAGCTGCACATCTACGACATCCTGTGGCAGCAGCACATCTGGACTCCCGTGCGCGCCTCGGAGGGCTGGCGGCTCTTCGCCGACCGTGGCTCACCCACGGCCAACCACATGGACCACGTCCACGTCTCCGTCTACTGACCCGCGGCCCCCACGGCGCCTGCCCTAGTCTCGGGCTCGATGTCTGGGGTGACGACGCTGTACGACGAGGCCGCGCAGGAGCGCTGGGTCGACGAGCCGCCGAAACGCGTGCGGGCCCCGGAGCGGACCCCCTTCGAGCGCGACCGCGCACGACTGGTCCACGCGGCGGCGAGCCGGCGTCTGGCCGCGAAGACACAGGTGGTCGGGCCCCAGAGCGACGACTTCGTCCGCAACCGGCTCACCCACAGCCTCGAGGTCGCCCAGATCGCCCGCGACCTCGCCCGGGCACTGGGCTGCCAGCCCGACCTGGTGGAGACCGCGGCGCTGGCGCACGACCTCGGCCACCCGCCGTTCGGTCACAACGGCGAGCGCGTGCTCGCGGAGGCAGCGGTCGGGTGCGGTGGGTTCGAGGGCAACGCGCAGACCCTGCGGCTGCTGACGCGGCTCGAGGCGAAGACGTTCGGCCCGGACGAGCGTTCAGCGGGGTTGAACCTGACCCGCGCCACGCTCGACGCGTGCACGAAGTACCCCTGGACCCTGGCCGAGGCCACCGTCCCGACAGGCGTCCACGCCGACGGGTCGCCTCGCGTGATCCGCAAGTTCGGGGTCTACGACGACGACCGGCCGGTCTTCGCCTGGCTGCGGCACGGCGCTCCCGGGATGCGCCAGTGCTTCGAGGCCCAGGTGATGGACCTCGCCGACGACATCGCCTACTCCGTCCACGACGTCGAGGACGGGATCGTGGCGGACCGGATCGACCTCACCCGGCTCGACGTCGCCGCCGTGCGCTCGGCGGTCGTCGACTGGTACCTCCCCGATGCCGACCCGGCTGCCCTGGACGCCGCCCTGGAGCGACTGCGCTCGATCGGCTCCTGGCCGGTCGCGGCGTACGACGGGAGCCGGCGGGCCCTCGCGGCTCTGAAGAACCTCACCAGCGACGTGATCGGCCGGTTCGCGGCCGACGCGCAGGAGGCGACCCTCGCGGCGTACCCCGGTGCCCGCGTGCGCTACGCGGCCGACCTGGTGGTGCCGGAGGAGTCACGGGCCGAGATGGCCGTGCTCAAGGGGATCGCCGCCCACTACGTCATGCAGGCCGACGACCGGGTGCGCGCCATGGCCCGTCAGCGAGAGCTGCTCGCCGAGCTGGTCGGAGTCCTCGCCGAGACCGGATCTGACCACCTGGAGCGGGCGTTCGCGGACGACTGGGCGCAGGCCGTCGACCACGCCGCCCGGCGCCGGGTCGTCATCGACCAGGTCGCTTCCCTGACCGACGCCAGCGCCGCGGCCTGGCACCGCCGCCTCGTCGTTGGTTGAGGACGCCGCCCCGCTGGTTGAGGAGGGCGTTCTACGCCCGTCTCGAAACCACCTCGCGCGCACCGGTCAGGGCAGGTCGCCCTGCGGTCCGGCCATGTAGTGGGGCTCGGGCGTGTCCTCGGACCCGGACCGGGTGACCTTGGCAGCCGCAGCGCCCGCGACGCTGGTGACCTTGTCGGCGACGACCGGGGCCTGTTCCCTGGCCACGTCCACGGCCTGCTGGGCCTTCTCCTGCACCCGTGGGTCGTTCTTGACTCGGGTCACCGCGCGCATGATCTCCTCGTAGCGCTCGCGACCGGCTCGGGCTCCCAATACGTAGCCGATCCCGACCGCGGCCAGCAGCAACAGCTTCCTCATGGTGATGTCTCCTTCTCGTCGGTGCGATGACGGCCGGCGGTGACCCGGTCGGTCGCCTCGCCGTCGGGGTCGTCGGGGACGTCGGGGTCGTCGGGGTCGGCCCGCTCCCGGATGGCCTTACCGCGTGCGATGTCCTTCTGCTCCCTCTTCCGGGCCTTGCGGATACCCCGGGTGTCGCGTGCCGGGAGCTGGAGCTCCTCCTCGGCGGCGATGCCTGCCTGCAGCTGACGTCCCCGCTCCAGCTCGGAGTCGAGCTCGGCCCCGAAGAGCAGCGCGAGGTTGGTGATCCAGAGCCAGAGCAGCCCGACGACGACGCCGGCCAGCGAGCCGTAGGTCTTGTCGTAGCTGCCGAACGTCGCGACGTAGAACGCGAAGGCGATCGAGGCGAGGATCCAGATCACGATCGCCACGCACGCGCCGACCGAGAGCCACCGGAACTTCGGCTGCCTCACGTTGGGCGTGGCGTAGTAGAGGATCGCCACGATCAGTACGACGAACAGAACGATCACCGGCCACTTGGCGATGTTCCAGATCGTCACCGCCTGCGACCCGAGCCCGATCACGTTGCCGAGGGAGGTGGCGAGAGGTCCCGAGACGATCAGCATCACCAGCACGATCGCGATGAGCAGGATCGCCACCAGGGTGACCAGCAGCATCACCGGGCGGAGCTTCCAGAACGGGCGGCCCTCCTCGATCTCGTAGACCACGTTCATGGCCCGCCCGAACGCTCCGACGTAGCCCGACGCCGACCAGAGCGCCCCGACGATGCCCAGGACCAGGCCGATGCCGGCACCCTGGGACGTCGCGATGTGCTCGAGGGCGGGCTGCACGGTGCTCAGCGTGCTGGCTGAGACCAGCGGTTTCAGCACCTCAACCACCTTGTCGACGCTCTTCGTGCCCTGGCCGACGACCCCGAGCAGCGAGATCAGGGCGATCGCGGCCGGGAAGAGTGCGAGCACCGCGTAGTAAGTGAGCCCTGCCGCCAGGTCGGTGCAGCCGTCGCCACCGAACTCGCGCATCGTCTTGCGCAGGGCGTAGGTCCACGACTGTCGATGCAGGTCGGTCGGAGACTCGGGCTTGCGCTTCTCCGCCGCTTCGGAGGTCATCGTCGGCGCCACCACACGAGCAGGCCGAGCAGCGCGACCACGCCGACCGTGGCGGCCACGAGGTCGGGGCGTGGCTTGCCGGCGTCGGTCGTCGCCCGGTCCTTGAGGTCCGCCGCGCGCTCCTGAGCCTGCGCCTTGACGTCGAGCTTGTGGGTGAGCTGGTCGACGGTCTCGGCGAGATGCTCCCGCTGGGCCTCGATCTCGGCCTCGATGGAGGCGGTGTCGTGGTCGCTCATCGGTGCTCCCCCTTCAGCACGGAGATGTCTTCCTTCACGCCCTCGATCGCCTGCTTCGGAGCCGGCGGAGTCGCCTGCTGGACCTCCTTCTTGCCCACCAGGGCGGCCACCGCGGCACCGGCGAACAGCACCACGGCCACGATCAGCGCGGCCAGCCAGTCCGGTACGGCGTGCGCCAGAGCGAGCACCGCGGTGGCGATGACACAGCCGAGACCGAAGGAGGCGAGGAGTCCGGCGGCGCTGAACATGCCGATGCCCAGGCCCGCGCGCTTCCCCTTGGCGGTCATCTCGGCCTGAGCCAGGCGGATCTCGGACCTGATCAGCTCCGGCACCTGCTGGGTGAGGTCGTGCACGAGGACGCCCAGCGTGGGGTCGTCCTGGACGGTGTGGCCAGCCTGGCCGGAGGTCGACGTACTCATGCAGGGGCCGTACCCCCGCCCTGGACGGGTATCCGCCTCCGGCCCGCAATCCACCCTTTCGGGCGTGTCGGCACTCGGCCGTAGACTCCCGGCGTGGCCGGACGGATTCGCGAGGAGGACATCGCGGAGGTGCGTGAGAAGGTCAAGATCGACGAGGTCATCTCGGAGTACGTGACGCTCCGGCCGGCCGGTGGCGGCTCCCTCAAGGGCCTGTGTCCGTTCCACGACGAGAAGTCACCGTCCTTCAACGTCCGGCCCGATCGTGGGTGGCACTGCTTCGGCTGCGGCGAGGGCGGCGACGTCTTCAACTTCCTGATGAAGATCGACGGGCTGGGCTTCACCGAGGCCGTCGAGCGACTCGCCGACAAGGCGGGCGTGACCCTGCGCCGTGAGGAGGGCGATGCGCGGTCCGAGCGCCCACGCGGCCCCCAGCGAGCGCGCCTCGTGGAGGCCAACAAGGTCGCCCAGGAGTTCTACGCCGCCGCGCTCGGCGCCCCTGAGGCGGCGGAGGCCCGGAAGTTCCTCGGGGAGCGGGGATTCGACCAGCCGGCTGCCGAGCAGTTCGGGGTGGGCTTCGCCCCGCGTGACGGAGACGCGCTGCTGCGTCACCTCCGGCAGCGGAAGTTCACCGACGAGGAGACGATCGCGGCCGGCCTCGTGGCGATCGGCAAGTCGGCGTACGACCGGTTCCGGGGTCGGCTGCTCTGGCCGATCCGTGACTCCAGCGGTGCCACGATCGGTTTCGGCGCCCGGCGGATCTTCGACGACGACCGGATCGAGGCGAAGTACCTCAACACCCCCGAGACCTCGCTCTACAAGAAGAGCCAGGTGCTCTACGGCATCGACCTCGCGCGCCGCGAGATGGCGCGCTCGTCCAAGGCGGTGGTCGTCGAGGGATACACCGACGTGATGGCCTGCCACCTCTCCGGGGTCGGCACGGCCGTCGCCACCTGCGGTACGGCGTTCGGCGACGACCACGCGCGGATCCTGCGCCGGTTCCTCAACGACCACGCCGAGTTCCCCGGTGAGGTGATCTTCACCTTCGACGGTGACGCCGCAGGTCAGAAGGCCGCGCTGCGCGCCTTCGGTGGCGACCAGAACTTCGTCAGCCAGACCTACGTCGCCATCGAGCCCACCGGTCTCGACCCGTGCGACGTCCGGCTCCAGCAGGGCGACGGAGCCGTCCGTGAGCTGATCGCCCGGCGCCAGCCGCTCTACCGGTTCGTGCTGTCCAACGTCGTGAAGAAGTACGACCTCGACCGCGCCGAGGGGCGCGTCGGAGCGGTGCGCGAGGCCGCGGCGCTGGTGCACAGCAGCCGTGACACCGCCGTGGTGGCGAGCTCCTTCGCCCGCGAGATCGCCTCGTTGACCGGGATGGACCCCGCCGAGGTCCAGG
>DATBBE010000053.1:0-4974 GCA_036271155.1 Nocardioides sp. | reverse complement strand
CTCAACAAGCGCCCACGCCCTACCCTCGACCTACGCACCCCAGCCCAAGCACTGGCCGAGCTGCTCGCCAACCGGCCAGCAGCATGACGTTGCTTAGACCGATTGAGCTCGCCCCCCTGAGAAGCGACGGGAGTGCCCACCTGCTGGGGCCGCTGTGGCGACTGGGATCACGCAGGCTCGGGGTCGGGAGCAGCCCTTCGTTGCTCGAGCAGCACCAGTCCCGCCGAGCCGGCCAGGAGGCACACCAGCGCTGCCAGGCCCGACACCTCCGCACCGACCACCAGGAACGCCGCGAGGACGACGCCACCGGCGATCCGCGGCCACGCCTGGGCCAGCCCGAGAGTCAGCCGGAAGAGCCCGAGCCCCACCCAGAAGGCGCCGGCACCGACGCAGAGCTGGCCGGCGTACTCCCAGCCCAGCGACCGCGTGGGGTGACCCAGCGCGTGGTGCAGGCCTGCCGCGAAGAGCACGATGCCCAGCAGGATCACGTAGAACGCATACCCGTACGACGCGAGCCCGGCGGCCTGGGCCCGCTCCGGAGTCAAGGCGTCGAGGGCAGCCTCGGCCCGGCTGTCCTCGCCGACTCCGAAGTACGCCCAGTACAGCGTCGCCGCCAGCAGCAGGCTGATCGCCGCGAACACCACCTGCTCCCAGCCGATCCCCTGCACCCCGGTGCCGAGCCCGACGCCGATCGCGAGCACGGACTCACCGAGCGCGATCAGCAGCATCAGCCCGTGCCGCTCGACGAAGTGCCCGGGCACCAGCTCGAACGACGGGCCGCCGTCAGGCTCCGGCTCGGTGAGCGAGCTGATCGTCACGAACCGCGGCACCACGACCGCGATCACGAACGCCGCCAGCCACCACCACACCAGGATGTCCTCGAAGAACAGGGCACCCACGAGACCGAGGACCGCGCCGAGCAGGTTCCACCCGAGCAGCTGCACCACCATGCCGCGGGTGATCCGGGCGGCCTCGGTCACATACATCCCCGCATGCACGACCACCACGAGCAGGTAACCCGCGGCGAACACGATCCGGTCGGAGGTGTAGGCGTGCGGGATCGCCATCGCGGTCACGAAGTTGCCGATCATGCCGAGCACCAGCAGCACGCGCCGTCGCGGGGTCACCGGCGGAGCGGCGTTGGTGAGCCAGGCGTACCCGCCGTACATCCACCACAGGATGAGCAGCAGCAGGGCCGACCTGCCGGTGACCTCCCAGCCGCCGGGCCCCACAGTGGCGGTCAGCTGGGTGATGGTGAAGACGAAGACCAGGTCGAAGAACAGCTCCAGCGACGTCACCTGACCGGCCACCGGCAGCGGGCCACCCTGCCGACGTGCCCGCATGGAGCGACCCTACGCAAAAATCCGTCGCGACCGCGCCCCGGTACGTCGTACGGTGACCGCGACCGGAACGCCCGGCGACGAGATCCCAGACGGAGGAGGCCAGCAGATGCGAGGAACGCACGCTCCCGTCCTGCTCCGCCACCTCGAAGGGATCCCGCGTGCCCGCACGTCCGCCCGTCCGCTCGCTCAACCTGGGCATCCTCGCCCACGTCGACGCCGGTAAGACCACTCTCACCGAGCGGCTCCTGCACCTCGCCGGAGTCATCGACGCCCCGGGGTCCGTCGACTCCGGCACCACCCAGACAGACAGCCTCGCGCTGGAGCGCCGGCGCGGCATCACGATCAAGGCTGCCGTGGTCGCCTTCCCGCTCGGCGACACCACCGTCAACCTGGTCGACACCCCCGGTCACCCGGACTTCATCGCAGAGGTCGAGCGCGTCCTCGGCGTCCTCGACGGGGCCGTGCTCGTGCTCTCCGCGGTCGAGGGGGTCCAGCCGCAGACGAGGATCCTGATGCGGGCCCTCCAACGCCTTCAGGTGCCGACCCTGATGTTCGTGAACAAGATCGACCGGGTGGGCGCCGACGTCGAAGCCGTGCTCGCGGCGATCCGGGCACGGCTGACACCGAACCTGCTTGCGATGGGAGCTCCGGCGGGACTCGGATCCCGGGCGGCGACCTTCTCGGCGTACCGACCTGACGACGGCACCTTCCGCGAGCGCGAAACAATCATGCTGGCCGAGCACGACGACGACCTGCTCGCGGCGTACGTCGAGGGAAGGTCGCGCACCTCCGAGCAGCTGCTCGCCCAGGCGGCCGCCCAGACGCGGGACGGCGTCCTCCACCCGGTGTACGCCGGCTCGGCGGCCACCGGGGCTGGTGTGCCGGAGCTGATGGCCGGCATCGCGGCGTTCCTGCCGGGGACGCTCCCGGACCTGGGCGGCGCGCCGTCCGGACGGGTCTTCAAGGTCGAGCGCGGCGAGGCGGGGGAGAAGCTCGCCTACGTCCGGATGTTCTCCGGCTCCCTGCGCACCCGGCAGCGACTCGAGCTTCCCGGCGGGCGGGTGGGCAAGGTCGCCGGCGTGCAGGTCTTCGAGGAGGGCCACTGGGTGCGGACCGGAGAGGTCGGCGCTGGACGGATCGGTCGGCTGCACGGGCTGGCTGCGGTCCGGGTCGGGGACGGGTTCGGCGACTCGGCCCGAGCCGAGGCCCACCAGTTCGCGCCGCCGACCCTCGAGGCGGCCGTCGAGGCGGTCGACCCCGGGCTGCGCCCGGCTCTGCGGACGGCGCTGGCACAGCTCGCCGACCAGGACCCGCTGATCGCCGCCCGCACCGACGAGGACGGTCGCGCGACCGTCTCCCTGTACGGGCGGGTCCAGCAGGAGGTGCTCGGGTCGACGCTCGCCGAGGAGCACGGCATCGCCGTCGAGTTCTCCGACGCCAGCGTGCTCCACGTCGAGCGACCCAGACGGGTGGGAGAGGCGGTCCTGCGGCTCAACACCGTCGAGAACCCCTTCCAGGCCACGATCGGGCTCAGGGTCGAGCCCGGCGATCCCGGGTCCGGCTTCGGGTTCCGCGTGGAGGTCGCGGCCAGGGACATGCCGCTGTATCTCTTCAAGAGCGTCGACGCGTTCGCCGCCTCGATCGAGAAGCACGTACGCCGCGAGCTCGCGAGCGGGTGCTACGGCTGGGAGGTCACCGACTGTGTGGTGACCCTGACCGAGGCGTCCTACAGCGTCGCCGACGGCCCGCCGTCCAAGCGAGGGCCGACCAGCACGTCGTTCGACTACCGCAAGGTGACGCCCTTGGTGGCCCGACGAGCGCTGGAGCGCGCGCGGACCCGCGTCTGCGAGCCGGCGCTGCGGATCCTCCTCGAGGTGCCCACCCAGGACGCCCCCACCGTCCAGCGCCTGCTGGCGCGGTGGGGTGCGGAGCTGACCGGCCAGACCTCCGTGGGAGAGCTCAGCCGGGTCGAGGCCCGGCTGGTCGCGGCGCGACTGCACGAGCTGCAGCGCCAGCTCCCCGACCTGACAGGGGGCGAGGGGGTGCTCGAGTCGTGGTTCGACGGATACCAGCCGGTGCCGGGCCGCCCGCCGGTCCGGTACGGCTGGGCGACGCGGCCGCAGGGCTCCATGGGAGCCTGACCTCGTGCCCCGCTTCACCCGTGCCGAGCTGATGTCGTTCCACGGGGCGGCGGTCCCCGACCTCGTGGGCCCGGGCGTGCGGTTGGTCTTCGTCGGGATCAACCCCGGCCTGATGACGGCCGCGACCCAGATCCACTTCGGCAACCCGGGTAACCGCTTCCGGCCCGCGTTGGTGGGGGCGGGGCTCCTGGAGCCTCCCGTCGACGGCCGGGCCGGGATGACCGAGGACGACCTCGCGAGCCTGGTGTCCCGCCGCGTGGGGATCACGAACCTCGTGCCGTTCGCGACGGCGCGGGCCGACGAGCTCACGCGCGCACAGCTGCTGGCGGGGCGCACGCGGCTCGAGGGCCTCGTCGAGCGGCACCACCCGAAGGTGGTGGCGATGCTCGGGATCACGGCGTACCGCGTCGCGTTCGAGCGGCCTCGGGCCACGACCGGCCGGCAGCCAGAGAGCCTCGGCGAGGCGCGGCTCTGGGTGGTGCCGAACCCCAGCGGCCTCAACGCCCACGAGACGATCGCCTCGCTCGCCACGGCGTACGCCGAACCGGCTCGAGCCGCGGGCATCGACCTCCACCCGTTCGCTGTCGGCGGCGCCTGACAGGGTCCACGCATGACCGAGACAGCCCGAGGCACCTTCGAGGTGACCATCACACCCCAGCCGCCCGACGACTCCGGCTTCGGTCGCTTCGACCTTGCGAAGACCTGGTCCGGCGACCTGACCGGCACGAGTCAGGGGCTGATGCTGTCGGCCGGCGACCCTGGTCAAGGGCGGGCGGGGTACGTCGCGCTCGAGGTGTGCGAGGCCACCCTCGGCGGGCACTCCGGGTCGTTCGCCTTCCAACAGCTCGGCGTGATGCGGCCCGAAGGCCAGGAGCTTCGCTACGACATCGTCCCCGGCTCAGGCTCGGGCGAACTCGCCGGCATCGAGGGCAGCCTCGCGCTCACCATCGACGACGAGGGCCACACCTATGAACTGACCTACACGCTCGGCTGACCGCCTCGTCAGCTCGCCGGTCGCCAGCCCAAGGCCGGACCGAGCCGGGTCGCGATGTCGGTGAGGATCTGGACGTAGTCCTCGTGCTCGAAGGAGAACGGCAGAGCGAACGCGACCTCGTCGACCTCCCGGAAGCCCGCGTGGGCGTGGAGCCGCTCGGCGATCTCCTCGGAGTGACCGACCAGATCGCGGGCGAACATCATCCGCGCCGCCCCCTGCGGGCCGGCCGTGCGAGCCGTTCGCGACTCGACGTACGCCGCGTATCTCGCCCGCTGCTCGGCCGAGGCGCTATCGGTGGGGATCACCACCAGGCCCTGCGAGACCCGGGCGGCGGCGCCCGCGGAAGGTGTGGATGTGCGACCGCTGGATCTCCGCGAAGTCCTCCGACTCCTCGGCACGCACGACGCTGCTGGTCAGGAAGCTCATCCCGTGCTCGCCGGCCCACTGCGCCGACCTCAGGCTCGCGCCGCCGTACCAGAGCCGTTCGGCGAGTCCG
>DATBBE010000052.1:0-7686 GCA_036271155.1 Nocardioides sp. | reverse complement strand
CCCCTCCATGATCGACAACCTACGTCCGTCCACGGCACACCCGGCAGCGCGGGTCCGCCCGCTCGTGGGTGCGCGATACTCGCCTCATGACCATCCACATCACCGGCGACGCACGTGCCGACGAGGTGCTCACCGACAGCCCGTTCGCCCTGCTGGTCGGCATGATGCTGGACCAGCAGTACCCGATGGAGCACGCGTTCCGCGGGCCGGCCAAGGTGCTGGAGCGGTTCGGCAGCATCGACCCGGCGAAGATCGCGGCGGCAGATCCCGCGGAGTTCAAGGCGCTGTGCTCGACACCGCCGGCGATCCACCGGTTCCCCGGCTCCATGGCCGAGCGGCTGCAGACGTTGGCCGCGATCGTGGAGGAGCAGTACGCCGGTCACGCCGAGCGGCTGTGGACCGAGGCGAGCTCGGGTGCCGACCTGCTGAAGCGGGTGATGGCGCTGCCGGGCTTCGGCAGGCAGAAGGCGCAGATCTTCACCGCGCTGGTGGCCAAGCAGCTCGACGTACGACCGGAGGGTTGGGAGAAGGCGGTCGGCGACTACGCCCTCGAGGGCTACCGCTCGGTCGCGGACGTCGTCGATCCCGCGTCGCTGCTGAAGGTACGGGAGTACAAGCAGCAGAAGAAGGCCGCCGCCAAGGCGGCCGGGGGCTGACCGGATCTGACAGGGATCCTGTTCGCCTGTTCGCCAGCGTGTCAGCCTGGTGACAGACCCGACCGGTCGTGCTGCGGCACCGTTCAGGTCATGAACTCCAACATCCGTCGCAATCTCGCCGCCACCGGGGCGGCCGCCGTCCTCGCCGGTCTGGGCGTCTTCGCCACCCTGCAGACCTCGTCCGCCACGGTGGCAGACCCTCCCGGCTCGCCCGGCACGCAGTCCGGCAGCTCCGAGCAGGCGCCGATGCACATCCCGGTCAACATCTGTGGCAACAGTGTCGAGGTCATCGGCATTGACAACCCGGCGCTCGGCAACACCTGCACACCCTGAGGGTGGGGACATCGCCGACTGACGCACCACACCGGCTCCGTCCCTCGGGTGCGGAGCACGTGTTCAGGAAAAGACGACGCCCGCCTGCCCCACGCCGGTGGGCGTCCGACCGTCGAGACCAGGGCTCGGCCCGACCGACCGGGGTGCCTCCCCGAGTCGTGGCGGCCACCAGGTGCATGGCAGAATGGCAGTGCGGCTCTTGACTACACCGGGCCTTGCCGCGCCCACAATGTCTTGACGAGAGGTGTTCGTGTCCTCGACCGCGCGTAAGAAGACGACGGCGACCCAGACGAAGACGGCGACCAAGCCGCCGGCCAAGAAGGCGTCGGCCACGAAGCCAAGTGCTGCGAAGTCGGCTCCGGCGGCGGCGAAGAAGACGGTTGCTAAGAAGGCCGCCGCGGGTGGGGCCGAGGCGCCCGCCGCGGCGGTGACCCTCGACAACGTCGAGGTCGGTCCCGACGGCAAGAAGATCCTGCCGGACGTGCCCGACGAGCAGTTCGAGAAGGACGTCGCCGCAGACCCCTCCATCGAGGAGGACGAGAAGCAGGCGACCTTCGTCGTCTCCGACGCCGACGACACCGGTGAGCCCGAGCAGCAGGTCATGGTGGCCGGTGCGACCGCCGACCCGGTCAAGGACTACCTCAAGCAGATCGGCAAGGTCCCTCTTCTCAACGCCGAGATGGAGGTCGAGCTCGCCAAGCGCATCGAGGCCGGCCTGTTCTCGGAGGAGAAGCTCGGCAAGGGCGGCAAGCTCTCGGCCAAGCTCGAGGAGGAGCTCCAGTGGATCGCGGAGGACGGCCGCCGCGCGAAGAACCACCTGCTCGAGGCCAACCTCCGCCTGGTCGTCAGCCTGGCCAAGCGCTACACCGGCCGCGGCATGCTCTTCCTGGACCTGATCCAGGAGGGCAACCTCGGTCTGATCCGGGCGGTGGAGAAGTTCGACTACACCAAGGGCTACAAGTTCTCGACGTACGCCACGTGGTGGATCCGGCAGGCGATCACCCGCGCGATGGCCGACCAGGCGCGCACCATCCGCATCCCGGTGCACATGGTCGAGGTCATCAACAAGCTGGCGCGCGTGCAGCGGCAGATGCTGCAGGACCTCGGCCGCGAGCCGACTCCGGAGGAGCTCGCCAAAGAGCTGGACATGACACCCGAGAAGGTCGTGGAGGTCCAGAAGTACGGCCGCGAGCCGATCTCTCTGCACACCCCGCTCGGTGAGGACGGCGACAGCGAGTTCGGCGACCTGATCGAGGACTCCGAGGCGATCCAGCCCGGTGAGGCGGTCAGCTTCACCCTGCTCCAGGAGCAGCTGCACTCGGTGCTCGACACCCTGTCCGAGCGGGAGGCCGGGGTGGTCTCCATGCGGTTCGGCCTGACCGACGGCCAGCCCAAGACCCTCGACGAGATCGGCAAGGTCTACGGCGTGACCCGCGAGCGGATCCGCCAGATCGAGAGCAAGACCATGTCGAAGCTCCGCCACCCCAGCCGGTCCCAGGTCCTGCGCGACTACCTCGACTGAGTCCTCGAGCGGATCAGGCGAAACGGCAGATCCGATCCCGAGTTACGGCTACGTTGCGTGTCGTGCGCAGAGGCGACGTCTGGGGGACGGGGCTCGCCGCGTGGCAGTGGGCCGAGGTCTTCGCGCTCCTGCTGATCTTCCTGGCGGTCGACCTGGAGCCGCACTGGGTGGCAGACCGGACGACGCGCATCGCCGTCGGCGTCGTCGCGCTGGCCCTGCTCCTCCACATCGCCGTCTGGATGGTGGCGGAGCTGCGCAGGCGTCTGTAGTACTAGGGCCTAGGCCCTAGCTGCCGTCCCAGATCGTCTGGACGCTGGACTCGTCGTCGGTCCGCTGGGCGTCCCGCACCTGCGCCTGGGCGGCCGACAGGGCGGTGCGCGCATCGGCCAGGTCCGAGAGCCACTGCTCGCTGTAGAGCTGGTGGGGGTTGACGACGTCCTGGGCACGCGCCGCGCTGTCGCCGTAGATCGCGAAGCCATGGCTCTCGAGCACCTCGGCGAACACGTTCATCCGGCCGCCGTGGAGATAGCTGAACAGGGCGCCGTCCAGGTGGCGGGTGCGCACCTCGCCGTATCGCAGCGACTGCTCGGAGGGCCAGCTGATCGCCGTGGCAGCGCCGCGCACCTCCGTGGCGAGGGCGCCTGCCTTGTCGGCCAGCTCGGCTCGCATCGTCCGGATCCCCTCGCTGCCCAGCTGCTTGGTCACCTCGGGCTGGCTCTCGGCGGTCCGCTTGGCGATCCCGTCGATGCGAGCCGGGATGCCGGAGGCGATCCGCTCGAGGAGCTCCTGGCCGAGCCGGTCGCTGGCGACCCGCGCCGCCTCGGCTCTCGCCGTCGCCAGGTCCAACGCGCCCCGCGTCTGATCGCTCATGCTCCCGACCGTAGTCCCGTGCTTGGTCCTACCGTGATTCGTCGTGGCGTCCGGCGAGCGGGGTTAGGGTGGGTGTCACCGCGAGCGTCGGCTCATCTCAGTCGCTCGACTGAGGCTGGTCCCGCATCAACTGAAGGCGGTGGCCCATGGCCACACCTGCACCAGGCTCACATCCGGCCGCCCACGAGGCAGCGACGGTGCAAACGGTCACCTACCGCGGACCGACGGTCCTGATGGGTGCGTTCGCCCACCTGCTGCGCGAGGAGGGCCTGGAGTTCGAGCGTCCCAGCGACGACCGCAGGGGCACCGAGGCAGCGGTCGAGGTCGTCATGTCGGTGAGCGCGGTCGACCCGACGACCGATCGCACCCTGGACGAGCGGATCGACGCCGCGGTCACGAGCTTCCGACGTCGCTTCGGCGACGACAGCTCGTCGGTCGAGGTCGGGCCTCGCGACGACGCCGGCTGACCCGCCGGCCCCTCCTGCAGATCCAGACTCAGGGAGCGGTCGCCAAGCCCCGAGCATCTCGTACGACGTCGGGCCAGGGTGTGATGCGGGCCCAGGCGAGGCCCTCGGACACAGCCGTGCCGATCTCGCCGGCTGCCGCCCGCACAGCATCGAGATCGCCCGCCATCGTGTCGACGTCTCGCACCCCACTCCGCACAAGGAAGCTCCCCAGGTCGCCCAGGAAGGTGTTCAGCCAGCCGACCGGGTCCGGCGGCATCCCGGCGTCGAAGGTGCGGTCGCCCGGCTCTCCGGAGTGCATCGTGGGGTGCCAGTGCATCCGGTCCGCGGCGCCGGGGGCCGACTCGAGGAAGTCGACCCGGCCCAGCGCGGGCTGAAGGGTCCACTCGGGTGAGGCGTAGATGCTGTCCCCTGCGACGGAGCCGACCTGCCTGACCTCGATCCGCACGCCACGCTCTCGCACGTCGGGTTCGTCGGCCAGCGCCGGGTCGAGGAAGTCGATCCAGCCGACCGTCACGGCTAGGTGGTCGAACAGCCACACGCGTTCCATGCCAAGGAGCATTCCACGAACCCGGGGGTCTAGGGTCGAGGGGTCTTCGACTCTCTCGGGAGGACTCGTGTCACCACGTCTCAGGATGCGCGCGCTCGGAGCAGTCAGCGCGGCGTGCGCGCTCGTCGCCGGCGTCCTCGCCGCCACGACCGCACCGGCCCCGGCCGGTCGCCCAGCCCCCGGCGCCGTTTGGCGCTCGTGCCTGGCCGGACCCACCGACCGCGAGGCCGTCTTCACCCGGGCCGCCCGGGCCAGTGGCGTGCCGAGAGCCGTGTTGCTCGGCGTCTCCTACCTCGAGTCCCGGTGGGACGCCCACGGTGACTCACCGAGCACGTCCGGTGGCTACGGCCCGATGCACCTGACCCATGTCGTCAGTGCCTCGCCCCCGGGTCCACCCGACCGGCTCGGCAAGGGCGACGGCGGTCCGGAGCCGCGGGTGCCGGCGTACGCCGCGTCGACGCCGCTGGCCAGAGCCCAGGCCCGCACCCTCGACCGGGCCTCACACCTCACGGGATATGCCCGGACCCGGCTGCGCAGCGACGCCGTCGCCAACATCTGTGGCGGAGCGGCGCTGCTGGCGAGCTACCGGCACGGTCCCGCCGGCGGGCTCGGCTCCTGGAGCGCCGCCGTCGCCCGCTACAGCACCGCCCGCGACGAGCCGACGGCCCTCCGCTTCACCCGTGAGGTGTACGCCGTCATCCGCCACGGCGCCGCGCGCACGACCAACGACGGCCAGCACGTCCGGGTGGCGGCTCACCCCGGCGTGCACGTGGCCACCCGACAGGTCCGCGCGCTCCCGATGGCCACGCCGCATCCTCGCCGAGCCAGGCGGGTCGACTGCCCGAGGTCGCTGGGCTGCGAGTCCGTGCCCGCCCCCTACGAGCAGTACGGACCGGACCCGGTCGACTACGGCAACCACGACCTCGCCGACCGTCCCCACGACATGAGGATCGACGACATCGTCATCCACGACACCGAGGGCTACTGGGACTCCTCGCTGCAGCTGGTGCAGGACCCGACGTACCTCGGCTGGCACTACACGGTCCGCTCCAGCGACGGGCAGATCGCGGCCCACATGAACCCGCGCGACGTGGGGTGGCACGCAGGCAACTGGTACGTGAACATGCACTCGATCGGCGTCGAGCACGAGGGCTTCGCTGCCCAAGGCGCGACGTGGTACACCGAGGCGCTCTACGAGAGCTCTGCGGCGCTGGTCCGCCACCTGGCCCACGAGTACGGCGTCCCGCTCGACCGTGCCCACATCATCGGCCACGACCAGGTGCCCGGGACGACCCCGGACACCGTGGCCGGGATGCACTGGGATCCGGGTCCCTACTGGGACTGGGAGCACTACATGGCGCTGCTGGGCCACCCGATCTCGGGTGATCGCCACGCCCGAGGCGACCTCGTGACCGTGCGGCCGGGCTTCGCCGACAACGAGCAGCCGGTGACCGGCTGCGACGTGGACGGCACGTGCCCGGTCCAGGGCACGAACTTCGTCTACCTGCACCAGAGCCCGTCGACCGACGCCCCCCTGGTCGCCGACGTCGGACTGCATCCGGACGGATCGCCGTCCACCACCGGTGTCTCCGACATCGGGGCCCGAGCCGCAGCGGGTCAGAAGCTCGTCGTCGCCGAGCGCTCCGGCGACTGGCTGGGCGTCTGGTGGCTGGGGGAGGAGGGCTGGATCTACGACCCGCCCTCGCAGCCGGTGGCAGTGCCGGCGCGGGGACGGGTGGTCCTGCCTCGAGGACAGGAGCCGGTCCCCGTCTACGGCCGCGCCTACCCCGAGAGGTCGGCGTACCCGAAGGCGATCCCGTACCAGCCGGTGACCCCTCTGCAGTACTCCATCCAGCCCGGCCAGTCCTACGTGTTGGCCGACTCCCATCTGCAGACCGACTATTACTACGCCAAGACGTTCCGCTGCGCGGGAGTGGCGCGCGACTGCACGGACGTGGTCGGGCACGATCGCTACGACGAGATCTACTTCGGGCATCGCATCGCCTACGTGCGCGCTGCCGACGTGCGGGTCACCGGCGGGTGAGAAGACGCGAGCCGACCAGGTAGGCACGCCTGGAGACGCGGACAAGACGAAACCCGCCGGCGTCTCGGGTCACCGGCGGGTTTCGCCGACAGGATAGGCAGACCGTGGCGCGCGGTAGAAGACCTGACGCGCGAGTCGGGCCGTTCGGTCTAGAAGAGAGTGACCAAAGTCCCGAGGGCGTCCGGGGGAAGGGCACCTCTCGCGCGCCTCAGGGCGAATGAGGTGCGCGAGAGGAAGGTGGGCCGGACATCTGCTGAGTGCTGCCCGCCAGACAGCGAGATGTCCGGCCCGACTGCCCCTCCGCGCGTTCGCGCGGCCCGGAGCGGGCCCAGTCGGCGGCTCCGTCCTGCGGGCGCCCCATGCGCGGCCGCAGGACCGAGCCGTCGTCAGTCGGCTGCCTCCTCGTAGGTCGCCAGCAGCGTCAGCGCGAGCGCTTCGGCACCGGCCAGGGTCAGGCCACCACTGGTGGTGACGTAGACCTGCGGCTCGACGTCGAAGGGTTGCCCCTCGGCGTCGGTGGCAGAGGTGTGGCGGATCTCCCAGCCCTCGCCGGTACGAGCGTCGCTCCAGTGCAGAGCGCGGCCCTCCCAGCGCAGCTCACGCAGATGAGTGCTCTGGCTGACGCTGCACCACGCGGGGCACGCGACCGCGGTGACCGGGGTCGTGCGCAGCGTGGTCAAGACCTGCTCCGCAGGCCAGGTGCCGCAAGTGCCTCGACGTCGTCCAGGCGACCATGGCGGGGGGATCTACTCATGGCATTTTGCCTTCCTCTTGTGAGGGAGACGGCGTCCGCGCGCGGGCGTGACGGCAAAACCGAGAACTTTTTTTGGGAAGGGTCCGCGGAGCGGGGGCGGGCAGCTGCCGATGCCGGCCCGAGTCAGTCCTGGCGCCTCCGCGCGACGATGACCATCACGATGACCAGGACGACGACCAGCAGGATCAGGAGCGTGCCGCTGTGGGCGTGCCGAAGGCCGAAGAAGACGCCTCGTCGGGGCCCGTGAAACCCGCGTAGACCGCGTCCACCGCGCATGGCTGCCACGGTAACGCGGGGCCGGTGAGCGGCTCGCCGAACGCTTACCTGCAACCTGAGAATTGCGTTCAGCGCCGGGACATGCAATTCTGAGGTTGCAGATCGACGAGGTCGGGCACGAGTGATCTCGCCGATGACGACGTGAGAGAGGCTGACCCATGATGGAGACCGCTACCGAGCACCACCCGCTGGACCGCATCGACCGCAGCATCGAGAT
>DATBBE010000051.1:0-5508 GCA_036271155.1 Nocardioides sp. | reverse complement strand
GCCGAGCACGAGGTCGTCGACCTCGACGAGGAGCGCAAGGCGAGCATGGTCAGCAACCTGATGGTCGTGCTGTGCGGCGACCAGCCGGCCTCGCCCATCGTCAACGCCGGCTCGCTGTACTGAACGGACCACTCGTGAGCTCCAGACGCCAGGTTCTGCTGCGCGTCGACCCCGCCGTCCATGACGCGTTGATGCGCTGGGCCGACGACGAGTTCCGCAGCCTCAACGCGCACGTCGAGATGCTGCTCCGCAAGGCGTTGGCCGAGGCGGGCCGGTTGCCCAAGGACACCGGCCCGCTGCCGCGTCGGGGCCGACCGCCGCGCCCGAAGGACTGAGGGGAGACCAGCGTCACGTCACGGCGATTGGAACGATCCAATCCGTTCCGTCATACTCGTGGTATGACACGCCTGATCGACGACCTGAACGCCCTGCACGACGGCTTCGTCGGGGCCATCAACCTCGCCGTCGCCGACGACGACCTCGACCGCGCCGACCGGCTGGCCGCGGAGTACGACGAGGAGGCCATCTCGATGATCGCCGTCCACGAGGGCAAGACCCACCTGCTGCCGATCGACCGTCCGCAGACCGCCGACTCGGGCCTGCGGGTGCTGGTCCGCCGGCTCTCGGCCCGTCGCGCCGCCTGACCTCGGCGAGGCCTGGCTCAGACCCGGCTCAGACCAGCACCACCACGAGCAGCACCGCCACCAGCAACAACGCCCCGGCTGTCACGATGCCGAGACCGAACGACGGCATCGGCTCGCGCAGCCGCATCGCCCGCTCGACGCGGGCCCAGCGCACCAGCGCGAACAGGCACACGAGGCCGCCCACGCCGATCAGCAGCACCACGAGCAGCGTGCGCAGCCAGTCGGTGCTCGGCACCGTGAGCGCATGAAGGGCGACGCCGCCGGCGAGCATCGCCAGCGCGGTGCGCACCCACGCCAGGAAGGTCCGCTCGTTGGCGAGGCTGAAGCGGGGATCGGGCTCGTCGCCCGCGTCGTAGACCCAGCTCGGCTGCCGTTTCGTCACGTCCCTCATGGTGCCCCAGCAGACGCTCACTAGTCTCACCGGCATGCCCGACGAGCAGGCCGAGTTCGACCGCGACATCGCCCTGGACCAGACCGGGCCGGACGCCTACGCCGCGGAGCTGCGCCCCGGATGGGTGGTCGGGGCGGGAGTCAACGGCGGCTACCTCCTCGCCGTCCTCGGCCACGCCGTACGCCGGTCGTCGCCTCACCCCGACCCGCTCTCGGTCAGCGCCTACTACCTGTCGGCCTCCTCACCCGGACCGGCGACGGTCACGACGCGGGCCCTGCGCGAGGGGCGCAGCGTCTCCACGTGGGCGGTCGACCTGGCGCAGGCGGGCGAGACGCGGCTGACCGCGCTGGCGACGTACGGCGACCTCGACGCCCTGCCGAGCGACATCGGGACCACCGCGACCGAGCCGGTCCTGCCCCCGCCCGCCGAGTGCTGGGGCATGGACCTCGCCCCTCCGGAGTACCGAGCGGTCGCCCCGCCCCTGCTGAGCCGCTTCGACCTCCGGCTCGACCCCGCCACGGCCGGCTGGGCGGTCGGAAAGCCGGGCGGTCGCGCCGTGGTGCAGGGCTGGTTCCGGCTGCACGACGAGCGCGAGCCCGACCCTCTCGCCCTGCTGCTGGCCGTGGACGCGATGCCGCCGACGACCTTCGAGCTCGGCCTGATGGGGTGGGCCCCGACCCTCGAGATCACCGCTCACGTCCGGGCCCGACCCGCGCCCGGGTGGCTGCGGCTGCGGCACGAGACCAAGAACCTCGCCGGCGGCATGTTCGAGGAGGACTGCGAGGTCTGGGACTCCGCCGGCCGGCTGGTCGCCCAGAGCCGCCAGCTCGCGCGACAGCCCAGGCCTGCTTCCTGATTGCCCTCCGGATGTCCGGACCCGAAGGTAAAGTCCCCGCAGGCCCGGCACCGGGTCCCGAGAGCAGGAGGAGAGTTGTTCCGACGCGGTCCGGGTCTGGTCGTCTGCGCGACCGCGTGCGCCTCCCTCGCCGGCATGCTCGCCAGTGTGCTGCCGAGCGTCTCTGCCGGCGCCGAGCCTGCGTCAGCGGCGCTCTCCTCGACGTCGAGGACACCGGCCGGCGCACACCGCGCGACGATCGACGCCGCGGCTGTCCCGGCGTTCCTCTCGGCGGACGGTCTGCGTGCGCAGCTCCCGGCCGGGGGCACCGTCGGCTACCACCTGCCGGCCCTGCCGGCCGGCGGCGTCCGGGTGCTCGGCGACTGGAACGGCGACGGTGCGCAGACTCCCGGCGTCTTCGCCGCCGGTCAGTGGCAGCTGTGGAGTCAGGTGCAGCGACCCACCCGCCCCCCGACCGCCACGGTCACCTTCGGCCAGGCCGGCGACGTCCCCGTGACCGGTGACTGGAACGGCGACGGCAGCACCGACATCGGGGTGGTGCGGGGCAACCGCTGGCTTCTCGCGCTCGGTCCGTTCACCGACGGCTCCACCCCGACGCAGTGGCGAGACGTCACCTTCGGCGACGGGTCGGCCACGCCGGTGGTCGGCGACTGGGACGGCGACGGCACCGACGGCATCGGCACCTTCGAGAACGGCGCGTGGGTGCTGGCCGACTCCGTGGACGCGCCCGACACGACCGTCACGGCGTCGTTCGGCACGACCGGCGACCGACCGGTCGTGGGCGACTGGGGTTCCACCGGGCACGACGGGCTCGGTGTGGTCCGCGGCTCTACGTGGTACCTCACCGACGACCTCACCGGTCCGCGTCACGTCGTCCAGAGGACCTTCGCCCCGGTCACCGGTGACACGCCCACGGCCTGGCAGGTCGCGGACGTGCCCGGCGCCACCACCTGCCCGACGGCCCGGCCCGGCCGCGCCCGCCGCTCCCCGCGGGTCGAGCCGAGCACCCTGCTCGGGGCCCACGTCACCGGTCACCTCGGACACGTCGACGGCCGCGTGCGGGCCTCGCTCGAGGAGTCCGAGCGCTACCTGCTCGGCGACCAGTACGCCGCGCTCTGGCGGCCCACGCACACGCGTGCCTATCTCGACCTCCTCGACCAGGGGCGTGGTGACGAGCTGTCCATCAGGCTGCCGGCGATGTCCGCCCTGACCGTTGCGGTCGGCCTGACGACCGACGCCTACGACCGCGTCGCCGTCGGCAGCTCCCGGGCGCGCGGGTTCCGCTACGTCGACCAGCTGGTCCGGTCGATCGCCTGCGCCCACGTGTCGGTCAGCCCCGGCGGCTGGGGACGCGGCTGGGAGACCGCCCACTGGGCCATGCTCACCGGTGCCGCGGCGTGGCTGACCTGGACCCATCTCACCGCGCAGACGCGTGCGGACGTCGTCTCGATGGTGACCTCCGAGGCCGATCGCCTGTCCACCGAGGTGGTGCCCTACTGGGCCCGCCCCGACGGCACCATCGTCACGCCCGGTGACACCAAGGCCGAGGAGGACTCGTGGAACTCCTCGCTCCTGGCCTTCGCCGCGGCGATGATGCCGTCGGCGTCGCACGCCTCCGTCTGGCGAGCCAAGGCCGCCGAGCTAGCGGTCGCGGCGTACGCGACACGTGGCAACAACACCTCGCGCCGGGTGGTCAACGGCGTGTCCCTCGATCGTCGGCTGGACGGCTACAACGCCTACTCCAACGGCACGGTGGTCAACCACCAGATCATCCACCCCGACTACGCCTCCGCGATCCAGCTCCTCTGGACCGCTGCCGACTTCGACCGGCTGGCGCGCCAGCGGGTGCCGGAGGCGATGTTCCACAACGGCGGCCTGGTCTACTCGGCGTTCAGCACGGTGAAGTACACCGCGGGAGCCGCCAGCCCGGCCGGCGGTGTCTACAGCCAGCCGGGAGGCACGGTCTACGAGCTGGGCCACAGCGGGATCTACTACCCCCAAGGTGACGACTGGGGGTCCGCGCGCCGCGCCCACTTCGTCAGTCTCGACGCCCACGCCAGGGTCTACGCCCGCTATCTGCACGGTCACGGCTGGCCAGCCGGGCGCGCCCTCGCCTGGCACGAGACGGGCCAGATGAACCTGGTGGCCAGCAGCGGCGCGACCGACGGTCGCACGTACTCCGTCGACCCGACCATCGCCGACCAGCAGGACACGTACCCCGGGCGCGAGGAGTACGCCGCACAGAACCTCGCCACGGCCTGGCTCGCTCTCTACATCGGCAAGATCGGGGTCCCGGCGCTCGACACGAGCACCCTGCGAGTCCCGAAGGCGACCACGCGGGCCGCTCGACCGCCTGCCACGGCCCGGCGGACTCCCTGACCGTGTCCCTGGTCGTCGGTGCCGCCGTCGTCCGCTGCGGCATGCTCCTCGCGGCGCGACGTACGACGCCACCGGCCACGGCAGGGCGCTGGGAGCTGCCCGGCGGCAAGGTGGAGCCGGGCGAGACTCCCGAGGAGGCGCTCGTGCGCGAGGTCGGTGAGGAGCTCGGTTGCCGCGTCAGCGTCGAGGTCTGGCTCGAGGGAGAGCAGCCGGTCGGAGCGGCCCACACCCTGCGGGCCGCGGTCTGCCGGCTCGACGCCGGCTCGCCCAGACCCGGTGTCGGCCACGACCAGCTGCGCTGGCTCAGCCCCGAGGAGCTCGACGACGTCGACTGGCTGGAGCCCGACCGGCCCTTCCTCGCCGAGCTGCGTGAGCTGCTGCTCGACGGCGAGAGGCTGCCTGGCGGCAATGTCGGAGGCGCCGTACGCATCGGCGACACCGTCCGTCGCCCGACCGGCCCCTGGACGCCGGCCGTGCACGCCCTGCTCCGGCATCTGGACGCCGCCGGGCTGCGCGGCGTGCCGAGCGTCCACGGCTTCGACGCCCGAGGCCGCGAGATCCTCGACTTCCTGCCCGGGGAGGTGGTCGACGTCGACACCGAGCTGCTGAGCGACGGCCGGCTGGCCGATCTCGGCCGCTGGACGCGGGAGCTCCATGAAGCCGTGCGCGGCTTCGACCATCCGGGCCCGTGGCGGTTCGAGTCACCCGAGCGTCAGGCGCTGGTCGCGCACAACGATCTCGGCGCCTACAACGTGGCCTTCAATGGTGAGCGCGTGTCGGGGGTGTTCGACTGGGACGTCGCGGCCCCCGGCAGTGCCCTCTTCGAGCTGGCCCACATCACATGGTCCACGGTGCCGCTCTTCCGGCCCGTCCCCGACGCCGTCGCTGCACGTCGGATCGAGGTGCTGGCCACGGCGTACGCCGGGCCGTCGGCCGCCGAGATCCTGGCGGCCGTCCCGGATCGCGTCCGCAGCGTCGTGGCGGGACTCCGCGCCGGCATCGATGCCGGTGACGAGTCGCTTCGGCGGCTCGCCGCGCTCGGCGAGGCCGGACGCACCGCCGCCCAGCTGGACCAGCTCCTCGTGCGCCTGCCCGGTGTCGAGGCGGCGCTGGTTCGCTCCTAGTCACGCCCTAGGGTCAGGATCATGAGCGACATCCCGGCGCGACGCCTGCTCCTGGTCCATGCGCATCCCGACGACGAGTCGATCGGCACCGGCGCGACCATGGCCAAGTACGTC
>DATBBE010000050.1:0-7406 GCA_036271155.1 Nocardioides sp. | reverse complement strand
CCGCGCGTCACCATCAGGCGGATGTGCACCCCGTCGGTCATCTCGTTGGCGCGCAGCGTCTCGTAGATCCGGTCGGTGAGCTCGTCGCGGGTCAGGCCGATGTCGAGCGCGATGGCGGTCGCGCCCTCCCACAGCCGGTCGAGGTGCTGGTCGAGGAACGCCGGGTGGCCGCCGTGGACGCGCAGGCCCTCCCAGACGCCGTCGCCCAGCACGAAGCCGGCGTCGAAGACCGACACCACGGCGCGGTCGCGGGGCACCAGTGCGCCGTTGACGTGGATCAGGACCTCGCGGTTGCGAGGGTCGTCGGCGAAGTCGTGCGCTCCGTGCGCGGGCTGACTCATCGGCGGGCTATCGGCAGGTCATCGACGGGTCAGTGGAGGTCTTCGGGATGCTCGGTCAGCCGGGCGAAGGATGCCTGCACCTCGGCCTCGGCCGCGTCGCGGCCCACCCAGTCGGCCCCTTCGACGGACTTCCCGGGCTCCAGCTCCTTGTAGACGGTGAAGAAGTGCTCGATCTCCATCCGGTCGAACTTCGGGAGGTGGTTGATGTCGCGCATGTGCTCCAGGCGCGGGTCGGAGACCGGCACGCACAGCACCTTGTCGTCGGCGCCCTTCTCATCGGTCATCCGGTACATCCCGATCGCCCGGCACTTGATCAGGCAGCCGGGGAAGGTCGGCTCACCCAGGAGCAGCACCAGCGCGTCGAGCGGGTCGCCGTCCTGTCCGAGAGTCTCCTCGATGAAGCCATAGTCGGCGGGATACTGCGTGGACGTGAAGAGCGTCCGGTCGAGCCGGATCCGACCGCTCGCATGGTCGACCTCGTACTTGTTGCGGCTGCCCTTGGGGATCTCCACGAGCACGTCGAACTCCAGCACCATGTCCTCCAAGCCCTCCGGGTCGCTGCGCGGTCCGAGCCAGTCTCCCGCAGAATGAGCCCGCGTGCGCAACCTGTGCGCATCCGTCCACGACCAGCCCATGACCCTGCATGACCACGACAGCGAGGTGAGCCCGGTGGCTCGAGACGAGCGCCGCCCGTACGGCGTCAGCCGCCGGCGTCGTCGCGGTCGTCGCGCCTTCGCGTGGGTCGCCGGCGTCGTGGTCCTGGTGCTCGCCGGCGGTGCCGCCACGGCGTACCGCATGGGGTGGCTCGACGACTGGCTCGGCGACCAGCCGGCTCCGCTCGCCGTGCCCGTGCCCGGCTACCAGGCGCCGGTCGCGCCGACGCCCCGAGCCGTGGCCCGTCCGGCTCCGCGGGCCAGACCACAGACGGCGCCGGTACGTCGTGCCCTCGCCGCGCCACTCCAGGACCCGGACCTGTTCGACCTGCGGGCCGTCGTGGCGCCGCTGTCCGGGGCGCCCCTGCTCGACGAGGGCCACGGCGTCTCCATGCCGGCGTCCACCCTCAAGCTGCTCACCACCTCCGCGGCGCTCGAGACCCTCGGCCCGGGCCACACCTTCGCGACCCGGGTGGTGGCCGACGGTCGCGCGGACGGTCACCCGGGGATCCTCCTGGTCGGAGGCGGCGACCCGTTCTTGGCCGGCGCCCAGCCCCGGACCGGTCCGGCGCGCCACGACGCGAGCCTCCAGAGCCTGGCGCGCCTGACCGCCGCGAAGCTGCGGGCGAGCGGCAGCCACGAGGTGCGCCTGGCCTACGACACCTCCCTGTTCACGGGTCCACGCGTCAACCCGCACTGGCCCGCGTCGTACCTCCCCGACGTCGTCTCGCCCATCACGGCCCTCTGGGCAGACGAGGGTCTGAACCCCTCCGGCTACGGCCGGGTGCCCGACCCACCCGCGACGGCGGCCGGCATGTTCGCGACGTTCCTGCGCAAGGACGGCATCGAGGTCGAGCCGACCATCACGCAGACGAAGGCGGGTGCTCATGCCCGCGAGCTGGCCCGGGTCACGAGCCTCCCGCTGGCCGACATCGTCGAGCGCATCCTGCAGTTCAGCGACAACGAGGGCGCCGAGGTGCTCGCCCACCAGGTCGGGCTCGCGGTGATGGGTCAGGGGTCGTACGCCGCGGGCGTGCGGGGCGTGACCAGGACCCTGACCGGTCTCGGCCTCGACCTCCACGGGGCGACGATCCAGGACGGCAGCGGGCTCTCCCGCAACGACCGGGTCGACGCCGAGACGCTCGTGCAGGTGCTCCAGCTGGCGTCCTCGCCGACCCACCCGGAGCTCCGCTCGGTGGTCACCGGCCTCCCGGTCGCGGCGTACGACGGTTCGCTCCGCTACCGCTTCGACGACAGTCCCGGACGCGGGCTGGTCCGCGCCAAGACCGGCACCCTCAGCGGCACCAGCGCCCTAGCCGGCATCACCACCGACGCCCGCGGGCACGTCCTGGTCTTCGCCTTCGTCAGCAACCACGTGAACGAGGCCGACACCCTCGACACCCGCGCCGCCCTCGACCACCTAGCCGCCACCCTCGCCACCTGTCGCTGCTGAGGACGGTTCATCAAGGTATGTCGCTCGACCGGCGGTTCCCGCGATGAACTCAGCGTGGGAAGGAAGGGTTCACCGACATACCTTGATGAAACCGCCACCCCCGTACGCTCAGGACATGACGACGGAGATGGTCGACTGGGGGCTCGCGGTCTCGCTGGGCACGCGGATCGCCGGGGCCGGGCCGCAGGTGTCGACCGCCCAGGCTGCGCAGACGGTCGCGGAGCTCCGCGAGGGAGCCGAGCACTCTACGTCGTTCGTCCACGACTTCACCGGCCTCGACGCAGGTGCGCTGACGGCCCCGGTGCTGGTCGTCGACCGGGCGGCCTGGATCCAGGCCAACGCTGACGGCTTCGCCCAGCTGCTCGGCCCGGTGATCGACAAGGTGACCGAGAAGAAGGGCCCTCCCGGGGCGGTGACGCAGGCGGTCGGCTCGCGCATCACCGGCGCGGAGGTCGGCGGGCTGCTCGGCTTCATGGCCAGCAAGGTGCTCGGCCAGTTCGATCCCTTCCACGATCCCCACGGCCGACTGCTGCTCGTCGCGCCGAACGTCGTGCATGTCGAGCGGGAGCTGGACTGCGACCCCCGCGACTTCCGCCTCTGGGTGTGCCTTCACGAGGAGACCCACCGGGTGCAGTTCACCGCGGTGCCCTGGATGCGCGACCACCTCTTCGCCCAGTTCACGGCGTTGGCCGACACCGTCGAGCCCCAACGGTTCCTCGACGAGGGGCTCAAGCGCATCTCCGAGGCGATCAAGAACGGCCGCGGCGGGAGCCTGATGGACCTGCTCGGCTCCCCCGAGCAGAAGCAGATCCTCGATCGGGTGACGGGTGTGATGTCGCTGCTCGAGGGTCACGCGGACTACGTCATGGACGGCGTCGGGCCGAGCGTCATCCCGAGCGTCGAGGCGATCCGGGGCAAGTTCGACCAGCGACGCCAGGGGGTGGGCACGCTCGACCGGCTGCTGCGAAGGCTGCTCGGGGTCGAGGCGAAGATGGCGCAGTACCGCGACGGCGCCAGGTTCGTGCGGGCGGTGGTCGACAAGGTGGGCATGGCCGACTTCAACGCGGTGTGGGCGAACGCCGACAACCTGCCGTCCCTCGCCGAGATCCACGACCCCGACGCCTGGGTGGGGCGCGTCCACGCGACGTGAGCCTGGTCCGACCATGAGCCTGCACCCTTCGCTCGCCGCCGTTCGTCACGCCGTGCGCCGGGGTCTCGATGACCTCGAGCCCGGCGCCCGGCTGGTCGTGGCGTGCAGTGGTGGCGCCGACTCGCTGGCCCTGGCCTCGGCGACGGTCCACGAGGCGCACGACCGTGGGTGGTACGTCGTGGGCGCGACCGTCGACCACGGCCTCCAGGAGGGCTCGGCCGAGCAGGCCGTCCGGGTGGTGGGCCAGCTCGCGACACTGGGTGTCGACGAGACGGTGAGCGCCCGCGCGACGGTCGACGCACCCGGTCTCGGGCCTGAGGCGGCAGCGCGGGCGGCTCGCTACGTCCTGCTCGATCAGATCCGGGAGCGGTTCGCGGCGGAGGTGGTCCTGCTCGGGCACACCCGTGACGACCAGGCCGAGACCGTCCTGATGGGCCTGGCCCGCGGCTCGGGGGGCCGCGCGATCGCGGGGATGCGGCGCTCGTTCGAGCACTACCGCCGACCGCTGCTCGGGGTCTCCCACGTCGACACCGTGACCGCTTGCCAGGTCGAGGGCCTGGAGGCCTGGGAGGACCCGCACAACGGCGACCCGGCGTACACACGGGTGCGGGTCCGCGAGCGGGTGCTGCCGGTGCTCGAGGACGAGCTCGGGCCCGGTGTCACCGAGTCGCTGGCGCGCACCGCCGACCAGCTCCGGGCCGACATGGAGCTCCTCGACCGGTACGCCGATCAGGCCGGCGCCACCGCGGTCGTGGTCGGCGGGCTCTCGGTCGAGGTCCTGGCCGGCCTGGAGCCGCCGATCCGCACCCGGGTGCTGCGCGCCGCCGCCGTCGACGCCGGCTCGCCACCCGGCGAGACCTTCCACCAGCATGTCCTCGCGATCGATGCCCTGGTGACCGACTGGCACGGTCAGAAGTGGGTCGACCTGCCCGGTCACCTCCGCGCCCTGCGCCGCGACGGCGTCCTGGTCTTCGAGCGGTCGGGACAGGCTGGCTAGGGTGGCCACATGGAGGCCTCGCACGCCGAGCAGGACCTGATCAAGATCCTCTTCACCGAGAAGCAGATCCACGACCGGCTCGAGGAGATGGCCCAGGAGATCACGGCCGACTACGAGGGGCGCGACCTCCTCATCGTCGGCATCCTCCGCGGTGCCGTGATGGTGATGGCCGACCTGGCCCGCGCCCTGCCGCGCCACGTCGAGATGGACTGGATCGCGATCAGCTCCTACGGCTCCGGCACCAAGTCCTCCGGCGTGGTGCGCCTCCTGAAGGACCTCGACACCGACATCACCGGTCGCCACGTGCTGATCGTCGACGAGCTGATCGACACCGGGCTGACCCTCAGCTGGCTGGTCAACAGCCTCGGCAGCCGCAACGCCGCCAGCGTCGAGATCGCGACGCTGCTGCGCAAGCCCGAAGCCCTGAAGATGCCCGTCGAGCCGAAGTACGTCGGCTGGGACATCCCCAACGAGTTCGTCGTGGGCTACGGCCTCGACTACCGCGAGAAGTACCGCAACCTGCGCGACATCGGCACCCTCGCCCCCCACGTCTACTCCTGAGGCGGTCGGCCGCCCCCCACAGGCGGCCGCTCGTCGCACACCTCGCTACACCACGTGACGCGGCCCACGCCGGCTCCGCAAGTGCAGGTAGGCGAGCACCGCCATCAAGGCCTCCGACGCGACGGCCGGAACGCCGAGCGGCTCGGTCCAGTTCCCCACGTCGTCGCCGATCTGGGGCAGGCCCACGGTCCGGGACGCGAGGAAGGCGACCACGGCCGCGAAGCAGGTGACCCCGCTGAGCACCCACACGCTCGCGTCGTCCACGAACAGGATGGCCACGGCGAGCGCGATGCAGACGACGCTGAGGAGGATGAAGAGCCACCCGACGTACGGCGCCTCCTCGAGGTGCTCCTTGATCAAGGGGATGTGCGTCCCCGCCGCGACGAGCAGCAGCACGGACGCGCACCACTGGGCGGGGGAGGTGGTCAGCTTCATGGCGGTGCTCCTCGGGCTCCTGGAGTCTCTCGGGCTGGTCATGACACGCGCAGGGTGCCGTGCATGTTGCTGTGGTAGTTGCAGTGGTAGGGGTAGGTCCCGGGCTTGGCCGGGGCGGTGAACGTCTTGGTGGCACCGGCCGGCACGGTGACGTCGAAGCCGCCACTACTGCTGTCCGCGGTGACCGTGTGGGCCTCGCTGTCCTCGTTCATCACCGTCACCGTCGAGCCGGCCTTGACCGACGCCGGACCGGTGAACGCGAAGTTCTTGATCATGATCATCGACTTCATCGCCGGGTCCGTGCTGGTCGAGGTGCCTGTCGAGGAGCTGGGCGACATCGACATGTCCGACATCGAGTCAGACGGTGACGTCGCGGCGGTGGAGCTGCCGCTGCTGCCGCAGCCGGTGAGCACGAGCACGGTCGCCGCCAGGCCCATGGTCAGCGCGGTCGCGCGGGTGGCTGTGGTGCGCATCTGGTTCTCCTTCGCTCCGGGCGCGGGTCAGCTGACCCTGAGGCGCCCGTGCATCTCGGTGTGGATGTTGCAGTGGAAGCGATACGTCCCCGCCCGGTGCGGCGCTGTGATGGTGCGCGTCTGCCCGGCCGGGATCCGCACGTTGAAGAGACCCTTGTTGGAGGTCACGGTGTGGGTCGTGCCGTCGTGGTTGACGATCCGCACGGTCGCGCCCGGCTGCACCGACTTCGGCGTGTGGAACGCGAAGTTGCTGATCCGGATCGCCGGCGCGGTACGCGATGCCGCCTGGGCATGATGGCCGGTCGGCGTGGATAGAGCGTGCGCGGTCGCGGCGGTGCCGACGACGCCCGTCGTCAGGGCGGCCGAGGCGACGAGCAGGCCGGCGAGGCGGGTGGTGGAAGGCATGGGAGCTCCTAAGAGGCGTGCGCGGGTCGGGTGGCGTGGACGAGATGCGCGAACACGACCTCGTTGCCGACGTGGTGCTGGATGGAGGCGTCGAAGTCGCTGCACGTGATCAGGCGGAGGGTCGGCTGGGACAGGTCCCGGCCGCCGTACACCACCGTGGTGGGAAAGCTGGTCTTGAGGTAGTCGCGGACCGCGTTCACCTCGAAGGTCAGGCTGCGGCCGTCGGCACGTCGTACGACGATCCGGTCGCCGGTCCGCACGGCGCCGAGCTTGAAGAACACCGACGGTCCCTCGACGCTGTCGACGTGCCCTTCGATGATCGAGGGTCCCGGCTGACCCGGGGTCGGCGAGTTCTCGAACCATGCGGCTTGGTCCAAGTGCGGGCCGGGCTGTGGCACCGCCAGGGTGCCGTCGCCGGCCAGCCCGAGCTGGTTGACGACGGTGTGCACCCCGATCGCCGGGATGGTGATCGACACTGGGCGCGAGGCGGGGAGCGGAGGCGGCGTCTGCGCCGCTCCCTGGTCCTTGCCCTGCGTCGAGCCGTGCGCCCGATGCTGCGCACCCGGCGTGGCCCCGGCGTTGATCCGTCCGGAGTCCCGGGGCCTCGGCGCACTCTGCTGTGCCCTGACGACCACGACCACCAGCGCCACCGCGGCCACCATGGCGACCAGACCGAACACGAGTGCGGCTGTCCGTCCGGGTAGGCCGCGGTGGGTGGTGGTCATCGGTCGCTCAGGCCTTCATGGTCTTGCGACGCACCGTGTAGAGCGCGGTTCCCGCACCGGCGACGAAGAGACCGCCGGCCAGCAGCAGCAGGCCCGAGTCCTCCATCCCAGCGGTGGAGCCGGTCCCGGTGTTCACCCCGCCGGCGGGCATCGCGTGCACGACGCCGCACAGGGCCGGTGAGGTGGCGGCCAGCGGAAGGCTGGGCACCAGAT
>DATBBE010000049.1:0-2244 GCA_036271155.1 Nocardioides sp. | reverse complement strand
GCATCCACTCATCCTGGCACCCGGACGCGCGCCCAGGGCGCGCGCCGGGTGCCGTCGCTCAGAAGCGGCACTCCGTGGAGGACCAGTAGAAGACGACCGCGAGCGGTCGACCGGCGGCGAGGCGTGAGCACTCCATCAGGACCGCCTCGCAGTTGAACTCGATCGGCGGCCGGATGAAGCTGTCAGACGACGCCGTGGCGAACGCAATGGTGCACTTCGAGTAGGCGACATCCGGGCTGTTCACGACTTGAGTGGTCTCGGCGGCCGTGAGGTTCACGACGACGACGCCGGGACTCGCGGTCACGTCGAGGGCCTGGGCGGCCGACAACCCGATCCCGCTGACGGCTCCTACGGCCGTGAGCAGGACGGCGGAGCTGGCGGTGACGGCGGCTTTGCGAAGAATGTTTATGCCCTGGAGCCTGGCCTGCTCGGCGTCGGTTCTCCGTTCTCGTGATGACACATGGCCGAATCCGCCCGCGTGCTGGCACGGGCCGGCGACGTTGTCGGTGCCCTGGCCTAGCCTCCCGGACATGAAGCGGTTCGTGGACGAAGACCTGACCGGCGCGGAGTTCCGCGAGTGCGTGCTCGACCGCGCCCGGCTGGTCGGGGTGGTGCTGCAGGACGCCGAGATCGACGGCCTCGTCACCCACCTCGTGGTCAACGGCGTCGAGGTGATGGAGTACGTCGAGGCCGAGCTCGACCGTCGTCATCCGGTGCGCCTCCTGATCCGGTCCGACGATCCCGCCGACCTGCGTGCTGGCTGGCGACAGCTGCGGGCCGACTGGGCCGCGACCGTCGCGCGCCTGCGGGGCACGCCCGGCATCGAGCACCGCAGCGTGGACGACGAGTGGTCGGCCGTCGAGACCCTGCGCCATCTCGTGTTCGTCCACGACTCGTGGTTCCGCCGCTGCGTCCTCGGCTCGACGGCGCTGTTCACCCCGATGGGTCTCGGCATCGAGGCTGTCCCCGACCGTGCGGAGCAGGGGCTGGACCCGACGTCGGCGCCGAGCCTCGACGACGTTCTGGTCGTGCGCGAGGAGCAGGCCGCCGAGCTCGACGGCTGGCTGGCCACCGTCACTCCCGAGCAGCTGGCGCTGCCCGCGCCGATCCCTGACAACGACATGTGGCCGCCGTACGCGCGGGGCCGGTCGGTGCGGCAGTGTCTCGGCACCGTGCTCAACGAGACCTTCGAGCACCATGGCTTCTGCGTCCGCGACCTCGACCTGATCGAGTCTTCGGACGCTGGGTAAGGTCGATCGGGTGACGGAGATGAGCTATCGCCCCCTGGGTGACTCGGGACTCATGGTGAGCGCGGTCGGCGTCGGCTGCAATGCCTTCGGCAACCGGATCGGTCTGGACGCCGTCCGCGGCATCGTCGACGCGGCGGACGAGACGGGAGTGACCCTGCTCGACACGTCGGACTCCTACGCGATCGGCCAGAGCGAGGAGATGATCGGGGTCGCTCTGGAGGGCCGACGCGACCGGTTCGTCGTGGCGACCAAGTTCGGCAGCGACATGCGCGGCACCAACGGGCCCGACCATGGTGTCCGTGGATCCCGGAGCTACGTCCGGCGAGCCGTCGAGTCGTCGCTCCGGCGACTGCGCACCGACTGGATCGACCTCTACCAGCTGCACTTCCCAGACCCCGTCACGCCGATGGAGGAGACCCTGTCGGTGCTCAGCGATCTCGTGCGCGAGGGCAAGGTGCGCTACGTCGGCTGCTCCAACCTGGCCGGCTGGCAGATCGCCGACGCCGACTGGATCGCTCGCTCCTCGGGCTTCGAGCGGTTCGTCTCCGCACAGAACCGCTACTCCCTCCTCGACCGCTCGCTCGAGGCGGAGGTCGTGCCTGCCGCCGAGCACCTCGGCCTCGGTGTGCTGCCCTACTTCCCGCTGGAGTACGGCCTGCTCACCGGCAAGTACCACCGCGACCAGGAGGCGCCGCACGGCTCGCGTGCCCACGCCTCACCCGCGTCGTGGCTCGAGCACGCCGACTGGGACCGGATCGAGGCGTTGGAGAAGTACGCCGAGGCGCGCGACGTCTCCCTGCTCGACGTCGCCATCGCCGGGCTGGCCGCGCAGCCGACCGTCGCCAGCGTGATCTCTGGTGCCACCTCAGGTGACCAGGTGCGCGCCAACGCCGCTGCGCTGCGCTGGGAGCCCACTCCGGGAGACCTCGTCGAGCTCGACGAGATCACCCGCGGCTGACCCGATCGGATCGCTCAGACCGCTCAGGTGCCGGGC
>DATBBE010000048.1:0-9402 GCA_036271155.1 Nocardioides sp. | reverse complement strand
AACCTCGAGGAGGCTCATGTTGCGTCCGGTCCGCGGCCGACGAGGGGGCGGAGCCGCCAGCTCCGGAAGGCGAAGTGCGAGATGCGCAGCCGGGGGTTGAGGGCGTCCTCGAGCGCCTGGCCGAGCAGGTAGCACGCCACGATGACGGCCGCGATGCACACCCCGGCCGGCACCACCACCCACCAGGCGCCGACCGCTGCCGCCGTCCGGTCGTTGGCGTGCTCCAAGATGATGCCCCAGCTGATCCCGTTGGGGTCACCGAGCCCCAGGAAGTCCAGCGAGGTCTCGTCGAAGATGGCCGTCGCGACGCTCAGCACGGTGTTCGCGATCAACAGCGGCGCGATCTGTGGGAGCACGTGCCGCCAGATGATCGACACGCTCCGCACCCCCATCGTACGAGCGCGCCTGACGTAGACCCGCTCCCGCACGCTTTGGACCTCCGCCCTCACGATCCGAGCCGTCGACGTCCACAGCAAGAGCCCGATCACCAAGATGACGTGGGACAGGCTGGGACCCCACAGCGTCGCCACGACGATCATCAGGACCAGGTCGGGAACGACCAGGAAGTAGTCGGTGATCCGCATCAGGGTCATGTCGACCCAGCCGCCGAAGTACCCCGACAGCAGGCCGACCGTCCCGCCGACACCCATGGCCACGGCGGTCGCCGCGACCCCGACGACGATCGAGATCCGGCCTCCGCGCAGCACCAGGCTGAGGACGTCGATCCCGCCGTCGTCGGTGCCGAGCCAGTGGTGGACCGACGGAGCGGCGTACACAGGGCCGGAGGCCATGTCGGTCGAGTACGGCGCGATCCACGGGGAGATCACCGAGATCCCGACGATCACGACCAGGAGTCCCAGCCCGACCGCCGCCGAGGGCCGTGCCCGCAGGAACGAGCCGAACCGGGTCAGTGCCCTACCGGCACCCGCGAACGCCCGCCGGACCGGACCAGCAGCCGGGGAGGCACCGCCCTCGGGCACGGCCGCCGCGCTCACGCCGCGATCCTCGGGTCGAGGGCGAAGTAGAGCAGGTCGGCGATGAAGTTGCAGACGATCACCGAGATCGTCACCAGCAGGAACCCGCCCTGGAGCATCGGGTAGTCACGCTCCTGCACGGCCTGGTAGAGAGCGGACCCGAGCCCGGGCCAGGAGAAGACCACCTCCATCAGGATCGCGCCGGCCACGATCGTCCCGAACGACAGCGTGACCAGGGTGGTGATGGGGAGCATCGCGTTGCGCAGTGCGTGCGAGCGCATCATCCGGCGCTTGCCGACTCCCTTGGCCCGCGCGGTCAGCATGTAGTCCTCGCCGAGTGTCTCCAGCAGTGCCGACCGCACAATCAGCGTGTTTCCGCCGTACAGGGTGAGCACCAGCGTCAACGCGGGCAGCACCATGTGTCGCAGCTGGTCCACCAGATGTGGCCAGAACGCGACGTGGCCCAGGGCGAACGGGTCGGAGGTGCCCGCTGTGGGCAGGTACTTCGAGAGCGCGATGAGCAGGACGAGCGCGATCCACTGCGTGGGCAGCGAGTACAGGACGATCGAGGCGTTGGTGCTGATCTGGTCGAGCTTGGAGCCGCGCCTCCAGGCCGACAGGACGCCGGTCGCCACGCCGAGCAGCAGGGACAGCACCGTCGCGATGGTCACCACCGGCAACGTGTTGCCCAGGGCCGACTTCAGGTTGGCCCACACCGGCTGCTGGTTGGCGAACGAGATGCCGAGGTTGCCGTGCGCCAGCTCGCGCAGGTAGAGCACGTACTGCTGCCACGGCGACTCGTTGAGGCCGAACTCCTCGGTCAGGTGATGTCGCAAGGCCGGAGTCGACTGCGGGACGCGCGCCAGGTTCGTCACTGCCGACCCCGGCAGGATCCGGAACATGAAGAAGTTCAAGGTGATGACGACGTAGATCGTGACCACCATGAACGCGGTGCGCTTCAGCAGGTACCCGCTATTGACCATGAGCCTCACCGTCATTCCGACCCGCGCCCGACCATCCACTCGACCGTCCACCGGACACTCCAGCGGCGGCCGCCAGCGAGGCCCCGACGATCTCCGCTGCCTGGTCGATCACCTCGAGCGGGGTGACCAGTGACGGCTGGATGTTGATCGAGGTGGTGCTGGAGTCGGCGAGCAGGCCACGCCGGAACATCTCGTGCGCCACGGCCTCCTGGAGCTCCGGGGCGCGTTCGCGGGTGGCCCGGTCGCTGACCAGCTCCAGCGCGGTCAGCGCGCCGACCGAGCGGACGTCGCCCACGCAGTCGTGATCGTCGACTAGGACGCCGAAGACCTGGCGCGACCTCTCCTCGATCGCCCGCACGTGCTCGAGCACGCCCGGACGGTGGAGCTCGTCGAGCAGAGCCAGGGCCGCAGCACAGCTGCCCGGGAGCCAGGCCCACGTGCTGCCGGTCGCCACGTCGTCGAACGCGCCGAGCACCCGCTCCGTGCCCAGGACCGCGCCGATCGGCATCACACCTCCACCCAGGCCCTTGCCCAGGCAGATGAGGTCGGGACGTACGCCGAGGCGCTCGACGGCCAGGAACGTCCCGGTACGCCCACAGCCGGTCTTCACCTCGTCGGCACACAGCAGCCAGTCGTGCTCGCGACACAGGGCCTGCAGAGCCGGGAAGAACGTCGAAGGCGGCTCCACGACCCCACCGGAGCCCAGCACGGGCTCGATCATGACGCCGGCGACGTCCGCGGGGTCGAGGGCGTGGAAGAGCAGGTGGTCGCGGATGTAGTCGACAGTCGCATCGCCGGTGCCACCGGGCCGGGGCTCACCGAACGGGCTCCGGTAGGGGTGCGGGAACGGGACGTGGACGAACCCGGGCACGACCGCCCGCACGCCACGGCTGAGCTCGGCGACCTCGGCCCCCAGCGACACCGTCATCGACGACTCGCCGTGATAGGAGCCCATGAAGGCCAAGATGATCGGCCGACCCGTGGCCCGGCGCATCAGCCGGATCGCGATCTCGACGGCCTCCGTGCCGTTCAGGGCGATGTCGGCGCGGGTCACCCCCTCGGGGGCCAGCTCGACGAGACGCTCGGCCAGAGGTGCCACCAGCTCGCTGGTGAGGGCGTGGGCATCCTCGTTGCCGTAGCGGGCGACCGCGGCCAGTGCTGCCTCGAGGATGCGCGGATGGGCGGCCCCGAGGGGCACCGACGCCGAGGCACTGGCCATGTCCAGGAAGAGGTTGCCGTCGAGGTCCTCGACGACGAAGCCCGACTTGCGGGCCATCACGACGGGAGCGAGATGGTCGCCGGTGCCTCGGTAGAGGACGCTGGACTCGCGCACTCGCTGAGCCCGGCTCTTCGGGCCGGGCAGGTCGGTGACGAGGTCCGGCACGGGCCGGCCGTCGAGCTGGAACGGCGTCATGCGGCCCCCTCTCCCGCGGTGCGCTTGCCCGACCCGCCCCGACCGCTCGATCCGCCCAGACCGGGCAGTCGTCGTCTCGAACGACGCCGGTCGGCGATCACCGCCGCGGCACAGTTGCGACCGTTCGCGCCGGTCACGCCGCCGCCGGGGTGGGTGCCCGCGCCGCAGAGGTAGAGGCCGTCCAACGGGGTGCGGTAGTCGGAGTAGTGGAGCGCGGGCCGGAAGACGAAGAGCTGGTCCAGCGTCATCTCGCCGTGCAGTGCGTGACCCCCGGTCAGCCCGAGCACCCGCTCGAGGTCGAGCGGGGAGAGCACCTGCCGGTGGGTGATCGCGCCGGGCAGGTTCGGCATCAGGTCACCGAGCTCTCCGATGACCCGGTCGGCCACCTCGTCCTTGTGGTCGTCCCACGAGCCCGAGGCGAGGTTGTAGGGCTGGGAGTTCACGTCGATCGTCCCGATGTGCTGCCCCTCGGGGGCCAGCGTCGAGTCGTGCACGGTCGGGAAGCAGATCTCGACGTGCGTCCCGGTGCCGGCGACGCCTCGACGGGCCTGCGCCTGCTGGAGGTCGAGCGTCTCCAGCGGCGGGCCGATCTCGAGGATCCCTCGGTGGTAGGGCTGCACCTCGCGAGAGCGGTCGCCGACGATCCGCGGCAGCTCGGCGAGCGCCACGTTGATCTTCATGCTCGAGCCCTCGCACCGGAAGTTCTCGATGTGCCGGACGAAGTCCGGGGGCAGTGCGGCCGACCGGCACAGGGAGAGGAAGGTGAGCTTGGGGTCGGCGTTGGAGACCACGGTCTCCGCGTCGATCTCCTCACCGCCCTCGAGAACGACGCCGACGGCACGGTCGCCGTGGACCTTCACCGACGCCACCTGGGCGTCGGTGCGCACCGTGGCCCCCGCCTCCCGGGCCGCGTCGGCCATGGCGGCCGTCACCTTGCCCATGCCGCCGTTGACGAAGCCCCACTGGCGGATCCCGCCCTCGGGATCACCGGAGGCGTGGTCGTGCAGCAGCACATACCCGGTGCCGGGGGTGAAGGGGCCCACCAGGCTGTCGTTGATCGCGTGCCACCCGAGCGCGGCCCGGACGAGGTCGTTGTCGAAGCGCTCCACGAGGTAGTCGCCGGCCGACGCGACGAGCAGCTGGAGGGTCTGGGCGAGCTGACGGCGCTGCGAGACCGCGGTACGACCGATCCGCCCCGAGGTCGTCCAGTCGCGCAGCCGGCCCATCGACGGGTCGGGCGCCGGCATGTCCATCGTCGGCAGCAGCACCTGGGCGAGCCGACCGAGCTCCGCCTCGAACTCGCCCAGGGCCTCCGCGTCGTGTCGCGAGAAGTGGGCCACGGCGTCGTGGTCGGCCCGCGGGTCGTCACCCAGGAGAAGGGGCGTGCCGTCCGGCAGCAGGTTGAGCGTGGGTCCGGCCGGGCTCACCGTGATGCCGCGACGCTCGAGCTGGAGGTCCCGCCAGACCTGGGGCCGCAGCATGGCAAGGACGTAGGCCCCCGTGGAGGCGTGGTAGCCGGGCGCGAACTCCTCGGTGACGCACGCTCCGCCCACGAACGGCCGCCGCTCCAGCACGAGGGGCTTCAGGCCGGCGCGGGCGAGGTAGAAGGCCGCCACCAGCCCGTTGTGGCCACCGCCGATGATCACGACGTCGTGGCGGTTCACGCCGGTCACTTCGGCTCCTTCGATGACTGCTGCGCTATGTCTTGCACTGGGTCCGGCACTGGCTCCGGCACTGTGCCGGCCGAGGGTGGGGCCGGCAGGTCGTCGAGCACGACCACGACCAGGTCGGAGATGTTCGTCCCGGTCGGACCGGTCACCACGAGGTCACCCAGGCGCTCCAGCGCCGACCGCGCGTCGTGGCGGGCCAGGGCCGCATCGAGGTCGACCCCGAGCTGGTCCGCGCAGAGTGCGGTGTGGCTGTCGACGCAGCCGCCCGCGGCGTACGTGCCGCCGTCGAACCCGTCGCTGTCGAGGAAGACCCCGGCGACCCGGCCGGCCGACCCGATCGCTCGCGCGAACCCGAGGGCGACCTCCTGGTTCGGCCCGCCGGCGCCGGTCTCCGCGTGCGGCCGTCGCTGGATCGACACCGTGGCCTCCCCTCCTGCTGCGACGAGCACCGAGCCGGGTGCGAACGGCGTACCGTGCACGGCCGACTCGCGAGCGAGAGTGCCGAGAAACCCCCCGAGTGAGACTGCCTCACCTTCCAGGCTGGCGCCAAGCAGGACGGGCGTCCGTCCCAGCTCGCGCACCCGGTCGGCCATCGCGGTGAGCACCGAGGCTCCGGCGACGAGCACGTGGCTGGCGATGTCTCGGCCCGCCAGGTGCGGTGACTCCGCAGCCGGCGATCCCAGGTGGTCGCGCACCTCGGGGGCGACCAGGTCCCACAGGTCGTGTCGCACCAGCACCTTGCGCGCTTCGGCGGGGGTGCTCGTGTCCTGGACGACCGTGTCGCACAGGAGGTCGAGCGCGTCGCCGACGACGTCGGAGACGGTGAGGTTCACCAGGGTGGCCCCGGGCATGGTGGCCGCGAGTCGTCCGCCCTTGATCGCCGAGAGGTGCTTGCGCACCGCGTTGATCTCCTCGATGGTCGCCCCGCTGTCGAGCAGGAGGGCGTGCACCTCTCGCTTGGCGGCGAACGGCACCCCGTTCGGCGGGAGGCAGGCCAGTGCCGAGGAGCCACCCGTGAAGGCGGTGACCACGAGGTCGCCGGAGCCGCAGCCCAGGGCGATCTCGCGGAGCCGCCGACCGGCCTCGAGGCTCGCAGCGCTCGGCAGCGGGTGGTCGGAGTCCATCACCTCGATCCGACGCAGGGTGCCGGGGTCGCCGGCACGGCGTACGACGAGGCCACGGGTGATCCGATCGCCCAGCACCGCCTCGAGCGCGGTGGCGATGGCCATGCTGGCCTTCCCGGCACCGAGCACGACCACGGACCCGAAGGCAGCCAGGTCGTAGGTGCGGTCACCGACGCGCAGCGCCTCGCCCTCGCGCGACACCAGTCGGGCGACGGCTGCCGACGGGTCGGCGGCACGCAGCCCGGCGTCGGCGACGTCCAGGGCCAGCCGGCGCAGATCGGTGAGCCCGTGGTCCAGCGTCGATGCCGGACCAGCCTCTCCGACCTGAACGCTGACCACTAGCGCCGGCTCACGCTGACGGTCGGGAACTCCGCCCCGGGGTAACGAGCGGACGCGCCCAGCTCCTCCTCGATCTGGAGCAGGCGGTTGTACTTGGCGGTGCGCTCTCCACGGACCGGTGCTCCCGTCTTGATCTGGCCGGCGTTCAGCGCCACGACCAGGTCGGCGATGATCGGGTCCTCGGTCTCGCCCGAGCGCTCGGAGACGCAGACGCCGTAGCCGTGTCCGGTCGCGATCGCGGCGGCGTCCATGGCCTCCGAGAGGGTCCCGATCTGGTTGACCTTCCACAGCAGCGCGTTGGCGGAGCCCTGCTCGATCCCCTGCATCAGGCGGGCGGGGTTGGTGACGAACAGGTCGTCGCCGACGATCTGGATGCCGGACTCCCGGGTGAGCTCGGTGAAGCTGGCGAAGTCGTCCTCGGCGAAGGGGTCCTCGATCGTGGTGATCTGGAAGTCCCGGATCAGCTCGAGGTACAGCGCCATCAGCTCCTCTGAGGTGAACGGCTTCCCGGCGACGCGGTAGAGGTGCTCGTCGGCGTCGTAGAAGTGCGTCGCGGCACAGTCCAGCCCGTACTGGAAGCGTCCGGTGTAGCCGGCCCGCTCGACGCCGACGTGCAGGAGCTCGAGTGCCTCTCTGGGGTCCGACACCGGAGGCACGTAGCCGCCTTCGTCACCGAGGGCTAGGGCACTGCGCCCGTAGCGCTCCTCGAGCACCGCGCCGAGGGCGAGGTTGACCTCGGAGCTCTCGGCCAGGGCCGTGCTGAAGGTCTCGGCCCCGGTCGGGATGACGATGAACTCCTGGAACTGCAGCTGGCCGGCGGCGTGCCGCCCGCCGTTGATGAGGTTCACCAGCGGCACCGGGAGCAGGTGTCCGTCGGCGTTGAGGTAGCGGTAGAGCGGCAGGCCTGCGGAGGCCGCCGCTGCCCGGGCCGCCGCGAGCGAGACTCCCAGGAGCGCGTTGGCGCCCAGGGCGGACTTGTCGGGAGTCCCGTCGAGCTCGACGAGCCGCCGGTCGAGCGCCCGCTGGCTGTCTGCGGCGAAGCCGTGCACGCCGGGGCCGAGGACGTCGACGACGTTCGCCACCGCCCCGCGTACGCCGTACCCGCCGTAGCGCGAGCCTCCGTCGCGCAGCTCCTGCGCCTCGTAGGCACCGGTCGACCGGCCGGACGGCACGTCGGCACGCCCCATCGAGCCGTCGGCGAGCACGACGTCGACCTGGACGGTCGGCAAGCCTCGACAGTCGAGCACCTCTCGCGCTCGTACCTCTTGGATGGTCCGCCCCGCGGCTTCCTGCACGTCGACTCCCTGCGCTCGTGTCTACGACGCGGCCCTCTGGCCGGGTCTCGGTGTGACGTTATTGTCGGGTTGCCGGATTGTCAACAATCTTTCTCAGGCGAGCAGCTCTGCGACGATCTCGCCGAAGGCGTCGGTGTGGGCGTCCACGTGTGCCTCGGTGGTGGCCGGCGACATCAGGGTCATGTTGTGGAACGGCGTGAGCAGCACCCCGCGGTTGAGCATCGCCAGGTGCAGCAGCGCGTCGAGCTGCTCGTCACCGGCGGCCGCGGCCTCAGCGCCGTTGCGCGGCCGGTCGGGGCTGAACAGGTACTCCGCTCGACAGCCGAGCCGCGTCACGTGCCAGGGCGCGTGGTGTGCCTCGATCACGGACTCGATGCCGGCACAGAGCCTTTCGGCGAGGCTCTCCATCCGCTCGAACGCGGTCTCGGTGAGCACCTCCGACAGAGTCGCGCGCACCGCCGCCATCGAGAGCGCGTTGCCCGCCAAGGTGCCGCCGACGCCGCCGACGTCCGCCTCGTGCCAGAAGGTGCGGTCCACGATCGATGCGGCGACCTCCTCGCTCATGCCGTACGCCGCCACCGGCACGCCGCCGCCGATCGTCTTGCCGATCGTGAGGAGATCCGGCTCGAGACCCTCGCGTCCGCTGTACCCGCCCGCGCCCGCGCAGATCGTGTGCGTCTCGTCGATAACGAGCAGGGTGCCGGTCTCACGGGTGATCCGGCGCAGCTCGGCGTGGTAGTCGTCGTCGGGCAGCACGATCCCGATGTTGGTCAGGGCCGGCTCCACCAGCACGGCCGCCACCGCACCGTCGCGCAGCGCCGCCTCGAGCGCCGGCAGGTCGTTGATCTCCACGACCCGGGTCGACGCCGCGACCGACAGGGCCGGGCCGACGCTGCCCTGGCGGGGCAGCACCTCACCGGCCGGGCCGAGGGACGCGAGGGTCTCGTCCACCGAGCCGTGGTAGCACCAGTTGTGGACGACGATCTTCGGCCGGCCGGTGATCTCACGCGCCAGCCGGAGCACGAACCGGTTGGCGTCGGAGGCCGTGAGGGCGAACTGCCAGCGCGACACCCCGAACCTGCGCGTCATCTCCTCGGCGACCCACAGGGAGTTCTCCGTGGGCAGCATGAACGTGGCGCCCTGAGCCATCTGCGACGCGACCGCGCTGACGACCGGCGCAGGCCCGTGTCCGGCCATGGCCCCGGTGTCACCCAGGCAGAGGTCGACGTAGGTGTTGCCGTCGATGTCCTCCAGGGTGGCCCCGGACGCCTGCGCGACGACCACCGGACTCGGGCTCGCCCAGCGCGTCATCCAGTTCATCGGGACGCCGTAGAGCATCGAGCCGCCTGCTCGGCGATGGAACTCCACCGAGCCCGCGTGGGTGTCGACGAAGCGCACCCGTTCGCGGTCCAGCATCCGCTCGACACGGGCCGGGTCGATCCCGCGGTCGGACAGGGACGTCGACATCAGGCACTCTCCTCGCACTTACCTGGAAGGCTCACCTGGGCCGCTCGACGTACCAGAGCCTCATCGTGAGACCGCCCGATTGACAGGTTGTAGACCATCTGACCATACGGCAGAAGCCGCTGCACGAGAAGACACT
>DATBBE010000047.1:0-3669 GCA_036271155.1 Nocardioides sp. | reverse complement strand
CGATGTCGGAGGACGTGGAGGACTGGCAGCTCGCGCGGGCCTCCTCCCACACCTCCGCGGGCCTGAAGTCTGCCGAGAGCGAAGCGCTCGAGCACCTGCCCGACTCCGAGGTGAAGGAGGCGCTGCAGCGCCTGCCCGAGGAGTTCCGGCTGGCCGTGTACCTCGCGGACGTCGAGGGGTTCGCATACAAGGAGATCGCTGAGATCATGGGGACGCCGATCGGCACCGTGATGTCTCGGCTCCACCGCGGTCGACGTCAGCTGCGCGACATGCTCTCGGACTACGTCCGCGCCCATGACCTCCTGCCGGTCGGGCGCGACGAGACCGGAGAGGGCACCCCGTCATGAGTGGCATGACCAGCGACGAGACGTGCGTCGACTTCCTCGAGCGCATCGTGTGCCTGCTCGACAACGAGCTCGACGCCGGCGACGTGGCCGAGGTCAGGGCCCACATCGAGGAGTGCGCGCCCTGTCTGCAGAGCTACGACCTGCAGCGCACGGTCAAGGCGCTGGTGGCGCGCTCGTGCATCGAGCAGGCGCCCGAGGGTCTGCGGCAGCGGGTGCGGGTCCAGATCCAGCAGATCCAGGTCACCTACACCGAAGGCTGAGCGAGGACGCCTGGTCCCGACGAAGGAGGGAGCAGACGTCCGGAGCGAACGCCGCAGCGAGCTCGCTCGCTTGGCGGCCTGACTCGATGACGAGGACGTGACCCCATCGGACGGGCCTGAACAGCAACGAACCCCCGACCGGTTCCGGTACGGGGGTTCTGTGCTGTCTGCGCTATGCGTTGGGGCGCTTGCCGTGGTTGGCGGCCTTCTTCTTGCGGCCGCGACGCTTGCGTCCGGTCTTGCCCATGGGGTCCTCCTGAGTCGAGTCTCGTCACCCCGGAGGGCGGCCACCAGTGTCTCAGGTCGGTGGCGGAGTGCGAAATCCGTCCTGGAGCTCCTCGAGCGTCGGCTGGGCGGCTGTCCCGCCGATGGCACGGGTCGAGAGGCTGCCGCACCGGACCGCACGGGCCAGGCACTCTGCTCCCGAGAGCCCCTCGAGCATCGCGCTGATGAAGCCGGCGTCGAACGAGTCGCCCGCGCCGGTGGTGTCGACCGCCGCGACAGGGGGAGCGGGCACGCGCACGACCGTGTCGGCGTCCCGCCACAGCACGCCGCCGTTCGCGCCGTCCTTGAGGGCGATCCGGCAGCCGCCGCGCAGCAGGGCGAGCGCTGCCGCGTCCACGGTCGGACAGCCGGTGAGGGCGAGGAGCTCCGCGGTGTTGGGCAGCAGCAGGTCCGTGTGCTCGAGCAGGTGGCCCACGCCGCCCCACGTCGCGGCAGGGTCCCAGTTGGTGTCCACCGAGGTGGTCGCCCCCGCGGCGCGAGCCCGGGCCAGGACCGCGGGGAGGTGAGGCGCGAGCAGGGGCTGCAGGAAGTACGACGCACTGTGGACGTGGCGCACCGTCGCGACCAGCTCGACGTCGACGACCTCGGGACCGGTCGTGGCGATGGTCCCCGGGTGGGTGAGGATCGCCCGGTCACCGACCGAGAGCACGACACTGAGGCCCGTCGCGACGTCCGGGTCGGTGCGGACCCAGCGGGTGTCCACACCCCGCTCCACCAGGGCGTCTCGCACGAACCCGCCGTAGAGGTCGTCACCGACCGTGGCCGCGAGGGCGGTCGCCACTCCCAGGCGAGCCAGGCCGCACGCCACGATCGCCGCGGACCCGCCGAGCACCAGGTCGGCCGAGTCGACCAGGGTCTCCGCCTGCCCGAACGCGGGCACGACGTCGCCGGTCAGGAGCAGGTCGGGGTTGGCATCCCCGATGACCAGGACCTCCGGCGCGGCCATGCGACCCCTCTCTGAACTCAATGCGCGAATGCACATCGATCGTCGCACGAACTTGAGCGAAATGCTCGGCCTGGGCCATACTCTCGAGGCATGCGTCCCACCATTGTCATCATCGGGGCGGGCAGTGTCGTGTTCACCCGCGACCTCCTCGGTGACGTCTTCTCCTTCCCCGAGCTGTCCACCGCGCGGATCGTGCTGCACGACATCGATCCCGAGCGCCTGGAGACCGCGCAGGCGATCGCCGAGGCGACCGCGCGAGAGGTGGGAGCAGAGCCGGAGATCCGTGCGGAGGCCGAGCGGCGTCGCGCCCTCGACGGCGCCGACTACGTGATCAACGTGATCCAGGTCGGGATGTACGACGCGACGGTGCGCGACTTCGAGATCCCGGCGGGCTTCGGTCTCAACCAGACCATCGCCGACACGGTCGGGATCGGCGGGATCTTCCGCGGCCTGCGGACCTTCCCGGTGCTCGCCGCCCTGGCCGACGACATGGCCGAGGTGTGCCCGGACGCCTGGTTGCTCAACTACACCAACCCGATGGCGATGAACGTGACCTTCCTGCACAGTGTCGCGCCACGGCTGAAGGTTCTCGGCCTGTGCCACTCGGTCTACTGGACGATGGATGGGCTGTGCGACCTGGTCGGCGTACCTCTGGACGAGGTGTCGTACTGGTCGGCCGGGGTGAACCACCAGGGCTGGGTGCTGCGGTGGGAGCACGAGGGGCGAGACCTGTACCCGTTGCTGGACGAGCGGATCGCGGCCGACCCGGAGCTACGTCGCCGGGTCCGCGTCGACATGTACCGCCGGCTCGGCTACTACCCCACGGAGACCAGCGAGCACTCCAGCGAGTACGTGGCGTGGTACCTCCACCACCCCGATGAGGTGGAGCGGCTGCGGCTGAACGTGGGGGAGTACGTCGACATCAGTGCCGAGAACCTGGCGGAGTACACGAGGGTCCGCGAGCAGCTGGCGAGCTCGGGCCGTCTCGAGATCGAGTCCGAGGCGACCGAGTACGCGCCCCAGGTGATCCACTCCCTGGAGACGGGGACCCAGCGCGTCATCTCGGCGAACGTCGCCAACCGGGGGCTGATCACCAACCTTCCCGACGGCTTCGCTGTCGAGGTCCCGACCCTCCTGGACGGGACCGGCGCCCACCCGACCCACGTCGGCGACCTGCCGCCGCAGTGCGCCGCGGTCAACCGCGGCTACATCGGCCCCGCCGAGCTGGCTGTTCGAGCCGCGGTCGAGGGCGACCCGAGGCTCGTGCGAGCCGCCGCGATGGTCGACCCCAACACGGCCGCGAGTCTCACCGTGGACCAGATCTGGGAGATGTGCGACGCCTTGGTCGCGGCCCACGGCACCCTCCTGCCCGAGGCGCTGCGGGAGCCGCTACCGCTCTGAGGCGGCTCGACGAAACGTGCTCACCGACGGCATTTTGTTGCGCGACCTTGTCCGAAGTGAGCATTTGCGATCATACTGCTGCGCATGACTCGGACAGAGGACGAGATCCGGTCCCAACCGGAGCTGTGGCGCCGGGTGTCCGACGGGCCGGCTCCAGACGGGCTCGCCAGCCGCGGCGAGCGGCTGCTGGTCATCGGCTGCGGCACGTCGGCGTTCATGGCGATGTCGTTCGCCGAGCTGCGCGAGGGCGCAGGCTACGGCGAGACCGACTGGGCCTACGCCTCGGAGGTGCCCCGGGGCCGCCGGTACGACGCGATTCTCGCCCTGAGCCGGTCGGGCACCACGACCGAGATCGTCGATGCGATGGGTGTGCTCGACGCGGGGTCGAAGACGCTGCTCACGGCGGTCGACGGAGGGCCGCTGGCATCAT
>DATBBE010000046.1:0-21340 GCA_036271155.1 Nocardioides sp. | reverse complement strand
ACCTGCTGCCCGGACCTCACCGGACCTGGATCTCGGCGGCATGCAGCTAGTCTCACATCACGGGAGCGGAGTGGTCGCGCAAGGGTCGGCCAGGACGGAGCACACGTGCCGAGACGGCTCTGGATCGTCGCCGCGCTCGTGCTCGCCCTGGTCGTCGCAGGCGGCATCGTGTGGTCGCGCCATCACGACGACCACACGTCGTTCGCGTGGGCCGTCGACCACGCCCCCGGCGGAGCCCAGCGCCTCTCCTGGACCGACTGGGCCGCTGTGCGTGCCCAGGAGCACGCCGACCTCTCCACACGCTCGTCGGCGGCGGAGCTGCGCCACTTCCTCGACCGGGCCTACGACGACGACCTGAGCTCGGCCTCGGCCCTGGTCACCTCGGCACCGGCGCTCCAGCAGCGCTACGGCTTCTCACCGGCCAGCGCCGACTGGGAGCTGTTCAGCCAGTCCGACCAGGGTGCGGTGGTGATGCTGCACCTTCCGTCGTCGGTCGACCTCGACGACGTCGCCGACCACCTGCGCGAGCTCGGCTACCGGGCGCCGAGTGATCCCGACGGGGTCTGGCTGGGCGGAGCCGACCTGCTCGCCCGGATCTCGCCCGCCCTGTCCGGTGAGCTGCAGTACGTCGCCCTCGACCCACACGACTCGCTCGTGCTGACCTCCGACTCGTCGGCGTTCCTCCAGGTGGCCGCGGACGCCGTACACGGACACGGCGCGACCGCCACCGGACTCGACAGCGTGGTGGACGACGCCGGCGAGCCGCTCGCCGCCGAGGTCTACGACGGCGACTACGCCTGCGGGGCGCTCGCAATGGCACACGCGGGCGCGGCCGACCAGGCCCAGGGACGGGAGCTGCTGGCGGCGGCCGGTCAGGTCAACCCGTACTCCGCGTTCGCCATGTCCGACGAGCCGGACGGCACGGTGCGCGTGGGCTTCCAGTTCGACAGCGACGACGTCGCGCGCACCAACGCCGACACCCGCGCCGCCTTGGCCCGAGGTCCGGCTCCCGGCCAGGGCGGGACGTTCGGCGACCGCTTCGGCGTCTCGTCGGTGACCGCGAAGGGATCGCTGGTGGTGATGCGGCTCAAGCCGCGACCGGACGCGTCGGTGCTCTCCGACCTGAGCACCGGTCCGCTGCTGTTCGCGACCTGCTGACTCCGGCGTACGCCGCTGCGAGTGGCCGGATAGTCCGTGACGTTTTGGCCCCTTCCAGACGCTGACAGGGGCCAGAACGTCACGGACTACCTACTGGGCCGGTGTCGAGCCGACGAGGCGGGGAGAGGTCAGGCGGGCGAGCTCGGCACGACGCCGAGGATCTCGTCGATCGCGGCGGCGCTGAGGTGCTCCTCGGTCTCGCTGGCGGCGATGATCAGATTGGTCGTCAGCTCGACCTCGCCCAGGAGGTCGCTGTCCTCGAGCGACACATCGAACTGGTCGGGCACGGACGACACTCCTTGCAACCCATCGGGCCATGGTCACGGTCAACTATCAAGGGTTCCCCGTCCCGAGCAGCCTCAAACACGAAAATAGCGCGGCTGCCGGGCAAACGGAAAGGACCCCACCGCAAGGATGGGGCCCTTTCTTGAGTCGCTGAGCGCGATCAGATCGCGCGGACGTTCTCCGCCTGAGGACCCTTGGGGCCCTGCGTGACGTCGAACTCGACCTTCTGGTTCTCATCCAGGGACTTGTAGCCCTGGGACTGGATCGCCGAGTAGTGCACGAAGACGTCGTCGCCGCCGTCCTCCTGCGCAATGAAGCCGAAACCCTTCTCGGCGTTGAACCACTTCACGGTGCCTTGAGCCATGTTGCTCGTTACTCCTGTAATCGGAACGAGGGGTCATCACCTCGACGACCCCACACCAGATGCGGTGACACGTCGCTCCGACTTGCATGGGTGGCACCCACGAAGAGAACGCCGTTGGATCACAAACTCCGCTGGCGTAGACCATCTGGAACCTGTGCACCTGTTGCGGTCATGACCCTACCAAGCAGATGCCCACATGGGGGAACCCCCGCGTACTCGAGGTTTGCGATCTGCGCGGCCGCGCGGGCTCGGCCCGGTCCCGCGAGAGGCATTCCGGGCACTGCGAGGCGAGCGACTAGGCTGCCCTCGCTGAGTCTGCTGGCGCCCCAGGGTCGCCCCCACCGCCCACGACGGGCCGGCCCGAACGGCATGTCCGCAGGTCAGGGCCCTTAGCTCAATTGGCAGAGCAGTGGACTTTTAATCCATGGGTTGTGGGTTCGAGTCCCACAGGGCCTACCGGTTTGCCATCCGACGCGCGGCGATGCGTCAGACGAGCCCGACCGCGCGGTGCAGGGCGGCGAACGACTCGCCGATGCGCTCGATGGAGCTCGCGCTCTCAGGATCGCCCGGGTTCCGCCCGTACAGCCCGATGACCGCCCGCCCCTCGGCCGTGTAGCCGTCGAGGCTCATCCGGCCCAGCTCGCCGTCGGAGAGGCAGATCGGGCCGTAGTCGCCGTCCGCGAGCTCCCACCCCATCGGCCGCAGAGTCTCCAGCAGATCGGCGAGAGCGGCCTCGTGGGCGGTGAGACGGCCTCGTTCGAGCTCCACGTCCTCGAGCTCATGGGGCAGCACCAAGGCACCGCACCCGCTGCCCCAGTCGAGGTAGAGAGCGTGGAACGAGTCGAGCGTCAGAGTTTGGATGGACATCGCAGCGCCATTTTCCGCCCGTGGGGAGGGCGCCGCCAAGACCGTCCCCCGGAAATCCCCCACATTGGGTGTGAGGGCGTGCACTGAGGTTGCGGCAGGGCAGGACGGGGCTAGGCAGGCACCGTGACCGCAAGGGCGCCGTAGGACCGCGTCTCGTGACGCAGCACGACGTACGACCAGGCGATCGTGACCGTGGAGGCGAGCACGGTGAGCGAGAAGATCGCGCAGCTCTTCACCACCACGAAGTCGACGGTCGACAGGGTCGCCAGCAACCACAGGGTGACGACGCCCTTCGCGAGCATGACCGTGCCCCACAGGACGGTCAGCCGCCGGAAGTGCGTACACATCTCGGGTCGCGCCGCACGTACGTCGTCCATCGGGTAGAAGTCGGGGGCCAGCTGGGCGACGATCGGCCGAGCCGTCCAGAGCGAGCCCAGGAAGACCGCAGCGATGACGAAGTCGGCGATGGCCGGCTGCACGAAGTAGATGAAGGTGCTGCCGGTCATCAGCGTCAGGGTCGTGCGCACGGACATCACCGTCAGGCCCAGCAGGAGCAGACCCGAGACCGGCCGACCGGTGGCCCGCCGCCAGCACATGGCACCCGCCATCCACGCCAGGACGACGGTCACCGCCACTCCGAAGCCGAACGTGACGAGCATCGCCCACAGCAGGAACGCCGGGATGACCACGGCGACGAGCAGGCTGATCGCGACACGAGCCACGACATCGCGGACGCGCGGAGCGGTGGGCTCCGGAGACACCGACAGGATCGACGGCGCGATGTCCCGGATTGCCGTCATGTCCCGCCCGTCTCTGCCCGACCGCGGCCGGTGCTCGTTGGATGCACCGAAACTAACGGAACGAACAAGTCTTCGTAGGGGAATCCCGGCAACCACCAACCTAGCCCTCGGCGGGAACGTCGGGGTGTGCCGTCTGGAGCCCGGTCACCCGTGCCCCCCAGCGTCGGCGATGATGGCCTCCATGGGTGCTGCGTTCGTGTACGCCGGTCTCCGCACGCCGTTCGGGCGGTACGCCGGCGGGCTGGCCGGCAGCCGGCCCGACGACCTCGCGGCGGCGGTGCTGCGCGGCGTACTCGACCGGGCGCCGAGCCTCGACCCCGCTGACGTCGACGACGTGATCCTGGGCTGCGCGAACGGCGCGGGCGAGGACAACCGCAACGTCGGACGGATGGCCGTGCTCCTGGCCGGCCTCCCGGTCACGGTTCCGGGCGTCACCGTGAACAGGCTCTGCGGGAGCAGCCTGCAGGCCGCGATGGACGCGTCGCGGATGATCGAGACCGGCGACGCCTCCGTGGTGGTGGCAGGTGGGGTCGAGTCCATGTCGCGCGCGCCGTGGGTGCTGCCGAAGCCCTCGCGGGCGTTCCCGGCCGGTCACGAGACGTTGGTGTCGACCACTCTGGGCTGGCGACTGGTGAACCCGCGGATGCCCGAGGAGTTCACGGCCTCGCTGGGAGAGTGCAACGAGCAGCTCGCGGACGCCCTCGGCATCGGCCGTGAGCGACAGGACGCGTTCGCCGTGAGCTCCCACCAGCGTGCCGCCGAGGCGTGGTCCGACGGCTTCTACGACGATCTCGTGCTGCCGTTCGCGGGCCTCGAGCGTGACGAGGGCATCCGTCCTGACGCCAGCGCCGACTCACTGGCCGCGCTGAAGCCGGCGTTCCGCCCCGACGGCTCCATCACCGCGGGCAATGCCTCCCCCCTCAACGACGGGGCGGCGGCTCTGCTCGTCGCGGCCGAGAACGCCGACCTCGGCGTTGATCCCGTGGCTCGCATCGCCGGCCGGGGTGTCGCCGCGCTCGAGCCGCAGCGCTTCGGCATCGCCCCGGTCGAGGCGGCCCACCGCGCGCTGAGCGCGGCCGGGATCGGCTGGTCCGACGTCGGCGCCGTCGAGCTCAACGAGGCGTTCGCCGTCCAGTCCCTCGCCTGCCTCGACGCCTGGCAGATCGACCCGGCCATCGTGAACACCCGGGGTGGCGCCATCGCGATCGGCCACCCGCTCGGTGCGTCGGGAGCCAGGGTGATCAGCACGCTGGCCCAGGTGCTCGTGGAGCGCCACGAACGCTGGGGCGTCGCCGCGATCTGCATCGGCGTCGGCCAAGGCCTCGCCGTCGTCCTCGAGAACGTCACCTAGCCCCACAACGCTGACCCGCCAGAAGTCGACGTCCCAGAACGCTGACCCGGCAGAAGTCGACGTCCCAGAACGCTGACCCGGCAGAAGTCGACGGCCCAGAGCCCCGTCTTTTGCCGAGTCGGCATACGACGACTCGGCGTCGTACCTCGTCAAGTACTGCCGGGTCAGCGCTCCACTGCGTCAACTACTGCCAGGTCAGCGCTCCACGGCGTCAACTACTGCCAGGTCAGCGCTCTACGGCGTCAACTACTGCCTGGTCAGCGGACGGGCTGGCCGCGCTCGCCGGAGTCGGTGAGCCGGATCTCCGAGAGCGCCTGCTCCTCGAGCTGTCTACGGCGCTCCGCTGCGACCTCGGCCGCCGTCTCGTCGGCCGGTGGGACGGAGACCAGCGCAGCCGCTCCGCCGTCGACCCGCTGGAGCGCCTGGCGCCCGAAGAGCTGCTGCTCGGTGGCCGTGCGCTCCGACCGGCCGCGCCCGATGAACGACACCGCCCAGTGTCCGAGCGCGCTGAGGCGGTTCTTGAAGCCGGTGAGGTAGACGATGTGCACGCCCAGCCACAGCACCCACGCGATGAAGCCGGTGAGTCTCAGCCCCCGGATCCGGGCCACCGCACGGAAGCGGCTGATGGTCGCCAGGTCGCCCTTGTCGAAGTAGTGGAAGGGCTTCTGCGGAGGCTTGCCGGCGAGACGGCGCTTGATCTCCTTCGCGGCGTACTTGGCGCCCTGGATGGCGACCTGAGCGACGCCCGGGAGGTGGTCGAGGTCGATCATGTCGCCGACGACGAAGACCTCGGGATAGCCGGGAAGGGTGAGGTCGGGGTTCACCCGGATGCGACCGGCGCGGTCCACCGGCGCCCCGGTCTGCTTCGACAGGGTCCGGGTGAGGCTCGACGCCTCGACCCCGGCAGCCCAGATCTTGGTGACGGCGGCGATCTGCTCGGTGCGGCCGTCCTTGTACTCGACCTCGATGCCGCCCTCGTCGACGTCGGTCACCATCGCGCCGAGCAGCACCTCGATGCCGAGCCTCTCCAGCTGAACCTTGGTCTTCGCACCCAGCACCGCACCGAACGGCGGCAGCACCTGTGCGGCGGCGTCGACGAGTACGACGCGAGCCTGCCTGGTGTTGATCGCCCGGAAGTCGTGCCGAAGGGTGCGGTGTGCGAGCTCGGCGATCTGGCCGGCCATCTCGACCCCCGTCGGCCCCGCTCCGACGACCACGAACGTGAGCAGGCTGTCGACGTCCTCGCCCTTGGACGCCCCGATCTCGGCCAGCTCGAACGCCCCGAAGATGCGGGCGCGGAGCTCCAGCGCGTCGTCGATGCTCTTCATCCCGGGGGCGAACTCGGCGAACTCGTCGTGGCCGAAGTAGGACTGGCCCGAGCCCGCCGCCACGATCAGCGAGTCGTACGGCGTGACGGTCGCCCGCCCCAGCACCTGCGAGGTCACCGTGCGGGCTGCCAGGTCGATGCCCGTCACCTCGCCGAGCAGCACTCGAGCGTTGCGCTGGCGCGCCAGCACCTCACGCGTCGCCGGGGCGATCTCGCCCTCGCTGAGGATGCCGGTCGCGACCTGGTAGAGCAGCGGTTGGAACAGGTGATGGCTCGTCCGCGCGATGACGGTGACGTCGACGTCCGCGCGCTTGAGCGCCTTGCTCCCGAACAGCCCGCCGAATCCAGACCCGATCACCACGACCTGGTGCCTGGCAGATTTCCGCTCGACATCCATGTCTACAACGATCCTCCTGTCCACCAGTCGTGCCACAATCGGTAGGACCGTCTCGTTGCTCACATGTCGTGGGGCGCGTGAAACTGAAGTGCGAGATGAGGTTTCAAACGACGTGCGGCCGGGTACACGAGCCGGGACTGGCGCGGTCTGCGCGCCTGACTACGTGGAGAGACAGTGCCGCTAGACCGGCCGGCGGAGCCGATTGCACCCGGGCCCCGAGGCGCCGCGCAGGCGCGTCGGTGGGTGGCGGACGCCTGCCTCGAGATCGGCCGTCAGGATCTGCGCGAGAACGCCGAGCTGGCGATGTCGGAGGTCGTCACCAACGCGATCCTGCACGGCAAGGCGCCGGTCACGGTCCGGCTGCGCGGCACCCGTGACCACCCTCGGGTCGAGGTGCACGACGCCTCACCGGAGCCACCGGCGTTCACCTCCGGCGACATGGAGCACGACTTCATGGACGCGCTCCCCACGTTCGGCCGAGGCCTGGCCATCGTCGCCAGCTTCAGCGAGGCCTGGGGTGCCGAGAAGGACGACGACGGCAAGCTGGTCTGGTTCGTGCCGGCGGCCGCCACGCCCACCCGACCGGCGCAGGGCGTCGTCCTCGGGTGGGACGACGAGCCCGAGGAGGCGTCGTTCGCCGACGAGAAGACGATGGTCGTCGAGCTCCGGGACGTGCCGGTCGAGCTCATGCAGGGCACGCTGGCCCATGGTGCCGAGCTGCGACGCGAGCTGCGGCTGCTCGCCGTGGCCCACCACGACACCTATCCGGTGGCCTCCGACCTCTCGGCGTACTTCACGGCCCTGGCTCGCGACTTCCGCTGGCAGTTCGGTGGCGAAGCCCTCGTGGAGGCCATCGAGGCCGGTCGTGACCGCACCGACATCATGGTGAGCGCGCCCCTCGACGCGGCCGACCGGTTCGCCCGTCTGCTGGAGCTCTACGACCTCGCCGACGCCTTCTGCCGCAACGAGCGTCTGCTCACGCTGGCGCGCAGCGACAACCAGGTCGCGTTCCAGGCCTGGCTGTTCGGAGAGTTCGTCCGTCAGGGTTCCGGCGGGGAGCCGCGGCCCTACGTGCCCGGCCGTGCGTCACGACTCTCGCGCGCTCACCCGTAGCCGAGCTCGTGCAGCCGGTCGTCGTCGATCCCGAAGTGATGCGCGACCTCGTGTACGACGGTGATCCGCACCTCGCGCACCAGCTCCTCGGCGTCGCGGCTCATCCTCAGCAGTGGCCGGCGGAAGATCGTGATCCGGTCGGGCAGGCCGGTGTGGTCGGCTCCCCGGACGGTCAGGGCAACGCCTTCATAGACGCCCAGCAGACCCGGCTCGCGGAGTGGCGGGTCGTCCTCGACGAGCACCACGACGTTGTGCACGAGCTCGGCGATCTCGTCGGGAATCTCGTCGAGGGCCTGCTCGACCAGCGCCTCGAAGTCCTCGCGCCCCAGCTCCATGCTTCTCGAGAGTAGCCAGCGACGACGAACGCCCCGGCCCACTGGGGCCAGGGCGTCTGTCTGTGTGGAGAGCGACCCCGACGGGACTCGAACCCGCGGCCTCCGCCGTGACAGGGCGGCGCGCTAACCAACTGCGCTACGGGGCCTGGTGGTGCTCCAGACGTCAGCGTCGGAGCGGTGGAACTCTAACCCATCGTGGCGAACGCCTCCCAATCGTGGCCGGCCGTCGCGCACGACGGACCGGGACACCCAGGACCCGGGCGCGTTCTGCGATCCGACACCACGATCCGGTGCGACACTGCACCCATGAACGAGGTCGACTCGGGGACCCGACGAGCAGTCGAGGCAGTCCGCTCGCGGGTGGTCTCGGCGTGGGACTGGTTCACCGACCTGGGTCAGGGTTCATGGCTGCTGGCGCTCGGCGTCCTCATCGTCGCCGGCCTGGCCGTGGCGATCGTGATGGGCCGTGGGAGCGAGAGCTCCTGCGACCAGGCGATCACTCCCGTCCACGACATTCGCCTGCACGACGGCAACCAGTCACTGCAGTCGGAGGCCGTCTACCAGCTCCACCAGGACGCGAAGACCCTCGACACGCTCGTCACCGAGACGACCGGCGACCAGCGCACGGCCATGCAGGCCCTCGCCACCGTGGCACACCACGCGCGGGTCAACCAGCCGTTCCATGCGCAGACCGCGCTGGACGACTACCACTCCGCCTGCTCATGACGGCGTTCTCCGGCACGGCCGTACCGCTCTGAGTACCCCCAACGGGATTCGAACCCGTGCTACCGCCGTGAAAGGGCGACGTCCTAGGCCGCTAGACGATGGGGGCCTGATGGCTCGCCCGGGGACTCCGGGCGCGCACAGCATACGGCGACCGATGCGACCGACTCGACCGGCGCCGGCCGGTCAGCCGAGGTAGCCCTCGACGGTGTTCTCGGAGCGGGCCTCGGCGCCGTCGGCGTCGCCGCCGAACTCTCGCAGGGCCTGGCGCTGACGCAGCAGGTCCCAGCACTGGTCCAGCTCGGTCTCGACTCGCCGCAGGCGTTCGTGTTCCTCGTCCGTCGAGATCTCGCCGGCCGCGAGCTGCTCGCGCAGCGCCCGCTCGGAGCTCACCAGCTCGGTGATGTGGTGACGGATGTCGACGTCCTCGGCCATGCCCACACGGTAGCCCTCGCCACCGCCCGGGGGCGCGTGGCCCGTTTTCGAAGGGGGTCTGCTGCTCCGGTACTGTGTGCTCGCGCTTCGCCCAGCGGGGTGCACCCGGCCAGGTAGCTCAGTTGGTACGAGCGTCCGACTGAAAATCGGAAGGTCGGCGGTTCGACCCCGCCCCTGGCCACCTCTTCCACCACCACTCCTCTGGGGTCCGGTCTGAGTACGAGTACTCGGGTCGGTTGAGTCTCTCGCCCCTGTGACCCACTGACGTGCCCGTGAGGCACTGGCTCCATGACGACGTACGCCGACCCGACGCGGTGCCCGGACTGCCATGCGATGCTCCCGCGCGACCCACGGGTCTGCCGGGTCTGCGCGCTGCCGCTGACCGGAGACACCGTGGTCTCGCTGTTCACGACCCTGCAGGAGGCCGACCGTCTGCTCGGCGTCCTGAGGGCGCAGAGAGTGCCCGCACCCGTCGCCACCGGCGCGACCAGTCCCACCGGCACGCTGCTCGCCGGCGTCGAGCGCTACCCCTCCCCCGGACGCCGTCCCACCGGTCCTGTGGACGGTCCGAGGCTGCGCGGAGCGTCGGTCCCGAAGATCCTGCTCTCGCTGGGCGCACTCTGCCTGCTGGTCGCCGCCGTCGCGTTCCTCGCGGTTGCGTGGGGCTGGCTCGGCGTCGGCGGCCGAACGGGGGTCCTGGTCGGGCTCACCGCGGCCGCCCTGGGAGTCTCGACGGCCCTGCACGCACGAGGACTGCGGATGGCCGCCGAGTCCCTGTCCGTGGTCGGGCTGGGGCTGCTGGCCGTCGACGTGGTCGGGGTCCGCCACGCGGGCTGGCTCGGCAGTGTCGACGACGCGCGACTCACGCTCCTCGTCGGAGCCGTGGTCGGAACCGGAGCGCTGCTGATGCTGGTCGTGACCGCCCGCCGGCCGCTGGTGGCGCCCGCGCTGCTGGCACCTGTCGCCGTCCTCGTCGCCGGCGTGGGTGCCCAGGTGCACCCGCGAGCACCCTGGCCGATGCTGGTCGCCGTCGTCCTCCTACTGGGCCTGGGCCGGATCGGCACCGAGCTCCCGAGCGTCCCGCTCCAGGTGACCTCGATCGCGACCGCTGCCCTGGGCTGGCTCTACCTCGTGCCGGCGGGTCTCGCCCAGGCCGGCGATCCGATCACCCTGAGCCACCTCGTCGGCCACCTGGCCGGCTGGCCGTTCCTCGCCGCCACGGTCGTCGCGGCCGCCGCCGGCCCGATCGTCGGCGTACGACGGGAGATCGCGCTCGGTGGGTACGCCCTCGCCGGCCTGGTCGGGAGCTACGGCATCGTGCTCCCGACTCTCGACAACACCCACACCGCGGCCGTGTCCGCCCTGCTCGTGGCCTCCATGGTCTGGGTCGGGGTCCTCGTGACGGCTCCGAGCCGGCTGCGGGCCGCCGCGCTGCTCCCCCTCGGAGGCACGCTCGTCGTGCCCACGCTCGCCGCGGCCGACCTCGTCGGAGGTGCGGGACGCGCGGTGACGTCGGTCGGCTCGCCGTTCACCCAGACCTTCGGCGTGCACGTCGCGACCGTCTCCACCTGGGCGTCCCCGCTGTTGCTCGTGCCCACTGCGGTCACGCTCGCAGCCGCGGGCTGCGCTGCCGTACGTCTCGTGCAGCCGGTGCGACGTACCGGCTGGGCGCTCGGTGTCGGCGTGGCGCTGGTGCTCGGCGCCGCCGCCACCCTGCCGCTCTACGACGTGCCTCTGGCCGCGGTGGTCGGGCTCGTCCTGGCCGCGGCGGTCGGTGGGCTCGTCACGGCCGAGCGGCTGGCCGGCACGACGGTCGACCTGGCCCGGCTCGGCGTCCTGGTGCTCAGCATCGGAGCCGCGCTGCTCGCACTCCCCAGTGACCGGATGACGACAGCCGTGCTCGCCGTCGGCTGCGCCATGGCCGCTGGTCTGCTGACCCGCACGGACACCAGCGGCGCGGTGGCGGCGCTGTGCTTCCCCCTCGCGTTCACCGGACTGGTCTGGGCGGGCAGCAACGTCGTCGGGGTCGACGAGCAGCTGCGAGCGCTGCCCGTTCTCCTGGTGCTGGGCGCGCTCGCGATCTGGCGACCGCAGCTCGAGCTCGAGGTCTCCTCGCTCGTCGCCGGCACCTTCGTCTCGATGGCCTCCATCGCGGCGGCTCGCGACCTCGACGTCGCCCTCGCCGTATACCTCACCGTCGCGGGCGTCCTGGTGACGGCCACATCGATCATCCACCCCAGCCGCCGCTTCATGGCCTGGCCGGGAGGCCTGCTGCTGGCTGCGGCGACGTGGGTGCGCCTGCTCGACCTGGGCGTGCACCTCCCTGAGGCCTACACGCTGCCCTCAGCGCTGGTGCTGGTCGGTGTGGGCGTGTGGCGCTTGAGGCAGGACGACCGGTCGGCCACCCTGAGCTACCTCACCCCGGGCCGGTCCCTGGCGACGGTGCCGTCACTGGTCGCGATGCTCGACGACCCCTACTCGCTGCGCGCCCTGCTGCTCGGCATCGCGTGCCTGGCACTCGTGGTCGGAGGCGCCGCGCTGCGGTGGGGTGCCCCGCTGGTGGTGGGAGCCGCGGTCGGCGCCCTGCTCGCCCTCCGCGAGCTCGCGCCGTACGCCGCGCAGACTCCCAGCTGGCTGACGATCGGTGCCTCCGGGATGGTCCTGCTCCTGATCGGCATCACCTGGGAGAACCGCATGACCGACGTACGACGTGCCTCCCACTACGTCGCCGCCCTCCGATAGTTCGCAGCAGTTGGCACACGAACTACCGGCGTGTCGGGTGCCAGATGCTGCGAAGTATCTCGCAGGCGCCGGGAGGGGGTCGGGCCCTAGCGAGGGATCACTAGCGGGGGATCAGGAGGGGCTGCACGATCTGGCGGGCCGAGTGGATGCGTGACTTGACGGTGCCGACCGGAATCTGGAGCAGAGAGGCGATCTCGGCGTAGTCGAGCTCTTGTACGTCGCGCAGGAGGAGCGGCTCGACGAGTGCCGGATGGTCGTCGCCCAGGATCTCCAGCGCCTCGAGGAAGTCGAGCCGGCTGCCGGCGATCACGCTGGTGGTGCGGGGGTCTGCGGCCGTGGGGAGCTCGTCGGTCGGCAGCTCGGCGGCGCGCCGCTTGAGCGTGCGGTACGTCGAGCGGGCGCTGTTGGACGCCACCGCGTGCAGCCACGTGGTGAAGCGGCTGCGTCCGGCGAAGGTCTGGATCCGCGTGGAGACCAGGAACAGCGCGTCCTGGGCGGCCTCCTCGGCGTCCTCCGGGTAGAGCAGCATCCGGCCGCAGATGCGGCGTACGCGCGGCTGGATCGCCTCCAAGAGCTGGTTCAGCGCCTGCTGGTCACCTTGTGCGGCGCTCGCCGCGAGCGCGTCCAGGTCGGGAGGCTCCTGGCCCTGATCCACGTGTGTCCTCCGAGTCGTCCGGCTAGATCAGGCACACTACCCATCGTGTCTCTGCCTGACCGCCTCGGTCGTCTCTCGCAGGTGGAGCGACTCGGGGTCGGTGGGTTCGCGTCCGTGTGGCTCTACCGCGACGACGAGCTCCAGTCGGACGTCGCCGTCAAGGCCTTGGCCGACAACTGGGCGCAGCGCCTCGACATCCGCGACCGCTTCCTGCAGGAGGCGCGCATCCTGCGCCGGGCCGACTCCGACTTCGTCGTCAGGGTCTACGACGTGGGCGAGGTCGACGGCACGCCGTACTTCGTGATGACGTACGCCGACCGCGGCACCGTCGCGAACCTGCTCGAGCGCGAGCACGCACTCTCGCTGGACCGGACGGTCGCCCTGGTCAGCCAGGCCGGCGCCGGGCTGTCGGTGCTGCACGCCCACGGGTCGATCCACCGCGACATCAAGCCGGCCAACCTCCTGCTGCGCTCCGACGGCGCCGGCGTCCGGGTCATGGTGGCCGACCTGGGGGTCGCCAAGGCCATGCTGAACGCCAGCGGCCTGACCCACGTCGTCGGCACCCCGGCGTACATGGCGCCGGAGCAGGCCACGGGCGGGGGTGTCGACGAGCGCGCCGACGTCTATGCGCTGGCCGCCGTGACCTACCAGCTGCTCACCGGTGAGCTGGCCCACGCCGGCACCATCCCCGAACTGGCCCACCTGGAGCCGCCGACGCCGCCATCGAAGCTCGCGGACGTTCCGGCCGAGGTGGACGACGTCGTGCTCCGCGGCCTGGCCCGCGACCGCGACGAGCGCTGGCCCGACGTCCACTCGTTCGTGACGGCCCTGCAGGCGACCGCGCCGGACCGGTCGCGCACCCTGCTGGTGCCGGCGCCGAACCAACCGCGCCTCGCAGCACCCGGCTCGGCGCCGGCCGGGTCACGTGGGCTGTGGGTGATGCTGTGCCTGGCGGTCTTCGTCGTCTGCTTCGTGGGCGCGCTCGTCGTGACCCAGCAGCTGACCTGACGCCGGCGCGCGGGCTCACCCGGCTCTCGAGCGGGTCGGCAGCCGCACTATCGTGCCAGGGAGGGTCACCCCACCCCTGGTGGCCCGTCGTACGCCACCCACCCGCGTGGCTCGAGTGATCCGTCAGTGAAAGAGGCACGATGTCCGCCGACTCCTCGCCAGCACCCGACCCCATCGACGCCGTCGACGCCGTCGACGTCTTCGAGCTGGGCGCAGAGCACGAGCAGGTCGTGTTCTGCAACGACCCGTCGAGCGGGCTCCGCTCGATCATCGCCCTCCACAACACCGCGCTCGGACCCGGCCTGGGCGGCACCCGCTTCTTCCCCTACGCCTCGAACGCGGACGCCGTCCGCGACGTCCTCAACCTCTCGCGTGGCATGACCTACAAGAACGCGTTGGCCGGTCTCGACCTCGGCGGTGGCAAGGCGGTCATCATCGGTGACCCGCGCCGCGACAAGTCCGAGGCGCTCCTCAGGGCCTACGGTCGCTTCGTCCAGTCACTGAACGGTCGCTACTTCACCGCCTGCGACGTCGGCACCTACTCCGCCGACATGGACGTCATCGCCCGTGAGTGCGACTTCGTCACCGGCCGTACCCTCGCCCACGGCGGCGCGGGCGACTCGTCGGTGCTGACGGCGTACGGCGTGTTCCAGGGGATGCGGGCCAGCGCCGAGGCGGTCTGGGGCTCGCCCACGCTGTCGGGTCGGACGGTCGGCATCGCCGGCGTCGGCAAGGTCGGTCACCACCTGGTCAAGCACCTCGTGGACGACGGGGCGAGCGTGGTCGTGACCGACGTCGACGCGGCCGCCGTCGAGGCGATGGTCCGCCAGTTCGGAGCGAAAGCGGTCATCGACTCCGACGCCATGGTGCGGGCCGAGATCGACGTCTACGCGCCGTGCGCGCTGGGGGGCGCGCTGACCGACGAGGTCGTCGACGTCCTGACCGCAGCCATCGTCTGCGGCGCCGCCAACAACCAGCTCGAGCACCCCGGCATCGAGAAGGCGCTCGCCGACCGCGGCATCCTGTACGCACCTGACTACTGCGTGAACTCCGGCGGCGTGATCCAGGTGGCCGACGAGCTCGAGGGGTTCAGCTTCGAGCGGGCCGAGCAGCGGGCCAGCGGGATCTTCGAGACCACCCAGGCGGTGTTCGCGCTGGCGAAGGCCGACGCGGTCACCCCCGCCGAGGCCGCCGACCGGCTCGCCGAGCGGCGCATCCGCGACGTGGGCCGCCTGCGCGGCCTCCACGTGCCCCTCCGTTGACCGGGACGCGTGGATCCGACTGACCGGGGACGGCCAGGGATGCAGGGGGCTCTACGTCAGTCGGAGGACTGCTCCGCGTAGCCCGGCCACTCGTCGGCGTCGTCCGAGGACTCCTCGGACTCGCCGTCACTCTCACCGCCGTGCAGCTCGCGTGCCAGCGCCCCGAAGTCCGTCTCGTGAGTGCGGTACTTCAGGTCGCGGGCGACCTTCGTCTGCTTGGCCTTCGCTCGGCCGCGCCCCATAGGGTCGACCCCCTCGCACGCTCGGCCGGAGCCGCCGCGGGAGAACTCACCGAGGCACACCGGTCTGTTCGGTCTTCTGTCGTGACCCCAACGCTACCCAATAGGTGGCTGTTCCCGCACACCCCATCCCGAAAAGGGCCCAGATAGTTGTCCGGGACTACCAGCCGGGGTGCTGCCCGGTGAGCCGCACCTGACCCCCGAGCTCGGCGTCGAGGGCCACCTCACCGGCCGCCCAGGCCTCGATGCGGAAGCCCGCCAGCGTCTCGATCGCCCGGTCGACATCGCCGTACGGGACGAGCGCGACCATGCCGACGCCGCAGTTGAGGGTGGCCTCGAGATCGTCCTGGGACAGGCCACCGACGCGGCGTACGACGTCGAAGACCGGCGCCGGCGTCCAGGTCGCGCGATCGATCGTCACCGACACCTCCTCGGGCAGCACGCGCGCGAGGTTGGCGGCGAGCCCTCCCCCGGTGACGTGGGCCATCGCATGAACATAGGTCGCGTCGGCCAGGGCGAGGCAGGCCTTGGCGTAGATGCGCGTCGGCTCGAGCAGCTCCTCGCCGAGCGTGCGGCCGAGCTCGGGCACGTCGCGGTCCAGCGCCCAGCCCGCTCCGCCCGAGTCGGCAGGGTCCAGGAGCACGTGCCGGACCAGGGAGTAGCCGTTGGAGTGCAGCCCGCTCGACGCCATCGCCAGGACGACGTCACCCGGACGGACCCGGCCCGGGCCGAGCAGGTCGGCGGCCTCGACGACCCCGGTGGCCGCGCCGGCGACGTCGTAGGCGTCGCGCTCCATGAGGCCGGGGTGCTCGGCGGTCTCGCCACCCACCAGGGCACAGCCGGCCTCGACACACGCCTCGGCGATGCCCTTGACGATCGCCGCGATGCGCTCGGGTACGACGCGGCCGCAGGCGATGTAGTCGGTCATGAACAGCGGCTCCGCGCCACAGACCACGAGATCGTCGACGACCATGCCGACCAGGTCGTACCCGATCGTGTCGTGCACGTCCATCGCCTGGGCGATCGCCACCTTGGTGCCGGCTCCGTCGGTGGACGTCGCCAGGATCGGCTGGCGATAGCGCTTCAGCGCCGAGGCGTCGAACAGACCCGCGAAGCCGCCCAGCGAGCCGATCACCTCGGGCCGGTCGGTCTTGGCCACCCAGCTCTTCATCAGGTCGACGGCCTTGTCGGCCGCGTCGATGTCGACCCCGGCGGCGGCGTACGCCGAAGGCTGGCTCTGGTCGGTCACAGGTCTCAGGTCTCCTCGACGCCGACGGCTCAGGGGTTGTTCAGGACGGGCAGCGCGCGGTCGGCGGTGAGACTGACCTCGAGGAGGTGCTTGCCGAGCAGGCTCTCGTCGGGCAGGGGCACGGGATACTCGCCGGTGAAGCAGGCCAGGCACAGGCTCGACGGCGCCTGACCGGTCGAGCCGATCATGCCCTCGAGCGAGATGTAGCCGAGGCTGTCGGCGCCGATGCTCGAGCGGATCTCCTCGACGTCGAGACCGTTGGCGATCAGCTCGGCGCGGGTGGCGAAGTCGATGCCGTAGAAGCAGGGCCATTTCACCGGGGGGCTCGAGATCCGCACGTGGACCTCGAGGGCGCCGGCCTCCCGCAGCATCCGCACCTGCGCACGCTGGGTGTTCCCGCGCACGATCGAGTCATCGACGACGACGATGCGCTTGCCGCGGATCATGTGCTCGAGGGGGTTCAGCTTCAGCCGGATCCCCAGCTGCCGCAGCGTCTGGCTGGGCTGGATGAACGTGCGGCCGACGTAGGCGTTCTTCACGAAGCCCTGGCCATAGGGGATGCCGCTCTCCTCGGCGTACCCCGCCGCAGCGGGATAGGCGGACTCCGGCACCGGGATCACCAGGTCGGCCTCGACGGGGAACTCGCGCGCGAGCTGGCGGCCCATCTCGACCCGCGACTCGTGCACGCTGCGACCCGCGATGATGGCGTCCGGGCGAGCCAGGTAGACGTACTCGAAGACGCAGCCCTTGGGGTCGGGCTCCGCGAACGTGTGGGAGCGCAGGCCGTTCTCGTCGATCGCGAGCATCTCACCCGGCTCGACCTCACGGACGACGCTCGCGCCGACGGTGGCGAGCGCGGAGTGCTCGCTGGCCACGACCCAGCCGCGATCAAGACGGCCGAGGACCAGCGGGCGGATCCCCTGCGGGTCTCGGGCGGCGTACAGCGTGTGCTCGTTCATCCAGACGAAGGAGTACGCGCCCCGCAGGAGCGGGAGCACCTCGAGGGCGCGCTGCTCGAGCGTGGTGTCGGGATGGTGGGCCAGGAGCGCGGTCACCAGCGAGGTGTCGTTGGTGACCTCCTCGACGGCCCGACCGTGCAGGTCGAGCTCGCCGGGCGGGCCGGGCAGCTCGGCGACCATCTCTCGCAGCTCGTGGGCGTTGATCAGGTTGCCGTTGTGGCCCAGCGCGATCGAGCCGTCGTCGGTCGGGCGGAACGTCGGCTGGGCGTTCTGCCAGGTGCTGGCGCCGGTCGTGGAGTAGCGCGAGTGGCCGATCGCGAGATAGCCCTTCAGCGACTCCAGCGTGGAGTCGTCGAAGACCTGCGAGACCAGGCCCATGTCCTTGTAGACCAGGATCTGGCGACCGTTGCTGACCGCGATGCCCGCGGACTCCTGACCGCGGTGCTGCAGGGCGTAGAGACCGAAGTAGGTGAGCTTCGAGACCTCTTCGCCGGGAGCCCAGACCCCGAACACGCCGCAGGCGTCCTGGGGCCCCGTGTCCTGCGGGTCGAGCGCCGCGGTGAGCCGACCGTCGCCGCCCCGGCGGCTCTGGGAGGGGGTCACGTCAGGAGTCTAGGTGAGACCACGGCATGCCCCTGCATCCCGCGCCTGCGTGGTCCAAGTCACGCACGGGCCGGATCTGCCACCGTGTCCGATTTCCGCCGGAAGGTGGGCTGCGGATCGAAGACAGTGGAGGCATGACACCGACGACACAGACCACCGACCTGCTGGCCGTTCACGCGATCGAGCCGGCCCGGCTGGACGCCGTACGCACCGCGGGCGAGGACGGCTTCGGCAACCCGGTGACGGCGTACGCCGCGAGCGGTGCGGGCGAGCCTCTGCGCTGCTGCCTGCGGTTCGCGCGGGCCGGGGAGCAGATCGCCCTGATCTCGTACGCGCCGTTCGAGGCGGTCTCGCCCTGGCGCGAGGTCGGTCCGGCGTACATCCACGCGGACCGCTGTGAGGGGTACGCCGACCGGTGGCTGCCCGAGGAGCTGCGCCGCGGCCCGCGGGTGCTGCGCACCTACCGTGCCGACGGCACCATGAACTACGAGCACAACACCCTGGTCGGAGACGAGGACCTCGAGCCGGTGCTCGAGCGGCTGCTCGACCAGCCGGACGTCGCGACCGTGCATGTGCGGACGGTGCTCCCGCAGTGCTTCCTGTACGCCGTGACCCGCTGACCACCCAGGGCAGGAGCCCTCAGAGCGCGCCGAGCTTGGCGAGGAGCAGAGCCTCCGCGTGCACGACCCGCTCGAACTCCGCGAGGTGGAGGCCCTCGTTCGCGCCGTGGGCACGCGTGTCGGGATCCTCGACACCGGTGACCAGCATGCTGGCCTTCGGGAACGCGGTGAGGAACTCCGCGATGAACGGGATCGAGCCGCCCACGCCCATGTCGATGGGCGGGGTGCCGTCCCAGGCCTCGGTGAAGCTGGCCCGGGCCGCGTCGTACGCCGGCCCGGTGGCGTCGATCTGAGTCGGCTCGCCGCCGTCCACGGGAGTGACCGTGAGCTCGGCTCCCCAGGGTGTGTGCCGCTCGAGGTGGGAGATGAGGGCGGCCCGCGCGCTGGCGACGGAGTCCCCCGGGGCGATGCGCAGGCTGAGCCTCGCCGTGGCCGCCGGCACCAGGGTGTTGCTCGAGCCCTCCGCCTTCGGCGCGGTCAGGCCGATCACGGACAGGGCGGGCTTGGTCCAGAGCCGCTCGACGGTGGAGCCGGAGCCGATCCAGTGGATGCCGGGCACGGCGCCGGACTCGGCCCGGAGGCGCTCCTCGGGGTAGTCCACCTCGGCCGCGGGACCGGCGTACAGACCCTCGACGGCGACGTTGCCCTCGTCGTCGTGGCAGCTCGCCACCAGCCGGGCCAGGGCCATCAGCGAGTCCGGGACCAGACCGCCCCACATGCCGGAGTGGACGGCGTGGGTGAGCGTGCGGACCTCGACGTCGAGGCGGACCAGGCCGCGCAGGCTGGTGGTCAGGGCGGGGACACCGATGTCCCAGTTGCCGCTGTCGGCGATCACGATGACGTCGGCGCGGAGGTCGTCGAGGTGCTGGCGGAGCAGCGCGGGAAGGCTGTCGGAGCCCACTTCCTCCTCGCCCTCGATGAACATCACGACGTTGACCGGGAGGTCGTCGCCGTGGGCGCGCAGAGCGCCCAGGTGGGCTGCGATCCCGGCCTTGTCGTCGGCCGCGCCGCGACCGTAGAGCCGCGTGCCGTTGACGGAGTCCCGCTCGGTCGGCTCGAACGGCGGTGAGTCCCAGTCGGCGTGGTCGTTCTCCGGCTGGACGTCGTGGTGGGCGTAGAGCAGCACCGTCTGTGCGCCCTCGCGAGCCGCCTGCTTGGTGGCGATCACAGCCGGACGGCCGCCGTCCGCGGAGGTGATCTGGACGTCGAAGCCCTCCGCGGCGAACAGGTCGCGCACGGCCTCGGCGCTGCGCTGCACCTCGCCGACCCGCTCCGGGTCCGCGCTCACCGACTGGATCCGGACCAAGGCCTCGAGGTCACGTCGTACGCCGGGCAGGACGTCCTCCACCCGCGCGCGCAGGTCATCAGTCATGCCCGCGAACCTACCCATTTCGGGATAGTCCCCGACGTTTGGGTTGGTCACGCCGGACGAAAGCAACCAAAACGTCGGGGACTATCCCGAAAATTGTCAGACAATAGTTTGGAGAACGGGGTGGTGGTGCGGGACGATGGAGTCACTTCCTCGGACCGATCATCTGCGCCACCGCGCCACGTCTGAAAGCTGTGCCCATGACCGACACCGCCCGCCACATCGAGCTCACCGAGACCTACGCCGCTCACAACTACCATCCGCTGCCGGTGGTGATCGCGTCCGGCGAGGGCGCTTGGGTGACCGACGTCGACGGGAAGCGGTATCTCGACTGCCTCGCCGGCTACTCCGCGCTCAACTTCGGACACGCCCACCCGCGGCTCGTCGAGGTGGCACGTCGACAGCTGGGCACGCTGACACTGACCAGCCGGGCGTTCTACAACGACCAGCTCGGCCCGTTCTCACAGGCCCTCGCCGAGCTGACCGGCAAGGAGATGATCCTGCCGATGAACTCCGGCGCCGAGGCCGTCGAGACCGCCATCAAGATCAGCCGCAAGTGGGGGTACCAGGTCAAGGGTGTCCCGGAGAACCGCGCCACGATCGTCGCGATGGAGGGCAACTTCCACGGCCGCACCACCACGATCGTGTCGTTCTCGACCGATCCTGACGCGACCGTGGGCTACGCGCCGTACACCCCGGGCTTCCGGCTCGTGCCGTACGGCGACCTCGAGGCGATGAAGGCGGCGATCGACGAGACCACGGTGGCGGTGCTGCTCGAGCCGGTGCAGGGCGAGGCCGGGGTCGTGATCCCGCGCGAGGGCTTCCTGCAGGACGTGCGCACCCTGTGCCGCGACCAGAACGTGCTGATGGTCGCCGACGAGATCCAGTCGGGGCTCGCCCGCACGGGCCGTACCTTCGCCTGCGACCACGAGGACGTCGTACCCGACCTCTACATCCTCGGCAAGGCGCTCGGCGGCGGGCTCTATCCGGTCTCGGCCGTCGCGGCGAACCGCGACGTCCTCGGCGTCATCACCCCCGGCACCCACGGCTCGACCTTCGGCGGCAACCCGCTGGCCGCCGCGATCGGCAGCGAGGTCGTCGCGATGCTGCAGACCGGCGAGTTCCAGGAGCGCGCCGCCAAGCTCGGCGAGCAGCTGTACGACGGCCTGACCGGCCTGGTCGGGCACGGCATCGACGCCGTCCGCGCTCGCGGCCTGTGGGCGGGGATCGACATCGCCCCCGACAAGATGACCGGCCGCGAGTTCACCGAGGCCCTGCTGGGCCAGGGGATCCTCGCCAAGGAGGCCCACGGCCAGACCGTCCGCCTCGCCCCGCCGATCGTCGCCTCCGAGTCCGACATCGACCTGCTCGTCTCGTCGTTCCGCGAGGTCATCACCACCTGACCGCCGAGTCGTCATATGACGACTCGGCGCGATTTCGGTGCCTGTTTGCGCCGACTCGGCGCGATTTCGGTGCCGG
>DATBBE010000045.1:0-2003 GCA_036271155.1 Nocardioides sp. | reverse complement strand
CTCCATGGAGGCGCACCGCTCCCAGGCCACCGACATCGAGCAGTTCCTGGGAATGCCCGACGACGTGTTCGCGCTCGCCTTCGGCACCGAGCACTACATCGAGCCCGGGGTCGAGGGCCCCATGCGCCGCGGCTGGCCCTTCGCAGACGCGTAGCCGACCTCGGCGGGTGCCGCCCGCCCCCTCCGAGGGTCTGCTGTGGTTGGACGGTTCACCACGGTATGTCGATGAAGCAGCGCTTCCCTAGCCGAGTTCATCGAGGGGAGCGACGCTTGCTCGACATACCGTGATGAACCGGCCGATCACCCAGCCGACGGAGGGGCGGCTCAGGCCGTCGCGTCGGAGGCCTTGCCCAGGGCTGAGCGCGCGGCTTCGAGGCGCGCCACCGGCACCCGGAACGGCGAGCAGGAGACGTAGTCGAGCCCCACCTCGTCGAAGAAGTGGATCGAGGCGGGATCGCCGCCGTGCTCGCCACAGACGCCGAGGTGGAGGTCGGGGTTGGCCTGCCGGCCCAGGCGGGCGGCATGGCGCACCAGCCGTCCCACACCGTCGACGTCCAGTGACTCGAACGGGCTCACCTGGAAGATGCCGTGCTCGAGGTAGCGGCTGAAGAACGACGACTCGACGTCGTCGCGCGAGAAGCCCCACGTCATCTGGGTGAGGTCGTTGGTGCCGAACGAGAAGAACTCCGCGGACTTCGCGATCTCGTTGGCGGTGACCGCGGCCCTTGGCAGCTCGATCATCGTGCCGACCTCGTGCGGCACCGGCGTACCCCGCTCCTGCTCGATGTCGTGGGCGACCGAGGCGATCTGGCCCTTCACGAGGTCGAGCTCGGTCACGGAGGCGACCAACGGGATCATGATCTCCGGGCGGGGGTCGCCGCCGGCGGTGATCCGCTCGGCCGCTGCCTCGAGGATCGCGCGCACCTGCATCCGGAACAGGCCGGGGATCACGATGCCCAGCCGGACGCCGCGCAGGCCGAGCATCGGGTTCTGCTCGTGCAGCCTCTTGACGGCCTCGAGCAGGCGCTGGTCGTGCTCGTCCTCGGAGTCGGCCTCCTCGTCGAGGGCGACCTTCACCGACAGCTCGGTGTAGTCCGGCAGGAACTCGTGCAGGGGCGGGTCGATCAGCCGGATGGTGACCGGCAGGCCGTCCATCGCCTCGAAGATGCCTCGGAAGTCGTCGCGCTGGAGCGGCAGGAGCTCTGCCAGTGCGGCCTCCTGGCCGGCGTCGTCCTCGGCGATGATGAGGTTCTCCACGAGCTGGCGGCGCTCACCGAGGAACATGTGCTCGGTGCGGCACAGGCCGATGCCTTCGGCTCCGAAGCGACGGGCCCGGGCCGCGTCCTCCGGGGTGTCGGCGTTGGCCCGCACCCTGAGCCGGCGTACGTCGTCGGCACGGCGCATCACCCGGTCGACGGCCTGCACGAGATCCTCGTCGATCTGCTCGCCCTCGAGGTAGCGCATCACCACCGAGTCGGTGACCGGCACCGAGCCGAGGAAGACCTCGCCGGTGGTGCCGTCGATGGAGATGACGTCGCCCTCGCGGATCGGCTCACCACCGCGCACCCTGGCGCGCCTCTTCTTGGAGTTCACGTCGAGCGCCTCGGCGCCGCAGACGCAGGTGCGGCCCATGCCCCGGGCCACGACCGCGGCGTGCGAGGTCTTGCCGCCGCGGCTGGTCAGGATGCCCTTGGCTGCCACCATGCCGCGGAGGTCGTCGGGGTTGGTCTCCTTGCGGACCAGGATCACGTCCTCGCCGCGCGCGGCCCACTCCACCGCCGTGTCGGAGTCGAAGACCGCCTTGCCGACCGCGGCGCCGGGGGAGGCGTTCATGCCCTTCGCCACGAGCGTGCGCTCCGCCGACTCGTCGAAGCGGGGGAACATCAGCTGCGCCAGCTGGGCACCGGTCACCCGTCGCAGTGACTCGTCGGTGTCGATCAGGCCCTCGTCGGTCATGTGCCGCCCGATCCGGAACGCCGCCTCCGGGGTGCGCTTGCCGACCC
>DATBBE010000044.1:0-5297 GCA_036271155.1 Nocardioides sp. | reverse complement strand
CGACGACCTGCCGGCACGTCGGCCGGGCGCTGAGCCTGTGATCGGTCCCAAGATCGTGCACGCCCGCGAGATGCTCGACATGACCATCGACGAGCTCAGCCAGCGCACCCGGATCCGCCCGCACGTGCTCGAGGCGATCGAGGTCGACGACTTCGGGCCCTGCGGCGGCGACTTCTACGCGCGTGGTCACCTGACAGCGATCGCACGGGTCCTCGGACTCACGCTCGAACCGCTGATGAAGGCGTACGACGAGAACTACTCCCAGGCACCGATCAACGCCCGCCGGGTCTTCGAGGCCGAGCTGTCCACAGGCCTGTCCGGCGGGATGCGAGCCACCCTCGGCGGCCCGCGCTGGAGCCTGCTGATCGGGTCGGTGCTCTGCCTGGCGATGGTCTGGGGCCTGGCCAGGATGTTCGCCGGCGCCCCGGAGCACCTGGCCGCCGCGCCGGACCCGAGCAGCCAGTCCGCCGGGCTGTCGGCCAACCACCAGTCGATCACCTCGCCGCGGATGAGGACGACCTCGATGACGGTGACCGCGGCGTACGCCGGCACCCACGTCGTCGTACGGGACCGGACGCACAAGATCCTCTGGTCGGGCAACCTCGCGCTCGGCGCGCACCGCCGGGTCATCGGGCTGGCCCCGTTCCAGGTCTCGGCAGACAACGCCGGCGCGGTCTTCGTGGCCGTCAAGGGCAAGGCGCTGGGCACGATCGGTACCGCAGGAACGCACGCCTCCAAGTCCTTCGGCTGACCGCTGGTTCGCCCTGGGAGCGCCTCGCCCGTCATACTCGACCGGTCATGACTGCTCCCTCCGCCGCCGTTCACACCGTCGCCCTGATCACCCTGGGCTGCGCCCGCAACGAGGTGGACTCCGAGGAGCTCGCCGGTCAGCTCGAGGCGGGTGGCTTCCTGCTGGTCGAGGACCCGGCCGACGCCGAGACGGTGGTGGTCAACACCTGCGGGTTCGTCGAGGCCGCCAAGAAGGACTCGGTCGACACCCTGCTCGCCGCCTCCGATCTCAAGGGCTCCGGGAGTCGCACCCGCGCGGTGGTCGCCGTCGGCTGCCTCGCCGAGAGGTACGGCAAGGAGCTTGCCGAGTCACTGCCGGAGGCCGACGCAGTGCTCGGCTTCGACGACTACCCCGAGATCGCCGCCCGCCTCCGCTCGATCCTGGCCGGCGAGACCCTCCACCCGCACACGCCCCGTGACCGCCGCCTGCTGCTGCCGATCTCCCCGGCCGAGCGCGACCCGAGCCTGGTCTCCGTGCCCGGCCACGGCCTGGTCACGACCGTCTCGACCGACGCGACCGGCGTGGAGGGGGCCACCGACGAGCTGGGCCGGGGGGCTCCGGCCAGCGGCCCGCGGGCCGTGCGCCGGCGGCTGACCGGCGGGCCGATGGCACCGTTGAAGCTCGCCAGCGGGTGTGACCGGCGGTGCACGTTCTGCGCCATCCCGAGCTTCCGGGGCTCGTTCGTGAGCCGCCGCCCTTCTGAGGTGCTGGCCGAGGCGCGCTGGCTGGCAGGCGAGGGCGTGCGCGAGCTGTTCCTGGTCAGCGAGAACAGCACGTCGTACGGCAAGGACCTCGGCGACCTCCGGCTGCTCGAGACGCTGCTCCCCGAGCTCGCCTCGGTCGACGGCATCGAACGCGTCCGAGTCTCCTACCTCCAGCCGGCCGAGACGCGTCCTGGTCTCGTCGAGGCGATCGCGACCACGCCCGGGGTCAGCCGCTACTTCGACCTCTCCTTCCAGCACGCGAGCCCCTCGGTCCTCAGGCGGATGCGGCGCTTCGGAGATCCGGAGAGCTTCCTGGCCCTCCTCGACCGGGTGCGGGCCCTCAGCCCGGGTGCGGGGGTGCGGTCCAACGTGATCGTGGGTTTCCCCGGAGAGACGGCCGACGATCTGCGGACGCTCTGCGACTTCCTGGTCGCGGCCCGTCTGGACGTGACCGGCGTCTTCGGCTACTCCGACGAGGACGGCACCGAGGCAGAGCAGCTCGACGGGAAGCTGGACGACGACGAGATCCGGGAGCGGGTCGAGCAGGTCACCGACCTCGTCGAGCAGCTCACGGCCGACCGGGCCGAGGAGCGTGTCGGCGAGGAGGTCGTCGTCCTGGTGGAGTCTGTCGAGGAGGGAGTGGTCGAGGGGCGTGCCGACCATCAAGGGCCCGAGGTCGACGGCGTCACCCGTCTCACCCAGAGCACCCACCTCTCGCAGAGCACGCACGTGGTCGGTGACCTGGTGCAGGCCGTCGTGGTGGCAGCCGAAGGCGCCGACCTCGTGGCGGATCCGCGACCGTGACCGAGCAAGCGGCCACGGTCGGCAACTGGAACCTTCCCAACGTCCTCACGGGTCTGCGCATCCTGATCGTGCCGTTCTTCGGCTACGCCCTGCTCCACGACAGCGGGAGCTCGATCGGCTGGCGCTGTCTGGCCACGCTGCTCTTCGTGGTCGCGATGGTCACCGACAAGGTCGACGGTGACATCGCTCGCTCCCGGGGCCTGATCACCAACTTCGGCAAGATCGCCGACCCCATCGCCGACAAGGCCATGACCGGGATGGCCTTCGTCGGCCTGTCCGTCGTGGGCGACGTGTGGTGGTGGGTCACGATCGTGGTCCTGCTACGCGAGTGGTCGGTGACCCTGCTGCGGCTGTCGATCCTGCGGCGCGTGGTGGTGGCCGCGGCCCGGAGCGGGAAGGTGAAGACCGTGGTGCAGGTGGTGGCCCTGACCGGTCTGAGCCTCCCGCTGCGCCAGGTGCACGCTCCCTTGCACGACGTCGGGGAAGTGCTGTTCTACGCCTCCGAGGTGGTGCTCGGCGTCGCCGTCGCGATGACCCTCTGGTCGGGCTATGAGTTCTTCCGCGACGTGTGGCGACAGCGGGACTCCATCCGCGCCACGTGACGTTCACCCCTCGGTCATCCCGTGCCTGGTGACCCCTGGGGGTCCTCCGTACTAAGGTCCCGCACAGGCCGTCGGCAGGTGTGCCTTCGGATCTCGGATCTCGGCTCTCGGAAGGACCCCCCGTCCATGTATCGACTTTCTCGCCCGACCCTCGCTGTCCTCGCGTCAGTGGGGCTGGTCCTCAGCGGCGGCGCCCTGCTCGGGCCAGCAGCCGCCAACACGACCGGCGCCGGGCTCGTCATCAACGAGGTGTACGGCGGTGGCGGCAACGCCGGTGCCACGCTCACCAACGACTTCATCGAGCTGCGCAACACCACGACCCAGGTGGTGTCGCTCGGGGGCCTGTCCGTGCAGTATCGCTCGGCCGGAGGCACCGGCGCGCCGGGCTCCAGCAACGTGGTCGCGCTCCCGTCGGTGGACCTGCCCGCGGGGGACACCTACCTCGTCGGAGCCGCAGCAGGCACAGGCGGCAGCCAGGCTCTCCCGACACCCGACGTGACCAGCGGGATCAACCTCTCGGGGACTGGCGGCCAGGTCTTCCTCGCCGACCAGCCCGGGCCCCTCGACCCGGGCACGGGTGCGATCTCCAACCCCGATGTCCTCGACTTCGTCGGCTGGGGATCCGCCACGACCACCAGCTTCGAGACCGCCCACGCGGCGGCCACCACCAACCCGACGTCGGTGAGCCGTGACGCCGACGGGAGCGACACCAACGACAACTCTGCCGACTTCACCGTGACCAACCCGCCGACCCCGACCGCGTGCGGCAGCGTGTGCGGCTCGACGCCTCCTCCTCCGCCGACCGAGCACACGATCGCCGAGATCCAGGGCACCGGTGACACCTCGCCGCTGGTCGGCAAGGCGGTGACCACCGAGGGCGTGGTGACCGCGGCGTACCCGACGGGCGGGTTCTTCGGCTACGTGATCCAGACCGACGGCACCGGCTCCGGCACCGACTCGACCCCCGGCGCCTCCGACGCGGTGTTCGTCCACCAGCCCAGCGGGGCGGTCACGACCCACGTCGGGCAGTACGTGAAGGTCACCGGCACCGTCAGCGAGTTCGGCGGGCTCACCGAGCTCAATGTCGCGGCCGCGGACGTGCAGGACCTCGGTGCCCCGCCGCTGGGCGGCGTCACGCCGCTCTCGATCGCCTATCCGACCACGGATGCCGGGCGCGAGGCGCACGAGAGCGAGCTGATCGCTCCCACCGACCAGTTCACGGTCACCGACAACTTCGACACCAACCAGTTCGGCGAGATCGGGCTGGCCACCGGAGACCACCAGCTCATCCAGCCGACCGACGTCTACCCGGCCGACGACACCGCCGACATCCAGCACGTCCAGGAGCAGAACGCAGAACGGCTGGTCACTCTCAACGACGGCTCGAGCTGGAACTTCCTGACGACCGACAAGAACACTCCGATGACGTGGCTGACCCCGGGCAACCCGGTCCGGATCGGCTCCACCGCCACCCTCCAGCAGCCGATGATCCTCGACTTCCGCAACAGCCTGTGGGAGCTCCAGCCCACCAGCCAGGTCACCGGTGACGGGCATCAGTGGGCGACGTTCAGCGACACCAGGACGCCGAACCAGGCGCCCCGTGCGGTCGGCGGCGACCTGCGGCTGGCGACGTTCAACGTCGAGAACTTCTTCCCGACGTCCGCGGCCGACTACGAGACGCAGACCGGCGACCCGAACGCGTGCACGGCGTTCACCGACCGCGCCGGCAACCCGATCGACGTCAACGAGTGCTCACCCAACGGCCCACGTGGCGCGTGGGACGCGACCAACCTGCAGCGGCAGCTGGCCAAGGAGGTCGACGCGATCAACACGATGAACGCCGACGTGATGTCCCTGGAGGAGATCGAGAACTCCGTCCAGTTCGGCAAGGACCGCGACGACGCGCTCTCCCAGCTCGTCGATGCCCTCAATGCGGCAGCAGGCACGAACCGCTGGGCCTACGTCCCGTCACCCGACCCTGCCGACCTGCCTCCGACCGCAGAGCAGGACGTCATCCGCACGGCGTTCATCTACAACCCGGCCAAGGTCGAGCCGGTCGGGTCGCCGGTGGTCCTCTCCGACCAGTCCGACGCCGGCCAGCCGTTCGCCAACGCCCGAGAGCCGCTCGCCCAGGAGTTCAAGCGCAAGGGTGCCCTCGACAGCGACGGCTTCCTGGTGATCGTGAACCACCTGAAGTCCAAGGGCGACAGCAGCCCGCCGGCCACCGGAGACGACGCCAACGGTCTGCAGGGTGCCTTCAACGGCGACCGGGTGCGTCAGGCGCACGCCCTCGTCGACTTCGCCCACCAGGTCTCGGCCGCGCGCGGCACCGACAAGGTGTTCCTCGTGGGTGACTTCAACAGCTACACCCAGGAGGACCCGATGCAGGTCCTCTAC
>DATBBE010000043.1:0-3187 GCA_036271155.1 Nocardioides sp. | reverse complement strand
CAGGCGATAGCGGACCATCCCAACCGCTCAGCCGCGCCAGGCGTCCTCACCCAGGTCGGCGTGCTGCCGGATCCAGGTGTGCATGGCGATCGCGGCGGCCGCGGAGGCGTTGATCGAGCGCGTCGAGCCGAACTGGGCGATGGAGAAGGTCGCGTCGCAGGCCTCACGAGCCGTCTCGGAGAGCCCAGGACCCTCCTGCCCGAACAGGAAGCACACCCGCCGGGGCATCTCCATCGTCTCGAGGTGGGCCGACCCGGGCAGGTTGTCGATGCCGAGCAGCCGGACCGGACCTGCCGGACAGTCGTCGAGATATGCCGCCAGGTCGGCCGCCGACTCATGGTGTCGGACGTGCTGGTAGCGGTCGGTGACCATGGCACCGCGGCGGTTCCACCGACGGTTGCCCACGATGTGCACCTCGGCGGCGAGGAACGCGTTGGCGGTGCGGACGATCGTGCCGATGTTGAAGTCGTGGCGCCAGTTCTCGATCGCGATGTGGAAGTCGTGACGTCGGGTGTCGAGGTCGGCCACGATCGCCTCGAGTCGCCAGTAGCGGTAGCGGTCGACCACGTTGCGCCGGTCACCCTCGGCCAGCAGCCGCTCGTCGTACTGCTCGCCGACCGGCGGCTCGCCGGTCCAGGGGCCCACGCCTATCTCGGCTGGTCCGTGGGGCATCGGGTCGTACGGCGCTCGCTGCTCGTCTTCTGTCATCTCAGCGCCGCTCAGAACGCCGAGACCGACTCCGGGGCGCGCTGCGGCCGGCTCAGCGCCCGCACCACCGCCGCCTGGCCGTGCCGGCGGCACGCGACGTGGGTCAACAGCTCGAGCACCGGCGTCAGCACGTCGTCCGGGAACTGCGGGGTCGGCACGCCGACGCTCGCGGCCAGGTCGTCGGAGTGGACCACGATCTCCATCATCCGCGTCACCAGCCAGTCGCGTGCGGTCAGCGACCAGCCCTGCCACGGGATCAGGACGGCGTCGTCGGAGTCGCGCGCGGCGAGGACCCCGGGGAGGCGGTCCAGGAGGTCGTCGACCACAGGCGGCAGCGCCTGCGGCCCTGCCTGCGCGGCCGCGTCGCTGCCCTCCCGGATGGCGACATTGACCTCGTCGTCGGCGCTCGCGGTGACCCACGCGGCCTCCGCGTAGTGCTCGAGCAGCGGGATGGGTGGCTCGGACGACGGATCGGCGCCGACCAGCAGGACGGTGTTGCCCAGCTGACCCACCAGGTGGTGGGCCAGGCCCCCGACCGTCATCCCCGCACAGGCGCTCTCGTCGTGCCAGCGAGCGGCCACCTCGGGACTGCACGCCAAGGCGCCCGCGATGCGTGCTGCCGTCTCGAAAGTGTCGCTCTCGGCAGGGTCCATGGCGCCGACGCTAGCCGAGGCCGCCGACCGAGCGGCGTACGTCGTCACGGGCTCGCCCGACGCCGTTCAGGTTGCGGACAGACACTCCGGATAGGCTCTGGGAGTGACCGGCCTGCAGTCCTTGCTCCTCGGCATCCCCTGGATGGACCCGCACTGGCTGCTGCAGCACTTCCACACCGAGTTCGTGTGGCTCAGCCTGCTGATCGTCTTCATCGAGTGCGGGCTGTTCTTCCCGTTCCTGCCGGGCGACACCCTGCTGTTCTCGGTCGGCTTGTTCGTGGCCACCAACGAGCTCAACCTCGCCGGCGGGTCGAACGCGCTGGGCCTTCTCGTCGCCTGCCTCGCCTTCGCGGTGGCGGCCTTCCTCGGCAACGTCGCGGGATACGAGATCGGACGCCGGATCGGTCCACCCATCCGCCGTCACGACGGTCGGATCATCAAGCGGAAGTATCTCGACCAGACCGTCGACTTCTTCGAGACCCACGGCAGCCAGGCGCTCGTGGTCGGCCGGTTCGTGCCCTTCGTCCGTACCTACGTGACGCTGGTGGCCGGTGTCAGTGAGATGAACCGCGTTCGGTTCTGGCTCTGGAGCGCCGTCGGTGCGGTCGCCTGGGTCATCAGCATCACCTGCCTGGGCTACTTCCTGGGCCGCACCTTCCCGTGGCTGAGCGACAACATCGACTGGGTGATCCTGGGGCTGCTGCTCCTCACTGTCATCCCGATCGGCTACGAGTGGTGGCGCAGCCGTCGCCAGTTGAGCCGCGGGTTTTGACCGTTGAACCGCGGGTTTTAACCCGGCTCAACGGTCAAAACACGCGGCTCAACGGTCAGATGGCGCCGGTCAACGGCGTACGGCGTCGAGCTCGGCCTTGGTGAGCACCGCACGGATCTCGAGCCCGACGTCGGTGAGGGGGTTGTCCGGGCCTGGGGAGCGGTCGATCGCGCAGACCACGGTCTCCACTCTCGCACCGGCCGCCCGCAGCGCCAGGGTGGCGTCGCGCACCGCGCCGCCTGTGGTGATGACGTCCTCGATCAAGGTGACCCGCCGTCCGGAGACTTCGGGGCCCTCGGCCAGCTTGCAGGTGCCGTACGTCTTCGCCTGCTTCCGCACGAACAGCGCGGGGAGACGGCTCTGGGCGCTGAGCACGGTCACGAGGGGGATGCCGCCCATCTCCAGCCCGCCGAGCAGGTCGGTGTCGTCGGGCAGGATCGGGACCATCGCCGCCGCGACCCTCGCGAGGAGGTCGGGGTCGGTCTCGAAGAGGTACTTGTCGAAGTACTCTCCCGCCACCTGTCCAGACCTCAGGGTGAACTCCCCGGTGAGCCGGCAGCGGGCGTCGATGTCACGGGCCAGAGCAGCGTCGTCGTGATCCACGTGGCCTACTCTCGCAGCATGCAGATCCTCATCATCGGCGGCACTCACTTCGTCGGCCATGCCATGGCCCAGGCCGCCCTGGACGGCGGGCACGACGTGACCCTGCTGCACCGCAACGCCACCGACGAGCTGCCTGCAGCGACCCATCTGCTCGCCGACCGCGACGGCGACCTCGCGGCGCTGACCGGGCTCGGTGAGCAGAGGTTCGACGCGACCATCGACGTCTGCGCCTACGTCCCGGCCCAGGTGCGCTCGCTGCACGACGCGCTCGGCGACCGCGGCGGACACCACCTCTTCGTCTCGACCGTCTCGGTGTACGCCGAGCCCGACGCGCCCGGCGCCGACGAGGACTCCGCGCTGCTGCCACCCGCCTCCGAGGACGCCACGGAGGTCACCAACGAGACCTACGGGCCGCTCAAGGTCACCTGCGAACGCGGGGCCGACGAGCTCT
>DATBBE010000042.1:0-21580 GCA_036271155.1 Nocardioides sp. | reverse complement strand
ATAGTCCCCGACGTTTTGGTTGGGTTTGGGCTGTCTACCCAACCAAAACGTCGGGGACTATCCCCTGATGACGGCGAGGGCTCGCTCGGGTTGGCCGGGGGCGACGCGCGAGACCAGCACCTCGTAGCCAGGGCGCTCCGGATGGGCCGTGGCGGCCTCGAAGGCGGCCCTGGTCGGCAGGTAGCCGGCGTACCCGTTGGCATAGCCGATCAGGACGTCGGTGCCCCCCGGCGCCAGGTCGAGGAAGGGCTCACCCCCCAGGCCGAGCAGCCGGAACCCACCGAGGTCGAGGTACGCCGTTGCACAGGGCACCGGGCCGCTCGACGGCGTCGCCGCCGCGAGCTCCGCCCCTTCCAGCGTCACCGTCGCCTCACGGATGCTGGCGGGGTCGCCCGCTGAGCGGGCCTGAGCCAACGCTCGCCGTGCCGCCTCGGGTGCACCACGCCGAAAGGCGGCCCCGGGGAGAGCCGGCGCGAGTCCGACGGACTCCACCCATCCACCCACCACGTCCGAGGCGGTCGCGAGCGGGCGCGTCTCCGCTGTGTCGAGCAGGGCCTGAGCCGCCAGCGCACCGAGCCGGTCGACCTCTTCGGGGGTCTGTGCGCGGCGGTGAGGTCGCGTACTGACGTCGCCGGCGGCGCCCGTGGCCACCAGCGACCACACCGGCAGCGACCGCCGGATCGCGCCCGGCAGGTCCGGAGAGACCCGCGTGCTGTCGGCTCCCAGGACCGTCGGGTGCACCGGCACGACGCCGAGCAGCCCTCTCGGCTCGCCGGACGGCTCACTCACCCGGAGCACCTCCACCGGCACCGACGTACGCCGGCTCTCGCCTGTGCGCTGACCCCCCACGCCCGCGAGGTCTCCTCGATGCAGCGTCACAGACGCGGGTCGGGCCGCCTCGATCGCGGCCCGCGCCGCGCTGACGGCCGAGGCCACGGTCTGCTCGCTCACCTCACCCGACGCCGGCCCGGAGTGGGTGTGCGTCGCAGTCAGCCAGACCAGGTCGGGAACGGTCCCCACCGCCCCCGCGACGGCGAGCCGGGTCTCGGTGGCGACGTCGTCGTCGACCTGGAGCAGGTCGGCGACGATCAGCACGGCGAGCCCGCTGTCTCCCGCCACCGTGACCGCGCCGACCTCGAGCGGCTGCAGCTCACCCGAGACCGCGCCAGAGCGGGCGACGTACCCCGCCATCGAGGAGCCGATGGCGACCTCGAGCCGGGCCACCGCGTGTCCGACGTGGAGTCCGCTCACGAGGCCGACAGGGCCTCGCGGACGCTGCGCCCGTCACCGAGCCGGCGTACGGCGTCGTCGGCAGCGACGTCGGCGAGCAGCATCACGATCGCGACCTTGACCGAGCCGTCAGCCGCCTCCAGCGCAGCCGAGGCCGCGTCCCTCGAGGCACCGGTCGCCGCCTCGACGATCCGGCGACCGCGGTCGCGCAGCTTCTCGTTGCCGGGCGCGACGTCGACCATCAGGTTCCCGTAGGTCTTGCCCAGGCGCACCATCACCAGGGTGGACAGGGAGTTGAGCACGATCTTCTGGGCAGTCCCGGCCTTGAGCCGCGTGCTGCCCGCGACCAGCTCCGGGCCGGTCGGCGTCTCGATCGCGATGTCCGCGACCGTCGACGACTCGGCTCCCTCGTTGTTGGCGATCGACACGGTCAGGGCTCCGACCGCCCCGGCCGCGCGCAGCCCCTCGACGACGTACGGTGTGCGGCCGCTGGCGGTGATGCCGACGACGGCGTCCTTCTCGGAGATCTCGAGCTCCCGAAGCGCCGCGACCGCTGCGTCGCCCTCGTCCTCGGAGCTCTCGGTCGACCGGGCCACGCCCACCGCCCCGCCGGCCACGATCGCGACCACGAGATCCGGGCTGGTGCCGTACGTCGGCGGGCACTCGGCCGCGTCGAGAGCCGCCAGGCGACCTGGCGTACCGGCTCCGAGGTAGACCAGCCGGCCGCCGCGACGCAGCCGCACAGCCACGGCGTCCACGGCCTCGACCAGGGCCTGCGCACCCTGCTCCAGTGCGGCGTCGACCGCGTGGTGCTCGTCGAGCGCCAGGCGGACCAGATCGGCCGTCGGCCGCTCGTCGAGGTCGGCCAGGTCGCTGCGGACCGCCTCGGTGCCGAGACCGGCGAGCCGGGCGCTGTCATGGGCCTGGGTCATCGTGTGCCTCTCCTTCTCCTGGGGGACGGCTCCGGGTGACGGTCGGAGAAAACGCGGACGAATTCCTCGACGCGCCGATGCCCGGGGTGCCTTTCGTCCGCGTTTTCCGTCGACAGGACCACGATCGTCCGTACGGTTAGTCTCGGGTGGTGGCCAGCCGACTGTCTTCCTCTCGGGAGCCGGGCGACCTCGCGCCGATCGTCGAGATGCCTCCCACGGGGGCCAAGGGTGCCCGGCTGCAGGAGATCTTCGAGGCCTGGGTGATCGAGCTGCCGACCGGCAGCCCTATCCCCAGCGAGCGCGACCTGGCCGAGCACTTCGGCGTGGCTCGGATGACCGTGCGCCTTCAGCTCGACCGGCTGGCGCAGCGCGGGCTGCTCTACCGGCACCGCGGTCGCGGCACCTTCGTCGCCGAGCGCCGGGTCGCCCACACCGAGCACCTCACGTCGTTCACCGAAGACATGCGCGCCCGCGGCCTGGAGCCCGGCTCGCGCCTGCTGGGCATCGAGGAGATCCGCGCGGGCGCGGCCCTGGCGGCCCGCCTCGAGATCTCCGCGACCTCGCGGGTGGTGCGCATCCGCCGGGTCCGCACCGCCGACGCCGAGCCCATGGCCGCCGAGCAGACGCACGTGCCGGCGCGGCGCTTCCCCGGCCTGCTGCACGAGGATCTCGACCACGGCAGCCTCTACGACCTCTTCGAGCACCGGTACGCCGTGCGGGTCGCCGAGGCGGACCAGCGGGTCACCGTCACCGACCTCACCGAGGAGGAGGCCGGACTGCTCGAGACCGAGGCGGGCCGGCCGGCGTTCCGCATCGAGCGCACCACGCGGGACGCCGACGGTGCGGTGATCGAGTTCGCCTCGTCGGTCTACCGCGGCGACCGGTACGAGGTGCAGATGCACGCTCGACGAGACGGCTGACGGGCTCACAGCCCCAGCCTCTCGCCGACGTCGATGACGCCCGCGGCGCCGGCCGACACGGCGTACCCCTTGAGGGCGGCGAGGTCGCCGGCTGCCTTCTTCCTGCGGTTGCTCACCTCCAGCACCATCGGCAGGTTCAGCCCGGTCACCATCTCGACATCCGGGTCGCGCAGGAAGGCCGTGGCCACCGCGTTGCCGGGGCTGCCGCCGAAGAGGTCGACCAAGAGCAGCATGGGCGCCGTAGTGCCAGTCCCACGCAGCTCCCGCACCGAGTCGACGACCGCCGACGGGTCCTGGTCGGGCGACAGGCCGACCGCGTGCATGCCCTCCTGGGGGCCGAGGATCAGCTCGGCCCCGTCGAGGACACCCTGCGGGAAGCCGCCGTGGCCGACCAGGACCACGAGCGCGAGCCGCGCGTCGTCAGACTCGCTCACGAACCCGACGCCGGGACCGGCGCTACGTTGGTGAACCAGCCCTGCCAGCCCAGGATCAGGCCGAGCGCGAAGACGATCACGATCGCCCACAGCGGGTGCAGGTTGAACTTCTTCATCAGGTAGTAGATCAACGCCGTCAGCACCACCGGCATCAGGTATGGCACGACCTGGTCGAGCTGGGTCTGCACCGGCACCTTCTGCTCGACGGTCTTGCCCTGCACGCTGACGTTCTGGTGGTAGGTGAGCGTCGTCCAGACCTTCACGATCGACGGGATGAACCCGCCGAGCACGATCAGGCCCAGGATGGTCGCGGCCTCACTGAGCCGCTCCAGCGCACCACCGGCCATCTGGGAGGCGAGGTTCTTCCCCTGCCGGTAGGCGAAGAAGAACTGCCAGCGCCGCACCAGGAAGTACGGCACGAGCACCATCACGCAGGCGAACCAGAAGCCCAGCATCTTGCCCTCGATCGCCCAGTTCGCAGCGATCGTGAAGATGATGCTGTTGTAGAGGGCGAACGTCAGCGAGTCGCCGACGCCGGCCATCGGGCCCATCAGGCCGACCTTCACGCCCTCGGCGCTGGACTTGGCGTGCGCCTCCTCCATCGCCGCCGCCGACCCGATGATCAGTGGCGCCCCGATGATCGGGCTCGTGTTGAAGAACGTCAGGTGCCGCTGGAGGCCCTCGGCGTACTCGTCCTTGTCGGGGTAGACCCGCTTCAGGATCGGCTGCATCGCCCAGGCGAAGCCCAGTGCCTGCATGCGCTCGTAGTTCCACGAGATCTGCAGCGAGAAGAACATCCGCCAGAACGACTTGTTCAGGTCGCGCTTGGTGAGCGCGATCTCCGGCTCGGCCGGCGTCTCGCTGGCCGGTTTGGTGTCGGTGTCAGACATGAGCTGCCTCCTGAGAACCGGGCTGACCGGGACGGGGTCCGTAGCGCAACGCCATGAAGATGGCGGCGATGCCTACGCCGAAGATGGCGATGCCCTGGAGGGGCACCTGCAGGTAGGCGAAGAGCACGAAGCCGATCGTGAGCATGTACCAGTAACGGCGTACCGGCATGATCCGCAGCAGCATCGCGAAGCCGACCGCCGGCAGCATGCCGCCGACCAGGGTCATGCCCGTGGTGAACCCGTCCGGGATCGCGTCCTGGATGTTCTGGACCGCGCCGCGTCCGGCCTGGACCGCGACGAACGTCGGGATGAACCGCACCAGCCCCCACGGGATGAAGGCCGTCCAGTGCAGCAGCGTCAGCCGTCTCGAGTCGCCCTCACCCGCCGCTCTGTCCGCGGCGTGGATCCAGAACGTCGGCAGGAAGCGGCCGATCGGGTCCAGGGCGGAGAGCAGGACGGCGGCCGGGATGCCGATGGTGAGCCCGATCGCCAGCTTGGCGGACAGGTCGCCGGACGCCGCCGCGGCCAGCGCCGTACCGACGATGGCGCCGGTCGGATAGTCCGGGATCGTGGCGCCGCCATAGGTGTAGACGCCGAGCGCGGTCAGCTCGAGCGTGCCACCGATGGCGAGGCCGAGCGTAGGGTCGCCGACGATCATGCCGGCGACGGTGCCGGCGATGAGCGGCCTGCCGGCGTAGATGAGTGTGGGCCCGAGGGTGTCGTAGATGCAGAACGTCGCCCACAGGGCCAGGATCAGTGCCTGGAACACGGGCTACCTCCCTGTCGTGTGAAAAGCGGTGGGATTGCGTGGTGCTGTCCGGCGCCGCGGGACCATGGTCAGGTCGCGCGACCGGTCTTCAGCCGACGCTCACCTCCTTCGGGTTCTGGTCGACCTGCTGCCCCGAGATCCAGACGCCGCGCAGTCGTGCGGCGGCGTCGAGCCGGACCAGGTCGGCGGGCCCTGCGGCGTGGAGCCGGCCCACGTCCACGTCGTGGAGAAGTCGAGCGGGGATCGTCGTCGCCATCGCGACGGCGGTGGGCACGTCGACCGCGAGGTGGGCGACGGCGTTCTCGACCGCGGTCGCCATCGTCAGGGTGCTGCCGGCCAGCGTGCTGGTGCCGCTGAGACGGGCCTGGCCGCCGACGACCTCGACGACCTGGCCACCGAGCTCGTAGGTGCCGTCGCTCACCCCCGTCGCCGCCATCGCGTCGGTGACCAGGCAGATCCGGCCCGCCCCGGCCGCGTGCACCAGCGCCCTGGCCACGATCGGGTCGACGTGGACCAGGTCGAGGATCAGCTCGCAGGTCAGCTCAGGTCGGTCCATCGCCATCCCCACCAGGCCCGGCCGACGATGGTGGAGCGGCTGCATCCCGTTGAAGGTGTGGGTGACCGCGCGCGCGCCGGCGTCCACGGCTGCCCGGACCGCGTCGGCGTCGGCATCGGTGTGCCCCACCGCGACGGTGACCTCGGCCGCCACCAGCGTGCGGACGAGGTCGATCGCGCCGGGCAGCTCGGGAGCGATCGTGACCGTGCGGACGTATCCGCGGCCGGCCTCGAGCAAGATGTCCGTCTCGACCTGGTCGGGCGGACGGAGCGCGGTCTCCTGGTGGGCGCCGCGGCGCACCCGGGAGAGGAAGGGGCCTTCGAGATGGATCCCGACCAGACGGGCCATCGGCTCTGACGACGGGCTGCCGATGTCGCCGGCGAGCCGGTCGACTGCCGCATGGAGCTCCTCGGGCGGACGGCTGACCGTGGAGGCGAGCATCGCGGTCGTGCCGTGCTGCGCATGGAGTCGACGTACGGCGTCCCGCGAGGTGCGTTCGGGCGCCATCACGTCGCCCCGCGCACCGCCGTGCACGTGGACGTCGACGAACCCGGGGGCCAGCCAGTCCCCCGCGGTGTCGACCTGCTCCCGCCCGTGCGGTGGTACGCCGTGACCCAGGGCCGCGACCCGGCCACCGTCGACCGCGACCCACCCGTCGGGGGTGGTCTCGATGCGCTCGACCGACGACGGCTGGTCGTCGCCGGTGAGCAGGCGTGCTCCGTGGAGCACCAGGTCGTGGGTCACGAGCTCAGAGCTTCTTTTTGCCCAGCACCTGCAGGAAGTCTGCCTTCTTGTCGGTGGGCATCATCCGCTGCTGGAGCGAGAAGCCCTCGGCTGCGATCGCCCGGTAGGTCTCGGCATCCTCGGCGGTCACGGCGATGCTGCGCGTGACCATCGTGAACTTCGTGCCGGGCCTCGGCGCCTGGTTGCCGACGTTGATCTCCTCAGGCTTCAACCCACCCTGCACCAGCGCCAGCGCGTCGGAGGGGAGCTTGGCGATCACGAAGATCGACTCACCCTGGGCCGCGTCGCTCGCGCAGTAGTCCAGCGTCTCCTGGATCCCCAGCACCGAGGTCGCCACGCCGCGGGCCGCCTGGGGAAGGATCATCCGCTGCATCTCGTCGGCCGCGACCTCGTCGTTGCTGACGACGAGCCGGTCGGCCCCGAGGTTGCCGGCCCAGGCGACGGTGACCTGCCCGTGGATGAGCCGGTTGTCGATGCGGAGGTGGCGGACGGTCATGCCGAGACTCCCAGTCAGATGCCAAAGGTCTATACCACTGTGGGCTAGACCACACCGTACGCTGCTAGTCCCGGCTGTCAAGACCCGCGCCGTCGACCTCGCGGATGTGTCACCGTGCGAACAGACATGGCTCTGCCACGGGTCTACCTTGGAAACCCCCCCGGCACTGCTCGCTCCGCGCTCGGCGCCCCTCGGTATCGCACAGAACGGAACCCGCATGAGCAGACTTCTGTCACCAGCCATGGCCCTGGTGAGCACCGGGCTCATCGGAGTGGGGCTCGTCCTGACCTCGCTTCCTGCCCAGGCAGCCTCCCCGCACCGCGCCAGCACCTCACCACCCGGGGCCCTAGGCGTCACCCTGACCGGGCGTCGTACCCCCGACGTCCGCTTGCCCTCCGCGACGGAGTTCGCCCGGGTGCGTGCCGCCCAGCGCCGGATGCTGGCCGACCACCGGCCGGCCCCGACCTTCGCGGGGGTCGCGGCGCGAGCCGCCACCCCGACCAGACGGTTCACCGTCGACACCACCGAGGACTCCGGCCTGGCCAACCCCGCGAGCGGCCGCTGCATCGACGCCGCCACCGGCGCCTGCTCCCTGCGTGCCGCGGTCGACGCGGCGAACAACCGCAAGACACCGACCAGGATCCTCCTGGGCCAGCACCGCTACGTCCTGACCTCGGGCGAGCAGCTCACGGTCACCGGCTCGATGGGCATCTCCATCGTCGGCACCGGCGCCCGCCACACCACCATCCAGGGCGACGGCTCCCGGGTCTTCGAAGAGACCCCCCAGTCGCCGAGCTCACCAGCGCCCTTGCTGTTCGTGACCGACCTGACCGTGACCGGCGGCTCCGGAGGCGACGGAGCCGGCTTCCTGCTCAACCCGACCACCGGCGGCGACGCCACTCTCGTCCTCAACGGGGTGGTCGTCACCCGCAACACCGCCTCGGGCTCCGGAGGAGCGCTCAACCTCAGCGGCGGCAGCCTCTACGCCACGCACTCGGCCTTCACCGGCAACGTCTCAACCAACGGCGGCGCCCTCAGCACTACTCAGGCCGACATCGACCTCAGCGATGTCTCCATCACCGGCAACCACAGTCCGCTCGGCTCCTCCGGTCTGGGCGGCGCCTGGCAAAACCAGAACGGCGTGATCCGGATGCGCGGGGGGTCCATCTCCGGCAACACCGCCGGCGACCTGACCAGCGGAGGGCAGGGCGGCGGCTTGTACGACCAGCTCGGCAACGTCACCTTCACCGGAGTGCACCTCGACCACAACACCGCCGGCGGCGCGGGGCAGGACGCGGGCAAGGGCGGTGGCCTGTGGGGCTACGGCGACCTGGTGCAGATCACCGGCGGCACCATCTCGCACAACCACGCCCGCGGTCCGGCGTCCTCGGGAGGTGCCGTCTACCTCGAGGCAGATGCCCAGCTCGGGCTGGACCACCTCATGATGGCCGGCAACCAGGTCTCCACCGACCCCGCGGACAGCGCGGCAGGCTTCGGTGGAGGCGCGCTCTACGTTCATGGCACGGGCGGCGGAGCCACTCGGGTGGCGATCGGCTCCGGCACCACGATCAAGGGCTCCAACGCCTCCGCCGTCTATGCCTACGCGTCGGGTGGGCAGATCGACCTGAACGTCGACCATGCCCGGCTGACCGGGAACACCGACGCCTTCGGCAACGGCTTCAACGGCTTCGGCTGCGGGGGTGCGGTGTGCCTGAACAGCGACCAGTCCTCGGCTGTGAGCCTCTCTCTGCACCAGGCCCAGGTCGTCGGCAACACCTCGGCCGGTGATCTGGGCTCGGGCGGCATCTCGGCGTACGCCAACATCGCCGCCACCGTGCGGCTGCATCCGGTCCGCAGCACCTTCCGCGACAACACGACGGGCGCCGGGGGTCTCGGAGGGGCGATCGGCGTGTGGTCCTCGGGAACGGCGAGTCCGGCCACGCTCGACTCCGAGCACAACACGTTCGTCACGAACAAGGCCGGCAGGCCGAGTGCGGAGGGACGCGGCGGGGCGCTCGGGACCGAGGGCAACACGGTCCTGTCCGACCTGCAATCGACGTACCACCGCAACCGCGCCCTGGGCTACGGAGCCTACGGCGGCGCGGTCTACAGCGACGGCGAGCAGTCGAGCCGGTTCGAGGGCAGCGTCTTCACCGGCAACTCCTCGGGTCCCGCCACCGGCGGCGACGGCCACGGTGGTGCGGTCTTCGTCAACGACCAGGCCGGCTCCGCATTCGTCGGCGTGACGATGACCGGCAACCGCACGGCATCCTTCGGCGGCGGCATCGACGCCAGCGAGTTCGCCAACAACGTGTCGGTCGAGAGATCCACGATCGCCAACAACGCGGCCGGAAACCGCGGCACCTACGGCGACGGCGGCGGCATCTACGCCTACGACGCAGCGCTGACCGTGGAGAACTCCACCATCGTGCACAACCGTGCGTACGGCGCACGCGGCCACGGGGGCGGCATCTACAGCGAGGGCGGCGTCCTCGGACTGCGCTACAGCACCGTCGTCGACAACGTCGGACGTCACGGCGGCGGCGTCTACAGCTACACCGCCGGCGGCGACGTTCTCGGCAGCATCGTGACCGGCAACCGCCTCTCGCCCGGCGGCGCCGAGCAGGACTGCGCGGCCCTCGACGAGGCCGCGAGACTGCACTCCGGCGGTGGCAACCTGGTCGGGCAGCGGACCTGCGTCACCGCGATGCAGGCCGGCGACACGTTCAGCCGTCACCCTCGGCTGGGCAGGCTCAAGGACAACGGCGGACCGACCATGACCAGGGCGCTGTCCCCGAAGAGCGCGGCCCTCGGTCGCGGCACCTTCCAATGCCCGACGGCCGACCAGCGCGGACGCCACCGGCCCACCACCCACTGCGACGCGGGTGCGTTCGAGCTGCCCCGGGTCAAGAAGCACCCTCACCCTCACCACTCCCAGCACGCCCGCCAGCAGACCACCGGACGGATCCAGCCATGACCACACGCCGTTACCCCGCCCTGGCCTGGGCGACCACGAGCGCTCTCGGGATCGGGCTGGCCCTGACCTCCCTTCCCGCCGACGCCGCGACCTCGCCTGCAGCGACGAGTCTTCGAGCCACCACCTCGACGCCCCGAGAGGCCGCGACCGCTCGGCGTGGCCCGGTCGTCGAGCGTCTCTCCACCGCCCAGCTGACCCAGGTGCGCGCCCGGCAGGCCCAGATCCTGGCCGAGCACCGACCCGCGCCGGCCTTCGCCGGCGCCGTGGCGCGTGCCGGCGCGAAACCTCGACGATTCACCGTCGACACCACCGAGGACTCCGGACTGGCCAACGCTGCCGGCACTCGCTGCATCGACGACGTCACCGGCGCCTGCTCCCTCCGCGCCGCCGTCGACGCGGCCAACAACCGACGCGCGCCGGTCAAGGTGGTGCTGGGCCGCCACACCTACATGCTGTCCTCGGCCACCCAGCTGACCGTCACCAACCCCGCCGGCACCTCCATCGTCGGCGCCGGCGCCCGCCACACGACCATCCAGGGTCACGGCTCGCGCGTCCTCGAGGAGACCCAGTCGTCCACATCTGCTCGGCGGCCCTTGCTCTTCCTACGTGACCTGAAGATCACCGGCGGCTCCGCGGATGTCGGCGCCGGCGTGAACCTCGATGCCACGTCCAACGACGCCGTCGGCGCAACCCTGCAGCTCGAGGGCGTGACCATCTCCGGCAACACCGCCACCGAGTCCGGCGGCGGCATCAACGCCGTGAACCGCGGCACCCTCTACGCCACGCACAGCACGATCACGCGCAACGCCGCACCCGAGGGCGCCGGGCTCACCACCTACTGGAGCGACGTCAGCCTCACCGACGTCTCCATCGTCGACAACCACGCCAGCATCCCCAACACCGCAGCATCGGGCGGCGGCTGGCAGAACCGGTTCGGCGTCGTGCGCATGAAGGGGGGCTCGATCTCCGACAACTCCGCGGGCGATGCGACGAGCTACGGCGCGGGTGGTGGTCTGTTCGACGCGTACGGCAACGTGTCGCTCACCGGCGTCCAGATCGACGGCAACACGGCATACGGCAATGGCGATGCCGGTGGCATCTACGCCACGCTGGACCTCCTCCGCTTCGACGGTGGCTCCATCTCACACAACCGCGCCGTCGGAGACATTTCGAAGGGCGGCGGCATCTACGTCTGGCTGGGCGCGCAGATCGGACTCCACGGAGTCGACCTGCGTGACGACAAAGTCGTGACCCAGGCTGTCACCGAGGCCGGCGGTGGCGCGATGTACCTCGACGTCGGGCAATACGACAACCGGTTCACCCTCGACTCGGGCACCACCGTCACCAGGTCCAACGGCAGTGCGATCTACATCTGGGCGACCGATGGTCAGGCCAACCTCGACATCGACCACTCACGGCTGTCGCACAACCAGAACGCCACGGCTACGTCCGCCTACGGAACCGCCTGCGGCGGGGTGATCTGCGGGGTCGACAACACCCATGCCAACGTGAACCTCACGATGACCGGAAACACCCTTGTCGGGAACTCGTCGACGGCGCCCCAGCCTCGGGGCGCCGGGGCGATCAGCCTCGTCTCGGGCGACACCCTCGGCGTGCGCGTCCACCTCCAGCACAACGTCTTCCAGGACAACACCTCGGGCGCCTCCGGGCTCGGTGGTGCCGTCGGCATCGTCTCCGTGGGCGGCGGGGACGGCGGCTCGCTGCTCTCGGCGTCCAACACCTTCGTCGGCAACCACACCGGGACATCGGCCGGCGCGGGTCGCGGTGGGGCGATCGGGGTCGAGAAGAACGTTCTCGTCTCCGACTCACGGTCGACGTTCCGCCACAACCGCGCGGTCGGCGACGGCGCCTACGGTGGCGCCGTCTACAGCGACGGCCAGCTGTCCAGCCGGTTCGTCGGCAGCGTCTTCAGCGGCAACTCCTCCGGGCCGGCCACCGGCGGCGAAGGCTACGGCGGAGCCGTCTACACCAACGACACGGGCGGCACGACCTTCACCGGTGTGACGGTGACCGACAACCGCACGGCGACCCTCGGGGGTGGGATCGACGTCGCGAGCGCCACCGCGTCGGTCTCGGTCGAGCGGTCCACGATCGCTGGCAACCAGGCCGGCAACGCCGGCACCGACGGCCTGGGCGGCGGCCTCTACGTCGAGCGGACGCTCACCGTGGACAACTCCACCGTCGTGCGCAACCGCGCTCAAGGCGACGGCGGTGCCGGCGGTGGGGTCTACGTCAACCAGAGCACCCTGGGCGTGAGCTACACCACGGTCACCGGCAACGTCGCCCGCCACGGCGGCGGCCTCGCCTCGGCCACGGTCGGTGGCACCCTGCTCGGCAGCATCGTGACCCTCAACCACGCCTCACCGGGTGGCGCGGAGCAGGACTGTCTGGCGAACGCCGGATTCGCCAGCCTCCGCTCGCTCGGCGGCAACCTGCTCGGACAGGCTGGCTGTGTCACCGCGACCACGCGTTCGGACCGCGTGACCCGGCATCCACACCTGACCAAGCTCAGGGACAACGGTGGGCAGACCGAGACGATGGCGTTGACGCCGAAGAGCCCGGCCATCGGGCGCGCCACCTTCCAGTGCCCTGCTACCGACCAGCGGGGTCGGCAGCGTCCCACGACCCACTGCGACGCCGGCGGGTTCGAGCTGCCGAAGGTCAAGCACCACCACCACCACCACTGACCCCGAAGGACCGGTCGGCTCAGGACCGCAGGTGTCGCTCGAGGAACTCCAAGGCGGCGGGGTAGGCGTCGAGGCGGTTGGCGCGCTTGGCGAGGCCGTGCCCCTCGTCGGCGTAGACGCGCAGCTCGCAGGGCACCCCCTGCTGGTCGAGGGCGGCCTTGATCTGCTCGGCCTCCGAGAGCGGCACGCGCGGGTCGTTGACCCCGTGGATCACGAACAGCGGCGCGACGATGTCGTCGAGGTAGGTGATCGGCGAGGCGCGCACCAGGAAGTCGCGGTCGTCGGCCAGCGTGCCGTACTCACGCTCGCGGATGGCGCGGCGGTAGTCCGAGGTGTGCTCCAGGAACGTCACCAAGGACGACATGCCGACGATGTCGACGCCCGCGGCCCAGAGATCCGGCTGCATGGAGACGCCCGAGAGCACCATGTAGCCGCCGTAGGAGCCGCCCCAGAGCGCCGCACGCGCCTGGTCGAGCCCGATGGTGGGCAGCCAGGCGTGGATCGCGGCGAGGTCGGCGACCGAGTCGAGGCGCAGCTCCACATCGTCCAGCGAGACCCAGCGCTTCCCGTAGCCGGCGGAGCCGCGGACGTTGGGCACGAGCACGTCGAATCCGGCCAGGGCCAGCGCCTGGAAGGTCGGGGCGAAGATCCTGGCCGCCTCCGCCTCCGGTCCGCCGTGGATGTGGACGACGCAGGCACCCGAGGACCCGCCGACCGCGGCGTACCGGAAGCACGGGATCTGCTCGCCGTCGGGCGCCGGGACGCGGTGGACGGACGGGGTGACGAGGCGGTCTCTCACCTCGGCAGGCACGCCGTCGCGGCCGTCGACGAGCACCGACACGACACCGGTCAGGGCCTCGACGTGGACCAGTGAGCCCGGGTCTGTCGGCGTCACCGCGGTGACGGCGAACGCCGAGGAGTCCGGCGCCCACACCAGGCTCGCGGTGACCACGGGATCGAGGCCGACATCGGTCACATGGGTGCCGTCGGCACGGTGGACGGCGAGCCGGTCGAGTCCGTCGACGTGGTGCGACACCACCATCATGCTGCCGTCGGGCGACAGGAACGCGCCCAGGTCGTGGTCCTCGGCCTCCACCAGGGTGGTCCAGGTGCCGTGGCGCCCCAGCCGTAGGACGGCGTGGTACTCGCGGTCGTGATCGGAGCTCAGCACCAACGCCGAGTCGTCCGCGGTCCAGCCCGCGACCACGTGGTCGGCACACTCCTCGCGATAGGTGGCCGTGCGCGAGCCGGTCCCGTCGGCGACCACGACGAAGGTCGCGGCGGGTTCGAGGCTGATCATGGTCACCGCCACGGAGCTCTCGTCGTGGGACACGACCGTGTCCGCGACGTACCCGCCGCCGTCGTAGGCGACCCGCTCGCGGCCGGTGCGGAGATCGCGCACCACGACGTCCATGTCGACGTCGTTGCGGCGGTTGGTGCAGTACACGACGGAGGACTCGGTCACGTCGAGCAGTACGTTCAGATGATCGGGATCGGACACCAGCGGCGTGAGTCCGTCCAGACCGACCGGGGACGTCGGCAGCTCGGTGAGGTCGAGGAGGGAGAGCTGGAAGTTCTCGTCACCCCCCTGGTCGTGCTCCACCACCACCTGGCGCCGGCCGGGGACGTAGCGACCACGACAGCGCGAGGGCAGCGCGGTCACGGGCGTCACGACACCGTCGGGTGCGATCTCGACCAGCTGGAGACTGCCCAGCTCGTCGTGACCGGCGAGCACGTGGCCGTCGCTGCTGAGGTCGAACGCGACCCAGGTGCGGGTGTCGATCAGGGCGCGGAAGAGGTCCGTGGATGAGCTCACCCCCGCGAGGTTAGAGGGTCACCCCCCAGGGCACCCCACGCGAGGACCCAGCAGGCTAGGCGTCGTTCGCCTGCTGCGCTGCCACCTGCGTGCGTACGTCGTCCATGTCGAGCCCGCGGACCGCGGTGATCAGCTCCTCCAGCGCGGGGGCCGGCAGGGCACCGGCCTGGCGGAAGACCATGATGCCGTCGCGAAACGCCATCAGCGTCGGGATCGAGGTGATCTGCAGCGCTCCGGAGAGCATCTGCTCGGCCTCGGTGTCGATGCTGGCGAAGGTGATGTCGTCGTGCGTCTCGGACGCCTTCTCGTAGACGGGGGCGAACATCCGGCACGGGCCGCACCACGACGCCCAGAAGTCCACCAGGACGATCCCGTCCTGGGTCACGGTCTGCTCGAAAGAGGTCTCGGTCAGATCCAGCGTCGCCATCTCGCACCTTCCTCGCCGAAGCTCGGTCTCCGACATCCTCTTGGGCGAACGCCGCTCCTCGTGAGGGCATTCCCGGCGTCAGCGGGGCTGGAGCACCTCGACCCGGTTGCCCGCGTGGTCGTGGGTATGGAAGCGCAGATATCCCTCGAAGCTCTCGCGTTCGCCTGCGTCCACGGCGAACCCGGCTGCGGCCACGCGGTCCGCGACGGCGTCGAGGTCGTCCACCACGAAGGCCGGGTGGGCCTTGCGGGCCGGGGTGAACGGGTCCTCGACGCCGACGTGGAGCTCGACGCCGACAGCACCCAGCGCGTCGTACGCCCGGAACCAGACGCCGCCCCGGTCGCGCAGGGCGGCCGGCTTCTCGATCTCGGTCAGGTGGAGCCCCTCGGCGTAGAAGCGCCGGGCGTCGTCCTCGCCCCCGGGTGGGCAGGCGACCTGGACGTGATGGAGCGCGATCATGCGACCTGGGCCACCACGAAGATTCGGCGGAACGGCAGGACGACGCGACCGTCGCGCTCGGGGTACGCCGCACGCAGGCGCCTCTTGAACTCCTCCTCGAACGCCGACCGCAGGTCGTCGGGCAGCGCCTGCAGGGTGGGGCGGGCGCCGGTGCCCGACACCCAGGTGAAGACCGGGTCGGGGCCACGGAGCACGTGAAGGTACGTCGTCTCCCAGGCATCGACGGTGCAGCCGATGCTCGCCAGCGCCTCGAGGTAGACCGCCGGGTCGTGACTGCTCGGAACCGCGACACCGCTGACGTGGTCGGCGTACGGCGCCTCCGCGGCGAGCTCGGTGCGGATCACGTGGCTCGGCTCCCCGAAGTTCCCCGGGACCTGGAAGGCGAGCCAGCCGCCGGATCTCACCCGACCCACCAGAGCGGGCAGCAGGTCGAGATGCTCCGGCACCCACTGGAGGGTGGCGTTGGAGACGAGCACGTCGACGGGCACTTCGCCGGGGGCGCCCTCGCGCGCCCAGTCGCGCAGGTCGGCCACCTCGAAGGTGATGCTCTGCTCGCCCGCGCGGGCCTTCTCGATCATCTCCGGACTCGAGTCGAGGCCGCGGATGTCGGCGTCCGGCCAGCGCCCACGGAGCAGGGCGGTGAGGTTGCCGGGCCCGCAGCCGAGGTCGACGACCGTGCTCGGGGCGTCGGCACCGACCCGGTCGACCAGCTCCACGAAGGGCCGGCCGCGCTCGTCGGCGTAGGTCAGGTAGCGGTCGGGGTCCCAGGTGTGCGGCACGACATCTCCTCGGTCTCTTGATGTCAAGATACATGTCATCGTCCGTCACATCCATCTTGATGTCAAGATTCTCGACAGACTCCAGACTGGCCTAGACTGACCCGGTGCGCGACGAGGTGGACGAGCTGCTGGAGGCGTGGGGCCGCGAGCGCGCAGACCTCGACCTCGCCCCGGTCGCCGTGTTCAGCCGGGTCAGCCGACTCGCCCGCCGGCTCGAGCTGGCCCGCAGGGACGCATTCGCAGCGCACGGCATCGAGCAGTGGGAGTTCGACGTCCTCGCGGCACTGCGACGAGCGGGCGCGCCGTACGAGCTCTCCCCCGGGCGCCTCCTGCGCGAGACCCTGGTGACCAGCGGCACGATGACCAACCGGATCGACCGGCTCAGCGCACGCAGCCTGGTCGAGCGCCACCCCGACCCCGACGACCGGCGGGGAGTGATCGTGCGGCTGACGACCGAGGGCAGGACCGCGGTCGACGCGGCGTTCACGGCCCTGCTGGAGGCCGAGCGCACGCTGCTCGAGGATCTCCCCGAGCGCGATCGCACGCGCCTGGCGTCGCTCCTGCGCACCCTGCTGGCCCCCTTCCACGCCGCGGGAGACTAGGGCATGGCGCCGCACCACTACCTGATCCGCGGTGGCGTCGAGGGGCGCGAGCGGCTCAAAGTCCTCGGCCGGGTGATGCGGCCGACCACCCTGCCGCTGCTCGAGCGTGCCGGCGTGGTCGCCGGGCTGCGTTGTCTCGATGTCGGCTGCGGCGGCGGTGACGTGACGTGGGACCTCGCCTCCATGGTCGGCCTCACCGGCCTGGCGGTCGGCGTCGACATCGACGCCACCAAGGTCGAGCTGGCTCGCGCGGAGGCCGAGCAGCTCGCGGTGACCAACGTCGAGTTCCGCGTCGCCGATGTCACGTCCGGGCTCGGCGACCAGGAGTACGACGTCGTCTACACGAGGTTCGTCCTCACCCACCTGCGCGACCCGGAGCAGGCCGTCGCCGAGATGGCGCGCGTGCTGCGTCCGGGAGGCCGGCTGGTCGTGGAGGACATCGACTTCCGCGGGTCCTTCTGCGACCCGGAGAGCCCCGCCTTCGAGCGCTACGAGGAGATCTACGAGGAGTCCGCGCGACGCAACGGCGGCGATCCCTGGATCGCGCTGCGGGTGCCGTCGATGCTGGTCGCGGCGGGCTTCGAGCAGGTCCAGCCCCACGTCGTACAACCCGCGGGCCTGGAGGGCGAGGTCAAGCTGCTCCCGGCCCTGACCCTGGAGAACATCCGGGCCACGGCGGTCCGGCACGGCGTCGCCGACGACGAGGAGGTCGACCGGCTCCTCGACGACCTGTACGCCGTGGCCCGCGACCCGGGCTCGTTCGTCGGCAACCCGCGGATGGTGCAGGTCGTCGGGCAGATGCCCGCCTCCTGACCTCCTGGGTCCTACTCGAGCAGCTCGGCCGCCTCGAGCCACTCGGCCTCCAGGGCGTCCCGCTGGACCGCCAGCTCGGCGAGCTGCGTGCCGAGGCTCGTGAGGCGCTCGTGGTCTGCGGCGTGGGTGAGCGCCTGGGCGTTCAGCTCGGCCTCGCGAGCCCCCACCTGCTCCAACAGCCTCTCCACCCGCGCCAGCGTCTTGCGCGCCGTACGCTCCTCCGCACTCCCCGCCCGCGCCGAAGGGGCACTTCTCCGCTCTCGAGGTGTCGATTCTCCGGCCGCCACGTCGCCGGACTCTTGTCCCTTCGGGGGCGGAGAAGTGTCCCTTCGGCGGGCTAGGTAGTCGTCGACGCCGCCGGGGAGCAGGGAGAGCTGGCCGTCGTCGAGCAGGCCGTAGACGACGTCGGTGACCCGCTCGAGGAAGTAGCGGTCGTGGGAGACGACGACGAGGGTGCCGGGCCAGTCGTCGAGGAAGTCCTCGAGGACGTTCAGGGTCTCGATGTCGAGGTCGTTGGTGGGCTCGTCGAGCAGCAGCACGTTCGGCTCGGCGAGCAGCAGGCGCAGCAGCTGGAAGCGCCGGCGCTCGCCACCCGAGAGGTCGCCGATGCGCGCGGTCAGCTTGTCGCCGGTGAAGCCGAAGCGCTCCAGCATCGAGGACGCCGTGACCTCGCCGGTCGCGGTGCGGGTGACGCGGCGTACCGACTCGATCGTCTCCAGCACTCGGCCCTCGGGGTCGAGCGTGTCGAGCGCCTGGGTGAGATGCTCCATCGTGACGGTGCGCCCGAGCCGGACCCGGCCGGCGACCGGTGCCAGGGTGCCGTCGAGCAGGGCGAGCACCGACGACTTGCCGGCGCCGTTGACCCCGACGATGCCGACGCGATCGCCCGGCCCGAGCCGCCACGTGGCCCGCGAGAGCAGCGTCCGGTCACCGCGGACCACGTCGACGTCCTCGACGTCGATGACGTCGTTGCCCAGTCGCTGGGCGGCGAACCTCTGCAGCTCCAGCCGGTCTCGTGGCGCGGGCTCGTCGGCGATCAGCGACTCGGCTGCCTCGATCCGGAACTTCGGCTTCGCAGTGCGTGCGGGCGGCCCCCGACGCAGCCAGGCGAGCTCCTTGCGCGCCAGGTTGCGACGGCGTACGTCGGAGGCCGTGGCCTGGCGCTGCCGCTCGGCCTTCGCCAGGACGTACGCGGCGTAGCCGCCGTCGTAGGAGTCGACGACCCCGTCGTGCACCTCCCACGTGCGGTCGCAGACAGCGTCGAGGAACCACCGGTCGTGAGTCACGACGACCAGACCCGAGGCGAGTCCGACGAGATGAGCGGCGAGCCACGCCACCGCCTCGACGTCCAGATGGTTGGTCGGCTCGTCCAGGACCAGCAGGTCGTGCTCGCGCAGCAGCAGCTCGGCCAGCGCACAGCGCCGGCGCTCGCCGCCCGAGAGTCCGACCACCGCGCGGTCGAGCTCGACGCCGGCGAGCAGCTCGGTGACGACCTCGCGGGTGCGCGGATCGGCAGCCCAGACATGGTCGGGCCGACCACCGAGCACCGCGTCGCGCACGGAGTGGGTGTCGTCGAGGGTGTCTCCCTGGTGGAGATAGCCGATGTGCAGCCCGCGCGTGGCGGAGACGCGGCCGGCGTCCGGTGGCTCCTGGCCGGTCATCACCTGGAGCAGGGTCGTCTTGCCGTCGCCGTTGCGCCCGACGATGCCGACCCGCTCACCCACGGCCACACCGAGCGAGACCTCGCTCAGCAGCGGTCGCACGCCGAACGCCTTGGAGACGCGCTCGAGGTTGACGAGGTTGGCCATCGGCTACTCCCGAGCCAGCACGTGAGCGCCGGCGACGGGGCCGTGCGCGACGAGGACCACTCGCTGGTCGTCGGCCTCGGTGAGCACGCCTGCCACCGTGCGTGCGTGGTCGCCGGACTCGCAGAGGAACACGCAGGTCGGGCCGGAGCCCGACACGAGCCCGCGCAGCGCGCCCGCGTCCACGCCCTCGACGATCAGCTGGGCGAGGTCGGGGCGCAGGTCGCAGGCAGCCTGCTCGAGGTCGTTGTGCAGGGCCGCCGCCAGCCGGCGTACGTCGCCCGCGGCCAGCGCGTCGACCACCTCGTCGGCAGGCCCCGGCAGCTCAGGCGCATCAGGACGCAGCGCGTCGTGGTGGCGATAGACCGAGGGCGTCGAGAGGCCTTCCCCCGACGGCACGACCACCCACCACCAAGCCCCGCGATCGTCGATCCTGGTCACGACCTCGCCGTGCCCCTCTCCCAGCGCCGACCCGCCGACGAGGGCGAACGGTACGTCGCTGCCGAGGCCGGCGGCCAGCCGGAGCAGGTCGTCGTCGGCGGTACGGAGGTCGTGCAGGCGGTCGAGCGCCAGCAAGGCCGCGGCTCCGTCCGCCGAGCCTCCGGCCAGCCCGCCGGCGATCGGGATGCTCTTGGACACGTGCACGTCCGCGATGACCGGCCGGCGGTGGTGGCCGGCCAGCGCCGCGGCCGCTCGGTCGACGATGTTGTGACCGGGCTCCGGCAGGTGGCTCGCGTCGATGTACGCCGCGACGTCGGTGGTCACCGTGACCCCCTCGGCATCGCCGGTCGCGCCAGCAGGGGTGACCGTGAGGTCGTCGTAGAGGCTGACCGCCTGGTAGACGGTGACCAGGGTGTGGAAGCCGTCAGGCCGTGGGGCACCGACTCCCAGCAGCAGGTTGATCTTGGCCGCGGCCCGCACGGTCAGGCTCATCGGAGGGCCTCCGCGATCCGGGCGAAGTCGCCGACGGTCAGCGACTCACCGCGCGCCGTCGGCTCGACATCCGCCCTCCGCAGGGCCGCCTCGGCCGCCTCGCCGGAGCCGGCCAGGTCACGCAACGCCCCCCGAAGCACCTTGCGCCGGTGGGCGAACGCCGCGTCGACCACGGCGAACACCTGCTCGCGGGAGGCCGACGTGGAGGGCGGCTCGCGGCCCGTCCACGCGACGAGTCCCGAGTCGACGTTCGGGGCCGGCCAGAAGACGTTGCGACCGATCGTGCCGGCGCGTCGGACGTCGGCGTACCACGCGGCCTTGACGCTGGGGATGCCGTACACCTTGCTCCCGGGGCCCGCAGCCAGACGGTCGGCCACCTCGGACTGCACCATCACCAGCCCACGCTCGAGGCTCGGCAGCAGCGACAGGAGATGCAGGAGCACGGGCACCGAGACGTTGTAGGGCAGGTTGGCCACGAGGGCGGTGGGAGGCGGCCCGGGGATCGCGTCGACCCGGAGCGCGTCGGCGGCGATCACCTCACAGCGCGCAGCCTGGTCGGGGGCGTACGCCGCGAGCGTCTCGGGCAGCGCGGCGGCCAGCACCGGGTCCACCTCGATCGCCACCACCCGGCGTACGTCGGTCAGCAGCGCCAGGGTCAGCGACCCGAGCCCGGGGCCGACCTCGAGCACGACGTCCTCGGGCCCGAGCGCGGCCTCGCGCACGATCCGGCGGACGGTGTTGGCGTCGATCACGAAGTTCTGTCCGCGCTGCTTGGTCGGGCGTACGCCGAGACGCGCCGCGAGCGCACGAACGTCCGTCGGTCCGAGCAGAGCCGGACCCACGGACGTCATGACGGCCAGCCTATGGGGGGAGTCAGGCCGACCGAGCGGTGACCGGAGGCTCGACCCGACGGGGGGAGTCGGGCCCGCCACACGGTCACCGGGCGGGTGGTCGCCGGGGCGTGCGGAACGTCGTCCCGGACCTCAACGAGGCAGCCCCAGCGACGCCGCGCAGGCCGGCCAGGCGCCGTACCCACCGCTCGCGTTGCGGATCTTGGTCGCGATGGCGATCTGGGTGAGCCGCGAGGCGCTGCTGGGCAGACCGCTGCCGCCGTAGGCGTGCCACGTGCCGATCGAGAACTGCAGGCCGCCGTAGTAGCCGTTGCCGGTGTTGGTCTTCCAGTTGCCGGAGGACTCGCACTTGGCGACCTTGTCCCACACTCCGGCGGTGGCGGCATGCGCACTGCTCATGCCGATCAGCGGTAACGCGAGCCCGGCGCCGCCCGCGGTG
>DATBBE010000041.1:0-5727 GCA_036271155.1 Nocardioides sp. | reverse complement strand
CACCATCTCGCCGGTCAGCCACACGTGGTGGTCGACCATCTTCTCCAGCAGCTCCATGCCGCTCACCTTGTCTCTCGAGGGCAGCCGGATGCTGCCGGGTGGTACGAAGTGCACGAGGCCCGGGTCGCCGAGCTGGATGTGACCGGGCTTGCGCCGCCAGTCAGCCGGTGACACGTCGTAGACCCTGCTGAACGCCCGGGTGAACGCCTCGTGCGACGAGTAGCCCGCCTCGACCGCGATGTCGATCAGGGGAGCCCGGGTCGTGATCATCCGGTACGCCGCCCGCTCGAGCAGGATGCGCCGGCGCAGGGCCTGCGGCGGCTCGCCCCCGACGGACTTGATCATCCGGTCGAAGTGGAACCGCGAGAAGTGGTGCCGGGCCGCCCAGTCCGCGCCGGTGGCCTCGTGGTCGTCGAGCGCTCCGGCCAGGCCGTCGACGAACTCCGCGAAGGTGTCGGCCGGGACGCTCATGGAACTCATGGTGACGCAGGCGCATGCGTCGGGGCTTGATCCGGTTTGCGTCGCTCGGTCAGGCCAGGGCGCGGATCCGGGCATCCAGGTCACGCCGGTGGTCGCGGCGTACGACGGCCTCGACGACCTCGATGCCACCGTTGGGCGAGGCCAGCGCGTGCTCGAGCTCGACTCTGCTCGTCACCTTCAGATGGGGGGTTCGGGTGGCCGCGCAGAGGGCGGCGAGGTCGACCCCGTGCGGCGTACCGAACAGCCGGTCGAAGCGGTCGGCGTACTCGGCGGAGCCTTGCTCCAGGCTCGCGAAGATCGACCCGCCGTCGTCGTTGACGACGACGATCGTCAGGTCTGGGCGCGGCTCGTCGGGGCCCAGGACGAGCCCGTTGCTGTCGTGGAGGAACGTGACGTCCCCGAGGAGTGCCAGGCTGCGCGAGGAGTCGCGGGCGAGCGATGCGCCGACGGCGGTCGAGACGACGCCGTCGATGCCGGCCAGACCACGGTTGGCGATCACCTTCCGACGCGCACCGACGTCGTACCGCGGCACCATCAGGTCGAGGTCGCGGATCGGGTTCGAGGAGCCGACCACCAGGAGCCCGCCCGCGGGCAGGGCATGGGCGACCGCCCCCGCGACGTCGTACGCCGTGAGGCCCGGCTCGGCGTCGAGGAGCCGATCGAGGTCGCGACCGACACGGCGGTCGGCCTCGAGCCAGAGGTCGAGCCAGGCCGTGTCGGCGTTCTCCTGGACCGACAGCCACTCGAAGGAGCACGCGACGGGGAAGGGGCGACCGGTCCACACTCCGCCGGCCGGGCCGCTCCAGACCTCGATGCCGGCGCGCGCCAGCAGGCGGGAGACCGGGCGCGACAGGGTGGGATGGCCGAAGACGACGGCCCGCTCGACCTGGTCGCCGAGGCCGGTGTCGAGCAGCAGCCGGTAGGTACGCAGGGCGTGGGTGCCGGTGCGTGCGCCGCTCGAGGGCTCGGCCAGCAAGGGCCACTGGGCACGCTCGGCCAAGGCTCGGGCGGGCGGTCCGGCGTCGTCACCGGCCACCACCACCGTCCGCGGGCCCAGCGAGATCTCGGTCGCGTCCCCCTCGACGCGCCACCACCTCCGGCGTACCTCCTCGTCGCCGCCGGCCGGGGTCGACGGACCCTCCGGCAGCTCGGCCCAGCTCTCCCCCGGCACCAGTGGCTCCTCCAGCCGCACGTTGAGATGAAGGGGTAGTCCGTGACGTTCGGGCCCCTCATCTGGCTGCTGGAGGGCCCAAACGTCACGGACTACCCCGACGTCGGCCAGATCGAGGGTGGGGATGAGGGGGCCGAAGGTGCCGACCTGGTCGGTGGTCTGGTTGGCGTTGGTGCCGTGCAGCCGGACCGGCCGGTCGGCGGTGACCGCCACGAGGGGTACGCCGGCATGGGCGGCCTCGAGCATCGCCGGGTGCAGGTTGGCCACCGCCGTCCCCGACGTGCACATGACGGCCGCGCGAGCGCCGGCCTTGGTCAGCCCGAGCGCGAGGAAACCGGCCGACCGCTCGTCGATCCGGGTGTGCAGGCGCAGCAGACCGGCCTGCGCCGCGTCGTACACGGCGAACGAGAGCGGCGCGTTGCGCGACCCCGGCGCCAGGACAACCTCGCGCACCCCGGCCCCGATCAGGCCGGTGATCACCGCGCGGGCGAGCGCCGTCGAGTCCGTCACGATCGCCGAGCCTTGCGTACGGCGAGCACGGCCGCCAGTCGCTCTTCCCACCAGGCGACGCGGTCCGGAGGTGCGGCGACGGAGTCGAGCAGGGCGGGCACGACCGGGGGTACGCCGACCGGCAGGGCGCCGTTCACTGGCACGAGTGCGGCGTCGGTCACGTCGGCGGTGAGCAACGCCCGGGTCGCGAGGCCACACGCATGGTCGAGCCGCGGCAGGGCCGCCGCCAGCGCCACCCCGGCGGCGAGCCCGAGCGAGGTCTCCAGTGCCGAGGAGACGACGACCGGCATCCCGATCTCCTCGGCGATCCGCAGACAGGCCCGCACCCCGCCGAGCGGCTGCACCTTCAGCACGGCTACGTCGGCCGCCTCCAGGTCGCGGACGCGGTAGGGGTCCTCGGCCCGCCGGATCGACTCGTCGGCGGCGATCGGGACGTCGACCCGCCGACGACAGGCGGCCAGCTCCTCGACCGTCGCGCATGGCTGCTCGACGTACTCCAGGCCGCCGGCGGCGCGGTCCAGCGCGGTGATCGCGGCGACCGCGGTGTCGACGTCCCAGGCGCCGTTGGCGTCGACTCGGATCCGGCCGGACGGTCCGAGCGCGTCGCGCACGGCCTCGACCCTCGCGAGGTCCTCGGCCAGGGCCGCGCCCGGGTCGGCGACCTTCACCTTGGCGGTCGTGCAGCCCGAGCGACGCACGAGGTCGTGAGCCTGCTCCGGCGTGACGACCGGGACGGTCGCGTTGACCGGCACGGAGTCACGCACCGGCGCCGGCCAGTCGCCCGCCGCCGCCTCCTCCGCACACCGCAGCCATGGCTCGGCCACCTCAGGTGAGTATTCGGTGAACGGGCTCCACTCACCCCAGCCCGCAGCCCCCGCGACCAGCGCGCCTTCGCGCACGGTGATACCGCGGAAGCGCGTGGTCATCGGGATCGCGAACACTCTCACCGGGCATCACCCGCGAGCTCGCGGACCGCGAGCCGGTCGACCTTCCCGTTGGCCAGCATGGGCAGCGCGGGCACGACGACCACCTCGCGCGGGGCCCAGGCACGTGGATGCCGTCGGCCGACCCAGTCCCGTGCCTGGGAGAGGGTGAACGACTCCGCCGGCTCGACCAGCGCGACCACGGCGACGACCCGGTTGCCCCACTCGGCATCGAGGACTCCGACCACCTCCGCGTCTCGCACGTCCGGGTGCTCGCGCAGGCGGGCGGCGACAGCGGCGGCCGGCACGTTGACGCCGCCACTGACCACCATGTCGTCGATGCGGCCCAGCACCTGAAGTCGGCCGTCCGCATCGAGCCGGCCGGCGTCGGAGGTGTGGAACCAGCCGTCGACCAGCGCGCCGGCCGTCGCCGTGGCGTCGTCGAGATAGCCGTCGAACAGCGTCGGGCCGGCCAGTCGCACCCGTCCGTCTGCGGCGAGGGCGAGCCCGACGCCGTCGAGCGGCAGCCCGTCGTACACGCAGCCGCCGCAGGTCTCGGCCATGCCGTACGTCGCGACCAGCCTGACCCCGGCCTCCCGCGCACGGTCCTTGAGGTGCTGGTCGACCGGCCCGCCGCCGACGAGCACCGTGTCGAACGCCGACAGCGCCTCGGCCTCCGCGGGGTCCTCGAAGGCCCGGTGGAGCTGGGTGGGCACCAGCGACAGGTACCCGCCCGCCACGGCGGCATCCCGCAGGCGGCGCTCGCCGAGCACGACGGGCCGGTGGCCGGCCACCAGGGAGCGGACGATCACGTTCAGGCCGGCGACGTACGACGACGGGAGCGCGAGCAGCCAGGGACCCGCCCCGCCCACGCGGGCCGCCGACGCGGCGGCGGAGGCCAGCACCGCCGAGCGGGACAGCACCACCTGCTTCGGCGTCCCCGACGAGCCGGAGGTGTCGACGAGGGCCGGGCCCGGGTCGCCGGCGTCGAGCCAGTCCGCGACCGCGTCGACGTCGCGCTCGGCGTCGCCGCTCAGCCGCAAACCCATGGGGCGAAACTTAGTGAAGCGCGCGAGGGCTGGTTCAATCGCGGGCATGCTCACCCGGTTGCGACGGCTACTGCCCGACCATCCGGTGGCCCGCAGGCTCTCGGTCCAGTCGGTGCTCTACGCCCTCGGAGAGGGCGTCTTCGCGACCGGGAACGCCGTCTACTTCACCCAGATCGTCGGCCTCACCGCGGCCCAGGTCGGGCTCGGTCTCTCGATCACCGGCGTCGTCGCCCTCGCCCTGTCGGTGCCCCTCGGCAAGGTGGCCGACCGGTACGGCGCACGTCGCATGTGGGCTCTCGGGGCGGGCCTGGAGGCTTTGCTGTACCTCAGCTACCCGGTCGTCCACGGCTTCGGGGCGTTCGTCCTGCTGCTGACGGCCTTCAGCATCGTCGGCAGCGTCGGCGGAGCCGGTCGGGGCGCCTACTCCATCGCGATCTTCGTCCGCGACGAGCGCGTGAAGTACCAGGCGTTCCTGCGCTCGGCACTCAACCTCGGCTTCACGCTCGGAGCTCTGGTCAGCGGCCTCGCCCTCGCCACCGACAGCCACCCGGTGATCCGCCTGCTGCCTGTCGGCACCGCCCTCGTGCTCGGCGCGAACGCCGTCCTCGTCAGCCGCCTCCCCGACCCCTTGCCGATACCGGCGTCGGTGCCTACCCCGGCGACGACAGAGTCACCGGCGCCCGCAGCGGGCCCGGACACGGCGGACGCCGGGACCAGCCCGAAGGCCCTGCGCAACCGAGGCTTCCTGGCCACGTCGATCCTGAGCGGGATCTCGGGCACCCACTGGATCCTGCTCACCGTCGTGATCCCGCTGTGGCTCGTCGAGCGCACGGACGCACCCCACTGGACCCTCGCCTGGCTGTTCGGCACGAACACCGTCCTGTGCGTCTTCCTGCAGGTGCCGGCGGCGCGCGGCATGAACACCGTCGGCGGAGCGCTGCGCGGCGTGCGGCTGGCGGCGGCGTGCATGGTCGTGTCGTGCGCGATCGTCGCCGTCACCGGCGACACCGTCGGCTGGGCGTCGATCGTGCTCCTGCTGGTCGGGCACATGACCGTCACCGGCAGCGAGCTCTTCGACTCCGGCGCGACCTGGGGCTTCATGAGCGAGCTGTCCGACCCGCAGCGGCGCGGTGAGTACCAAGGGGTGTGGGGGCTGGGCGGGCGGATCACCAACATCCTCGGCCCGGCGGCGTACACCTGGCTCGCGCTGGACCACGGCACTCTGGGCTGGGTCGTCATCGCGACGACGATCCTGGTGAGCGCGGCGCTGATGCACCCGGCCGCCCGCTCAGCCGAGCGCTTCCTCACCACCCACGCGCTGGACCCCACCGCCGCGACTGCTTGAATCCCCGGCATGCCGAATCCCAGGCCCACGGCCGCCCACTGGGTGGCCGGCGCGCGCCCACGCACTCTGCCCGCGGCGATCTCCCCGGTGCTCGCCGGCACGGGCATCGCGCTCTACGACCATCACGCCGTCGGGTGGAAGGCGCTGCTCGCACTGGTGGTCGCCCTCGCCCTCCAGGTCGGCGTGAACTACGCCAACGACTACTCCGACGGCGTCCGCGGCACCGACGCCGACCGGGTGGGGCCGATG
>DATBBE010000040.1:0-15972 GCA_036271155.1 Nocardioides sp. | reverse complement strand
CCGGCGCGGGGAGACGCGTCGTGCGTCCCGAGGGACGACGTACGACGAGGTCTCCGGCCGCCGTGGTGTGCGCCGACCAGGATCCGCCGTGGGCGTCGGTCGTGGCGACGCCGGCGCGGGTCGAGCCGAGGCTGGGGTCCGGCCCCAGGTCCGCGAGGTGCAGGTAGTGGAAGGACGACGAGGGCACCGTGCGGACGTCGTAGCCACCGGCGACGCCGTAGTTGTACTCCTCGACCGTCACCGTGCCGTCGCCGACGGACTCGACCCAGGCCACGTGGCCCTTGGAGCCGGCGTCGGTCTGCGCCACGGCGCCGACCGCGGGGACGTCGTCGACCAGATAGCCGAGGTCGCTGGCTGCCTCGTCCCAGTGGTTCGCGTTGCCCCAGTGGACGCCGCCGAAGTGGTTCTCGAAGTCCGCGAGCCCGTTGGTCATGCGCAGCCGCCAGGCCACGAAGCTCGTGCAGTTGCGCAGCGCGAAGCCCCACGGGTCGCCGTAGCTGCCGTTGTAGAACCAGATGTGCTTGGCACACTGCCGCGGCGGGGGAGGCGGGCTCGGCTTCCCGGGCTTGCCCTGACCGGGCTTACCGGGCTTGCCGGGCTTGTTCGGCTGGCCGGGTTTGGCGGGCCCACCGGGCTTGGTCTGGCCGTTCTGGGTGCCAGGAGGCTTCGGCGGCAGCGGCACGAGGGGACACTTGCCGAGACCCGCATAGGGGTAGTCGTCTCCGTCGGCGTACGACGACACCGGCGCAAGGCACACCAGACTCACCACGACGGCCCCAAGGAGGCCTCCGACGAGTCGGCGGCCGCGCCGGCTCCCAGGTGGGAGTGGCATCTCGGGCTCCAATTTCTCAGTGGCAGGACCAAGGTCGCACGGAGCGCGACGAGTCGCAGGAGAACGCGGGAGCCTTTACCCGGCAGGGGTGTGACGCCGGTGACACACGCTCGGCGAGCGTCCGCCGATACCCTGAGCGACGTGACGGACATCGAGATCGGGCGAGCCAAGCGCGGGCGCCGGGCGTACTCCTTCGACGACATCGCGATCGTCCCCAGCCGGCGTACCCGTGACCCGGAAGAGGTCAGTGTCGCCTGGCAGATCGACGCCTATCGGTTCGAGCTGCCGATCGTCGCCGCACCCATGGACTCGGTGATGTCGCCCGAGACGGCCATCGCCCTGGGCCAGCACGGCGGACTCGGAGTGCTGAACCTCGAAGGCCTGTGGACGCGGTACGACGACCCCGGCGACGTGCTCGCCGAGATCGCCCGCCTGGAGCCGGCCACCGCGGTCCGCCGGATGCAGGAGATGTATGCCGAGCCGGTGCGCGCAGAGCTGATCACGGCCCGGCTCCAGCAGATGCGCGAGGCCGGCGTCACCGTGGCCGGGGCGCTCAGCCCGCAACGCACCAAGGAGTTCGCCAAGGCGGTCGTGGACGCCGGCGTCGACATGTTCGTCATCAGGGGCACCACGGTGAGCGCTGAGCACGTCAGCGCGCAGGCAGAGCCGCTGAACCTCAAGGAGTTCATCTACGAGCTCGACGTGCCGGTGATCGTCGGCGGCTGCGCGACGTACCAAGCGGCGCTCCACCTGATGCGCACCGGCGCGGCCGGCGTCCTCGTCGGCTTCGGCGGAGGAGCCGCTCACACCACCCGCACCGTCCTCGGCGTGGCCGTGCCGATGGCCAGCGCGGTGGCCGACGTGGCGGGTGCCCGCCGTGACTACATGGACGAGTCGGGCGGGCGCTACGTCCACGTCATCGCCGACGGGTCGATCGGCCGCAGCGGTGACATCGCCAAGGCCGTCGCCTGCGGCGCCGACGCGGTCATGATCGGTTCGCCGTTCGCGCGAGCCAGCGATGCCCCGGGTCGCGGCTTCCACTGGGGGGCCGAGGCCCACCACGCGGAGCTGCCGCGCGGCGAGCGCGTGCAGATCGGCTCGGTCGGCACCCTCGAGGAGATCCTGTTCGGACCCTCGCGCGTGGCCGACGGCACGATGAACCTCGTCGGTGCGCTGCGTCGGGCGATGGCCACGACCGGGTACACCGAGCTCAAGGAGTTCCAGCGGATCGAGGTCGTCGTCTCCTAGGCCCTGGTTGTCCTCCTGGCGGATGTACGTGGCGCGAGGTCCGCGGCTCCTAGGGGTGACGAGGGGAGAGACATGACCAGCGCTGCCCAGCTGTCCCGCACGACTCAGAGCACGCAGACGACCCAGGGCCGATGGGTGGGGCGTACGCCGCTCCCGCCGCGCCGTCCGGCGTCGCAGGGGGAGCGCTCGGTACCCCGTGCCGTGCCCCAGGAGCTCACCCGCCTGACCGCACGTGAGCTCACGATCCTGCTCGCGATGGCCACCGGGGCGACCAACGCCGAGATCGCCGACCAGCTCTTCGTCTCCGTCGCGACGGTCAAGACCCATGTGGCGCGGGTGCTCGCCAAGCTCGGGCTGCGCGACCGCGTGCAGGCCGTCGTCTTCGCCTACGAGTCGCGCCTCGTCGTACCTCGCTGAAGCGAGGACGGCCCGACCCGGCGGAGCCGGGGCGGACCGGCCGCAGCGCGAGCCGCAGCGAGCTTGCCTGCGAGGCCGCCTGACATCAGCTACACGTACCCCCGAGCCTGGAGCGCGTAGAGCTGGGCATAGCTGCCGCCGGCGGCCATCAGCTCGGCGTGGCCGCCTACCTCGCTGACCCGGCCGTCGGCCAGCACCACGACGAGATCAGCTGCGGCCACGGTCGAGAACCGGTGGGTCACCAGCACCGTGACCGCACCGCGGCGTCCCGCCCGTCGGGCCGCGTCGGCGTACCCCTCGAAGAGGGCGTGCTCGGTGGCGGCGTCGAGGGCGGACGTCGGCTCGTCGAGCACCAGCAGGAGCGGGTCGCCGCGCATCATGCCGCGTGCGATCGCCAGCCGCTGCCACTGGCCGCCGGACAGCTCGGTGCCGTCGTCCCAGCTGGTGCCGAGCTGGGTGGCGAGACCGTCGGGCAGGGCGACCAGGACGTCGCTGGCGGCGGCGTCCTCGAGGGCCTGCAGAGCGCGGTGGTCGCTGTCCAACGCCGGGAGGTCACCGGTCGTGATCGACTCACGGGCGAGCAGCTCGAGGTGCACGTGGTCCTGGAACGCACCGGCACACCGGGCCCGCCAGGCCTGGCCGTCCAGACCGGCCAGGTCGCTGCCGTCGACGAGCACGCGGCCCTCGGTGGGCCGGTACAGCCCGGTCAGGATCTTCACCAGGGTGGACTTGCCGGCGCCGTTCTCACCGACCACGGCGACCACCGAGCCGGCCGGGAGGTCGAGGTCGACTCCGGTCAGCGACGGGCGCTCCTGGCCGGCGTAGGTGAAGCCCAGCCCGCGCAGGGAGATGCCGTCGTACAGCCGCTCCGGCGGAGTCCCGGTGCCGGTGGCCGCCTGGGCAGCCGCGACTCCCTCCTCCAGGTCGCGGTAGCGAGCCACGGTGCGGGTGACCTGGGCGATCATCTGGAAGGAGAAGCGCAGGGAGTTGACGACGCCCTGCAGCTGTCCGATCACCAGCACCGAGGTGGCGACGGCCCCCACCCCGACCCGGCCGTGGGCGGCGTCGCGCACGATGAGGGTGAGGACGACCGCGGCGGCGGCGATGTAGAAGAGGCCGCAGGCGGTCGACGCGAGGTTCTTGGCCACGTCCGCCCGGACGTGGGGGCCGCGCCAGGCCGAGCCGGCCAGCCGCAGCCGGCCTGCGACCACCTCCCGCGCGCCGAGCACGCGCAGCTCGGAGGCGGGAACCGGATCGGTGGCCAGGCCGACGAGGTGCTGGGTGAGCCGGCCCGGCTCGGCCCCTTCGTCCTCGGCCCGCCGGTCCCAACGCACGATCCAGCGCCCGACCAGGATGCTCGGCACGGAGGCCGGCAGGAGCAGGAGCAGCCGGGCGTCGGCGCCGATCGCGATGGCCAGCGTCACCAGCGGGAAGGCGAGGTTGCGGAGGGCGTTGACCATGCTGTTGTAGGCGCCGCCCAGCGCTCCCTGGCGCTCCTGCACGATCTGGGCCTGGTCGCGGAAGGCGGGCGACTCGAGGTGGTCGAGGGTCGGTACGGCGGCGATCAGCTCGGCGACGCGCCGGTCGAACTCGTGCCCGACCCGCTCGTTGAGGCGGAGCCGGGCCTCGACCCCGATCGTGGTGAACACCGGCACGACCCCGAAGCTCAGCGCGGCCATGGCGGCACCGGTCACGAGGGTGCCCTCGCTGTGGCTCGCGACGCCGGTGACCATCAGGCCGAAGGCGAGCGGGAGCAGGTTGCCCAGGATGCTGCCGACCACCTCGAGGAAGGCCAGCAGGGCCGCCCGGCGGTCGAGCCGGAACGCCGCCGCCAGCGGAAGCCACAGGTTGCGCAGGAAGGTCACGTGGCCACACCCCCGGCCATCGCGAACCGCTCGGCCTGGAGGGCGAACATCACGGCGTACCCGCCGCCCTGGGCCACCAGCTCCTCGTGCGTGCCGTCCTCGACGATGCGCCCGCCTTCGAGCACGACGATGCGGTCGGCGTGCCGGACGCTGGAGAGCCGGTGGCTGACCAGGACCGTGGTCAGCCCGCGGGTGACGGTCAGGAAGTTGTCGAACAGCTCCGCCTCGGCCCGCACGTCGAGGGCCGCGGTCGGCTCGTCCAGCACCAGGACTCCCGCGCCGGCGTCGATGGCGGCCAGGGCCCGGGCGAGTGCCACGCGCTGCCACTGACCTCCCGACAGGTCGGTGCCGCCGTCGTACTCTCCGCTGAGCAGGCGGTCCCAGCTGCCGACGCGGGCGAGCACCGGGTCGCCCGTCGCGTCGTGCAGGGCGCGGGGCACGACCCGCGCGACGTCGTCGGCGCGGTGGTCACCGAGCATCGCCATGCCGACGTTCTCGCGCAGGGTCAGGTGGTAGCGCACGAACTCCTGGAAGATCACCGCGACCCGACGCCGGAGGTGGTCGTCGACGCCGGGGTCGCCCCCGTCGACGAGGACGCTGCCGGAGCTGGGGCGATGCAGGCCGCAGAGCAGCTTGATCAGGGTGGACTTGCCCGCGCCGTTGGCTCCGACCACCGCCACGCTGGAGCCGGGCTCGATCTCGAGGGTCAGGCCGTCGAAGGTCGGTGCGGGGCGACCGGGGTAGGTGAACCGCACGTCGCGGAACGCGACCGCGCTCGCCGTGCCGGTCGGCCGCGTCGGTGTCGTCGTCGGGGTCGGGTCGGGCAGCCTGGCCGAGAGGTCGTCGAGGTCGAGCAGCAGGGCCTGCTGGCGCAGCGACATGGTCTGCATGTCGCCGAGCATCCCGAGCCCCTCGACCTGGGTGAGGGCCTGGGCGGAGGCCAGCAACGTGGCGGTGCCGACCGCGCCGGTCCAGGCGCCGTGCGCCAGCGTCGCGAGCGCCACGGCGAACGCCGCGAGCATCGCGAGGTTGGCGACCATGATCGGGCCCTGCTTCTGGCGACGGCCGCGCCACAGGTCGACCATGGCGTTGTTCCACGTCTCGGAGAAGCGCTGCAGACCGAACGACGTCAGCCCGAACAGGCGCACCTCCTTGGCGGTGTCCTGGCTGACCAGGAGCTGGTGGTACCACCGGGCGCGCCGGCGGCGCCGGTCGCGGAAGATCTCCTCGAAGATCTGCTGGGAGTACGCCGACCAGGTGACGTTGACCGTCAGGGTGGTCACCAGCACCAGCGCTGCCACCCACCATGACCAGGTCGCGAGCACCACGAGTGCCGCGAGGCCCCAGAGCCGGTACCACAGCACCTGCCAGGTGCCCTGGACCCCCAGGAAGTACTGCTGGTTGATCTCCTCGACGGCTCCGTCGATCGCCTGCCGGACGTCGGGGTCCTCGAGGTGCTCGATGCCGTGGGGCCGCGAGGCGAGTGCGGAGACCCGCTCCAGCAGCAGGGGAGTCGCCCGACCCTGCTCGACGACGGAGACGATGTCGGTGACGGTCGTGCAGAGCGGCTGGAGCCCGAGGCAGACCAGGGTGAAGACCAGCCAGCCGGTGTCGAGGTGGTGGTGGACCAGGCCGCCGACGAGCCGACCGGAGCCGACCATGACGCCGGCGGCCGCAAGCGCCTGGGCAACCGCGGCGACCAGACCGAGGACGGTGAGCACGGGCGAGCACTCCCACAGCAGCCGGGCCAGCAGGACCTGGCCGTGGGCCACCCGCCGGACCCGAGCACCGGTGTTCGCCATGTCGGCACTCTGACATCAAATTGATGTCAGCACAATGTCGGATCAGTGTCGGAACAGTGTCGCTACGCCGTCTTCTTGACATCAAGTCGCTCGACGAGGTCGCGCAGCCCGCTCTCGACGTACGCCGCCCCGCCGTGGCCCTGCCCCCACAGCACGTCGTACCAGGGGGCGAGCCGGTACCAGTCCAGGGCACGCCCGAGCTCCTCGTCGCTGACCCGGTACGCCGTGGCGACGGCCTCGGCCACCGGCTCCGGAGTGCCGTAGAGCGGCCAGGCGAGGTCCGCGGCCGGGTCGGCGACCCGCGCACGAGTCCAGTCCAGGACCCCGGCGAGCGCGCCGTCGTGCGTCGTCACGTGCCGGGCCGCCAGGTCGCCGTGGACCGGTGTCGCCGGGGCGCGCAGTGCGACGCGACGCAACAGGTCCTGGGCGTCGTCCTGGACCTCGTCGGCCAGGAGCGGGAGCACCCGGTGGAACATCCGCTCGAGGTCGGAGAGCAGGGCGGCCCGGGCGGTGGTGTCGACCGGGACGCCCGACTCGACGTAGAGGCCGGCCGGCAGGTCGTGCAGGGCCCGCAGGAACTCGCCGAGCCGGCGCCCGTCGTCGCCGGACAGGGCGGTGCTGCTGGAGGTGGTGCCCGGCAGCCGCCGGTGACGCACCCGCAGGGGCGTCTCGTCGAGGACGATCGGGAGGGGCACCTCGAGCGGGAGCAGGGGCGCGATCCGCGGCAACAGCGCGGGCTCGAGGCGGAGGCGGCCCTCGACGGCCGGGAAGCGCGGCATCCGGTCGACCCAGCGGTCCTCGACCACGGTCGTCACGCACTGCCGACCCTGGTAGGGCTCGCCGTGCTCGGCAGCCCGCTCGTCGAGCCAGCCGCCGAACAGGGCGCGGGTGTCGGGCATGAACGACACCTCGGGGTCGGCGAGCCGCTCGAGGAGCCGCTCGATGCTCAGCCACGCGCCGTAGGCCACCTCCTCGGGCTGCGGGGTGATCGGGCCGTCCCAGGTCGCCTGGTAGCGGAAGGCGTGGTAGCTGGTGTGCTCGTCGGCGTAGTCGCCCTCGCCGAGCGGCTCGATCTCGCTGGTGACGCCGAGCTCCTCGGCGAGCTCGCGACGCGCTCCCTCGAAGGGGTCCTCACCGTCGAGCACGACGCCGCCGGCCGTGAAGTCCCAGTAGGCGGGGTAGACGTCCTTGGTCGGCGTACGCCGGTGGACGTAGATCCGCCCGAAGGAGTCGCGGACGACGATCCCGGTCGCGGCGTGCCGCATGTTGAGGGCGCGCATCATCGACCGAGGGGCGCTCCCGTTGGGACGTCCCCCGTCGTCGTAGAGCGCGACGACCTCCTCGTCCACGGGTCTATGTAACCGTGAAACGGGCCTCAGTTCTCGTGAAGCCCCACAGTCGTGTCGCCGTGGGGGTTCAGCCCGTTGACCGCGAGCCGGGTCATCGCCCGTGCCTCCAGCAGGCGCGCCCGGTCGCCGACACCCTGTGCGAGCGAGGAGTCGACCGGCCGGATCCGGATCGGGTTGCCCGGCGAGTACTCGTTCCACGTCGTCGGGATGTACGCCGCCTTGGTCACCGCGAACCCGTGCCGCTGCTCGGTGAAGGTGAAGCGGACACTGATGCCTTCATAGGCGCGCGGGTAGATCGGGTCGCTCTGGGCGACCATGTTGCCCATGCCGTAGACGACCCACTTGCCGTTGACCTTCGTGATCGGCTGCACCACGTGGGCGTGCTCGGCGAAGACCAGGTCGACCGCCGGGCTGGCGGTCAGGCGGCGGACCAGGGCGACCTGGTCGGCGTTGGGGAGTCGGGAGTACTCCGTGCCGCCGTGGTACTGCACGAGCACGATGTCGGCGCCGGCCCTCTTGGCCGCCTTCGCCTGCGCGATCAGGTTGTCGGCGTCCCACATCGAGACGGCCCAGCGCTGGTCGGGCGGGAGGGTGAAGCCGTTGAGCGAGTAGGTGCCCCCGACGATGCCGACCTTGACCCCGCTCTTGGTGGTCAGGATGACCGGCTTGCGTCGCTCCGCCGGCGTGCGGAACGTGCCGATGTAGCGGACACCGGCCTTGGCCAGCAGGGTGTCGGTGTGCACCAGGCCCGCGACGCCCTGGTCGATGCTGTGGTTGGAGTCGGTGGTGCACGCGTCCCAGCCCATCGACGCGATCCAGGGCGCGGCCTCCGGCGGCGCCGCGAACACGGGGTAGCTCGACAGGTGGTCGTCGTCGGTGGCGAAGGGCACCTCCTCGTGACAGATCGCGATGTCCGCGCTCTGCACGATCGGCTTCATCGCCGCGAACATCGGGTCGAAGTCGAAGCGCCGCTTCAGGCCGCGACGCACGGCGTCCTCGTGGGCGCTCTCCCAGACGGTGTCGTGCCACAGGAGGTCACCGCTCATGAGCACGGTCACCTGACGGTGCGTTCGCGGCGGGCGGTCGCTGGTGGCCGGCGCAGACGCGTCGGGACGCGGGCCCTGGGCGGTGACGAGGGACGGCGTGGCCGGGGCCGGCCCCGGTGCCACGGGTGCGGGTGTGACGACGACCGCCAGCCGAGCCTCGGGGTCGCTCATGTGCTCGGGGCGGACCAGCAGCGTGGCCGCCAGGGCCGCCGACAGGAGCAGGCCGGCAGCGCCGATCCGGGTGGCTGTCCGCACGCATCCTCCGTCCAGGGGGCTTGGGCCGGTCGGGGCTGTGACGTCTCACGTCAGGCTCCGGTTGTCGCACATCCTCGATCGCTTGAGAGGATCGTGCGGTGACGGCCCAGTCAAGTGCTCTCGACCCCGGCGCGCGAGCAGGCGCGCTGGCGGCTATGGCCGCGACGAGCTCCTCGACCGGCACCTCGACTGGCATCTCGACTGGCACGGCCGAGCCGCTCGACGTCCTGGTCGTCGGTGGGGGTGTCGTGGGCACCGGTGCGGCCCTCGACGCGGTCTCGCGCGGGCTCTCGGTCGGGCTTCTGGAGCAGCGCGACCTCGCCAGCGGCACGTCGTCGCGGTCGAGCAAGCTGGTGCACGGCGGCCTGCGCTACCTCGAGATGTTCGACTTCGGGCTGGTCCGTGAGGCGCTGGAGGAGCGTGGCCTGCTGCTGACCCGCCTGGCGCCGCATCTGGTCCGCCCGGTGGCGTTTCTCTACCCCCTGCACCACACCTACGAGCGCCCTTACGTCGGGGCCGGGCTCGCGCTCTACGACGGGCTGGCGATGGTCGGCAAGTACGACATGGGCGTGCCCAAGCACAAGCACCTGCTGCGCCGGCAGGTCGCCCGGATCGCTCCCGACCTACGTGTCGACAACCTGACCGGCGCGGTCCGCTACTACGACTGCCAGGTCGACGACGCGCGGCTGGTCGTGACGCTGGCGCGGACCGCCGCTCACCACGGCGCGCTGGTCGCGACCCGCACCCGCGTCACCGGGTTCGTGCGCGAGGGGTCGCGCGTGGTCGGCGTACGCGCGACGGACCTCGAGACCGGTGCCGAGCTCGAGGTGCGGGCCCGTGTGGTCGTCAACGCCGCGGGGGTCTGGACCGACGACGTCGAGCGCCTCGTGGGCGGCTCCCTGTCGCTCGATGTCGAGGCCAGCAAGGGCATCCATCTCGTCGTGCCACGTGACCGGATCCGCTCCGAGTGCGGCTTCATCACCAAGACCGAGAAGTCCGTGCTGTTCGTGATCCCCTGGGGCCGTCACTGGATCATCGGCACCACCGACACCGCCTGGGACCTCGACCTGGCCCACCCGGCGGCCTCGCGCACCGACATCGACTACCTGCTCGGACATGTCAACACCATGCTCAAGGTGCCCCTCGACCACGACGACGTCGAGGGTGTGTACGCCGGGCTGCGCCCGCTGCTCGCGGGCAAGCCCGGCCGAGGCGTGGGCTCGGGCGGCGAGGGCGAGGCCCGGTCGGCGACGACGAAGGTCTCGCGCGAGCACACCGTGGTCAGCCCCGCGCCGGGGCTGGTGCTGATCGCCGGCGGCAAGCTCACGACGTACCGCGTGATGGCCCGGGACGCCGTCGACCTCGCCGTCCGCGGCTGGGCCGGCGTCGCTCCCTCCCAGACCGAGCGGGTGCCCCTGCTCGGGGCCGACGGGTTCCTGACACGCACCAACCAGCGGGTCGCCCTGAGCCGGCGCTCGGGCCTCGAGGTGGGCCGGATCGACCACCTGCTCGGGAGGTACGGCGGCCTCATCGACGACGTCCTCGCTCTCATCGCCGCGCGTCCCGAGCTGGGCTCGCCGTTGCCAGGGGCCGAGGACTACCTCTCGGCCGAGATCGTCTACGCCGTCACCCATGAGGGCGCTCGTCATCTCGACGACGTGCTGGCCCGGCGTACTCGGATCTCGATCGAGACCTTCGACCGCGGCACCGTCGCCGTCACCGCGGCGGCGGACCTGATGGCCACCGAGCTCGGGTGGGACGACGCTCGCCGCGACGACGAGGTCGACCACTACCTGCGCCGCGTCGAGGCCGAGCGACAGTCGCAGGAGAAGCTGACCGACCAGGAGGCCGACGAGGCCAGGGTCAGCGCCCCCGACATCGTGTGACCTGAGACACGGGGACGGGAACTGTCAGGTTCCTGCCAGACGCCGTTGGGGCCGGTGCGGGTCAATGAGGTATGACCCGCCCGAACGTCACGACCGACACCCCGCCGCCGGGGCGAGATGCGTCTGGCGACGGCGGGTTCGAAGAGTTCGTCCGCACGACGACCGACCTTCTCCATCGCGCCGCGATGCTGCTCTGCGGCGACCACCACCTCGCCGAGGACCTCACCCAGACGACGTACGCGAAGGTGCACGCCCGCTGGTCGAAGGTGTCGGAGGTCGACTGCCCGCTGGCCTACGCCCGCACCGTGCTGCTGCGGACCTTCCTGTCGCACCGCCGGCTCCGGCGCTCGTCGGAGCGACCCGTCGAGGCGCTGCCCGAGCATGCCGCCGAGGGCGTCGACCCGTCGGTACGCATCGACCTGCTCTCCGCCCTCGACCTGCTCCCGCCACGCGACCGTGCCGTCCTGCTGCTCCGCTACTGGGAGGACCTTCCCGCGGCGCTCGCCGCGGAGGTGCTCGGGATCGGGGAGTCCGCGTGCCGCTCCCGCGCCGCCCGGGCCCTCGCCCGGCTCCGCGCCGTGCTCCCCGAGCCCGAGCCGTCCGAGCAGTCCGAGCAGTCGGAGTCCGTGGCCTGACCCCCCTCCCTCCCACCTCCCGATACTTCGCAGCGTTTCGCACGCTCGGTACGGCGTGTCGGGGTGCGCATTGCTGCGAAGTATCGAGCCATGGATCCAGGGGGAGCGTGCGGACGTAGGGTCGGGGCATGAGCGATCGGCACCCGTCCTCCGGGCCTCTCGTCGAGGGGCCGCACGATCCCGAGCACGACCCGACCGCGTCGTACGCACTCGACCGTGGCTACGTCGGCGGGCTCACCGACCGCGTCCTGGCGACCTCCGGGCGCACCGAGGAGGTGCGCTCGCCGATCGGCGACCAGCCGTTGGCGCACGTGCCCCAGTCCTCCGACGCCGACGTCGAGGAGGCCTTCCGGCGGGCCCGGCGTGCGCAGGAGTCCTGGGCTCGTACGCCGCTCGACGTCCGCGCCGCCGCACTGCTCCGGTTCCACGACCTGGTGCTCGACCGCCAGGAGGAGATCATCGACCTGATCTGCCTGGAGTCCGGAAAGGCCCGCAAGCACGCGTTCGACGAGCCGCTGCACATCGCGCTGACGGCCCGCTACTACGGACGCACCGCACATCAGCACCTCGACACCCGTCGCGTCCGGGGCGTGTTCCCGCTGCTCACCCGAGTCGACGTGAACCAGCTTCCGAAGGGCGTGGTGGGCGTCATCTCGCCGTGGAACTACCCCTTCACCATGGCGCTGTGCGACGGGCTCCCGGCGCTTCTCGCCGGCAACGCCGTGGTCGCGAAGCCCGACGCCCAGACCATGCTCTCGGCCCTGCTCGCCGCCCAGCTGCTGGAGCAGGCCGGCTTCCCGCCAGACCTGTGGCAGGTCGTGGCCGGGCCTGGCCCCGAGATCGGGCCCGCCATCGTCCAGCGTGCCGACTACGTCTGCTTCACCGGCTCGACCGCGACCGGCACCCTCGTCGCGACGGGCTGCGCCGAGCGCCTGATCGGCTGCTCCCTGGAGCTCGGCGGCAAGAACCCGATCCTGATCCTGCGCGACGCCGACATCGAGAAGGCTGCCGAGGGCGCGGTCCGCGCGGCCTTCTCCAACGCCGGACAGCTGTGCGTGTCGATGGAGCGGATGTTCGTCGCCGACCAGGTCTACGACCGCTTCCTCGAGCGGCTCGTCGCGCGCACCGAGGCGATGACCCTCGGGGCGACCCTCGACTGGGGCAACGACATGGGCTCGTTGATCAGCGCCCGCCAGCTCGAGACCGTCACCGCTCATGTGGACGACGCGGTCGCCAAGGGTGCGCGGGTGCTGGTGGGTGGCCGCGCGCGGCCCGACCTCGGGCCGTTCTTCTACGAGCCCACGATCCTCGAGGGCGTCACCCCGGAGATGACCTGCTTCGGTCACGAGACGTTCGGCCCCGTGGTGTCGGCGTACCGCTTCCACGACGAGTCCGAGGCGGTCGCGCGTGCGAACGACGGCGAGTACGGCCTCAACGCCTCCATCTACAGCCAGGACGCCACGCGGGCCCGCGCACTCGCCCGGCAGATCCGGTGCGGCACGGTCAACGTCAACGAGGCGTTCGCGGCGTCCTTCGCGAGCATCGAGGCTCCGATGGGCGGCATGCGGTCGTCCGGCCTGGGCAGGCGCCAGGGGAGCGAGGGCGTGCTGAGGTTCACCGAGACGCAGTCGGTCGCCACCCAGCGAGTGACCCGGATCGCGCCGTCGATGGGCCTGTCCGACCAGACCTGGGGCAAGGCCATGACCGCGAGCCTGCGGCTGCTCAAGAGGCTCGGCCGGGCATGACGAGCCACCGCAGGTCCGACTACGACGTGCTGGTCGTGGGCTCGGGCTTCGGCGGCTCGGTCGCGGCGCTCCGGCTGACCGAGAAGGGCTACCGGGTCGCCGTCGTGGAGGCGGGTGCCCGCTTCGAGGACGACGACTTCGCGGCGACGTCGTTCGACACGCGGCGCTACCTCTTCCGCCCCGAGATCGGCTGCTACGGCATCCAGCGCATCGACGCCCTCAAGGACTGCCTGATCCTCTCCGGCGCCGGTGTGGGCGGCGGGTCGCTGGTCTATGCCAACACGCTCTACGAGCCGCTCGAGCAGTTCTACGACGACCCGTCGTGGAAGGACATCACCGACTGGCGAGCCGAGCTCGCGCCGTACTACGACCAGGCCAGGCGGATGCTCGGCGTCGCGGACAACCCGCTGGTGACGCCGTCCGACGAGGTGATGAAGGCGGTCGCCGACGACCTCGGGGTGGGCGAGACCTTCCACCCGACGCCGGTCGGCGTGTTCTTCGGCGGTCCGGGGCAGGAGCCGTCCGAGACCGTGCCCGACCCCTACTTCGGGGGCGCCGGGCCCGACCGGAACCCGTGCCGACACTGCGGTGAGTGCATGACCGGCTGCCGCCACAACGCCAAGAACACCCTGGTCAAGAACTACCTCCACCTCGCCGAGCAGAACGGCGCGCGGGTGCTGCCGCTGACCACGGTCACCCGGCTCACGCCTCGCAGCGAAGCCGACGGCGGGGGGTACGACGTCCGCGTCCGCTACACCAAGTCCAAGCTGCACCGGCCGGGCTCGACCCAGGTCATCACCGCCGACCAGGTGGTGCTCGCGGCGTCCGCGCTGGGCACCCAGCGGCTCCTGCACCGGATGAGGGACGAGGGCCACCTCCCGGGCATCTCCGACCGGCTCGGGTATCTCTCCCGCACCAACTCCGAGTCGATCCTCGGGGCGATCGCGCGCGACGCGACGGTCGACTACAGCCGCGGCGTGGCCATCACCTCGTCGTTCCATCCCGACGAGCACACCCACATCGAGCCGGTCCGCTACGGCAAGGGCAGCAACGTGATGTCCCTGCTCCAGACCGTGCTCACCGACGGCGATCTCGGCCCCCGCTGGCGCACCTGGGTCCAGGAGATGTGGCGGCAGAGGTCCCAGGTGCTCGACCTCTACGACATGAGGCACTGGTCGGAGCGCACCGTGATCGCCCTGGTGATGCAGAGCCGCGACAACTCGATCACCGTGTTCACCAAGGTCGGTCGCCTCGGTCGCCGGGTCCTGACCTCCCGCCAGGGCCACGGCGAGCCAAACCCGACCTGGATCCCTGTGGCGAACAAGGTGGCGCGGCGGATGGCGGAGCTGATGGGAGGGACGCCGGGGGGCTCGATCGGCGAGCCGTTCAACATGCCGCTGACCGCTCATTTCATCGGGGGGTGCACAATCGGCGAGTCGCCCGAGACCGGCGTGGTCGACCCCTACCAGCGGGTCTTCGGACACCCGGGCCTGCACGTCACCGACGGCTCTGCCATCTCGGCCAACCTGGGCGTCAACCCCTCCCTGACGATCACCGCCCAGGCCGAACGGGCCATGGCCCTGTGGCCGAACGCCGGCCAGGCCGACCCGCGCCCGCCGCTCGGCGCGGCGTACGCACGCGTGACGCCGGTCGCTCCGGTCCGGCCGGCGGTGCCCGAGTCGGCCCCCGCCGCCCTGCGGCTCCCGATCGTCGCCGTTACCTGAGCCCCGCGGCTCGAACTAACTGTGATGTCCAGACCGGACTACGGGATGCCTGTCCACTCCGGTCTGTATGCCAGTTTGTGGGAACTGGACCGGGAACTGGGCCCCGGACCCGGCGTAACCCGGGATCGCGGCTCTCGTTGTCGGGACGGGCCCCCGCCATTCGCACTCCCTCCCTCGGTGGCGGCCCACACCGCCTGTTGCTGCGGCACCGGCGGCCCGGAGCCCGGCCGTGCTCCCTGACCGGCCGGGCTCTGGCGCGGGGGTTGATGGGTAGTCCCCGACGTTTGGGTTGCTCTTTCCGCCGAAACGCAACCCAAACGTCGGGGACTACCCCACCAGCGCGGAGTTCCGAGGGGCGGCGTCGATAGGCTGCGGGCATGTCGGAGCACGACACCCCCCACGATCTGGTCCTCGTCGTCGACTTCGGTGCGCAGTACGCCCAGCTGATCGCCAGGCGGGTGCGCGAGGCGCGCGTCTACTCCGAGATCGTGCCGCACACGATGACCGTCGCCGAGATGCTCGAGCGCGGGCCGGCCGCGATCATCCTCTCCGGCGGCCCGTCGTCGGTGTACGCCGCCGGCGCCCCCGGGGTCGACGCCGCCGTCTTCAGCGCCGGGGTTCCGGTGTTCGGCATGTGCTACGGCTTCCAGCTGATGGCCGAGGGGCTCGGTGGCGCGGTGTCACCGACCGGCGCCCGCGAGTTCGGCCGCACCCCGGTTCTCGTCGACAGGCCGGGCACCCTCCTCGCCGACATCCCCGCCGAGCACTCGGTATGGATGTCCCACGGCGACTCCGTGGTCGCGGCGCCGCCCGGCTTCGACGTGCTGGCCTCCACGCGGGTCACCCCGGTCGCCGCCTTCGAGGACACCGGGCGACGGCTGGCCGGCGTCCAGTGGCATCCCGAGGTGCTGCACACCGAGCACGGCCAGCAGGTCCTGGAGCACTTCCTGCACGAGATCGCCGGCTGCCGTCCGACCTGGACGATGGTCAACATCGTCGAGGAGCAGGTCGAGCACATCCGCGAGCAGATCGGCGACGGCCGGGCGATCTGCGCCCTCTCCGGTGGTGTCGACTCGGCCGTGGCCGCCGCGATCGTCCAGCGCGCGATCGGCGAGCGGCTCACCTGCGTCTACGTCGACCACGGGATGATGCGCGAGGGCGAGACCGA
>DATBBE010000039.1:0-7024 GCA_036271155.1 Nocardioides sp. | reverse complement strand
CGACGATCCGGTCTCCGTGGCACTGCGGGAGCCGCATCGGCTCCTGGAGCCACTCGCGGTGCGCTGAGCCCTCAGAAGGGGCCGGCCCGGCTCAGGCGTGAGCGGCACGCACCTTCTCGCCGAGCCGCTCGGGGGTGTCCGCGGTGCCGCCGTGCTCGGAGATCCAGTCGTACACCTCTTGGCGCTCTGCGTGACACATCAGCCCGACGACATCTCCCGGCTCGGCGCGCGCGACCAGGGCGGCCAGGCACGCGACCTCGGTCGGGTACGCCGGGACGTCGCTGACCCCGACGCGTTCCGCGCCGTCGCGCAGGAGGGTCTCCAGCTCCTCGATGCTGCGGCCGCGCAGATAGTGCTCCTTATGGCCGATCGCGACCGCGTCTGCCCCCATCGCGCCGATCTCGCCGAGACGGCCGATCAGCTCGTCGGTCCGGTCACCGACGGCCCCCAGTCCCAGGAGCAGCCGCGCGCCGGGGCGGCGTACGCCGGCCATGATCTCCAGCAGGGCCTCCAGCCCGGCCTCGTTGTGCGCCAGGTCGATGACGACCGAGACCTCTCCCCCCGTCACGGGAACCGTGAAGAGGTTCATCCGACCGGGGTTGTGCTCGGCGTCGGGCCGGAAGGAGCGCAGCCCCTCGATCACGGTCTCGCGCGGGACTCCGACCGCGAGCGCGGCCGAGGCTGCGGCGAGGGAGTTCTCGACGTTGAAGCGGGACAGACCGGCCAGCGTCATCGGCACGTCGACCAGCTCGACCAGCGGATCGGGGTCGGCACCGGGGCGCAGCACCGACACCCACCCGTCGATCACCGTGGTGGCGCGGCCTCCCGCGTCCAGCGTCTCGCGGATGGCCGGTGAGTTCGGGTCACGCGAGAAGATCCACGGCCGAGCGCGGATGACGCTGCGCATCGCGTACACCCGGGGGTCGTCGCCGTTGAGCACCGACCAACCGCCGCGCCGGGTGATGTGCGGCACGACCGCCTTCACCTCGGCCAGCTGGTCGAGGGTGTCGATGCCCTGCAGGCCGAGGTGGTCGGCGCTGACGTTGGTGACCACGGACACGTCGTTGCGGGTGAGGCCGATGCCCTTGAGCAGGATGCCGCCCCGTGCGGTCTCGGTGACCGCGAGCTGCACGCCGGGCAGGCCCAGGACGCGTCCTGCGCCACTCGGCCCCGAGTAGTCCCCGGCCTCCACCAGGTCACCGTCGAGATAGATGCCGTCGGTGTTGGACCATCCGACGACCTGGCCGCTCGTGCGTGCGATGTGGGCGATCATCCGGCTGGTCGTGGTCTTGCCGTTCGTGCCGGTCACCGCCACGACGGGGATGGTCGGCGTGATCGTCTGCGGCTCCTCCCCCAGCGGCGCCGCGACGACCCGCTGGGCCGCACGACCCACGGACTCCTCGACGTCCTCGCCCGGGAGCGCATCGAGCACGTCGGCGACGGCGCGACCCATCTCCTGGGCGCGGTCACGGTGTCGCCACGGGTAGGACACCACGATCAGGTGGGGGTCACTGGTGGGCCGGACCCGGACGGCGAGCCGCACCGACCCCGCCTCGCGCGCGACCTGCCGGACCAGCCGCGCGACCGCCCGCAGAGCGAACCTCTGCCGGAACCCCGTGTCCGGCTCACCGGGACGTGCGTCGGCCAGCCCGATCCTGCGAGAGAGGCGCTCGGCGGTCGCGGTCGGCGCGGACGCCAGCCCGGTGATGTCGAGCGTGAGCTTGATGGCCGCCCGGGGGAAGTAGAGGTTGGGACCCTCGAGGACCCGCAGCTCGATCAGCGACGTCACCCGCGCACGCTATCCCGCTCCCCCCGGCGCGGTGCCTGAGCCACGTTCTGCGGGTCGCGAACGGTGGCCGACTCACCGCCGTACCCGGGTCCCCGTCCGCGCGGTGAGTGAGCCACCGTCTGGCCAGCCGAAACCGTGGCTGGCTCACCGCCCCCGGGCCCCTCAGGCGCCCATCGCGTGGTAGCCGCCGTCGACGTGGACGATCTCGCCGGTCGTCGCCGGGAACAGGTCCGACAGGAGCGCGCAGATGGCCTTGGCCGTCGGCTCCTGGTCCGTCTCGTCCCAGCCGAGCGGTGAGCGCTCGTTCCACATGGCCTCGAGATCCTCGAAGCCGGGGATCGCCTTGGCCGCCAGGCTCTTGATCGGGCCCGCACTGACCAGGTTGCACCGGATCCCCTGCGGTCCGAGGTCGCGGGCGAGGTAGCGCGACGTCGACTCCAGGGCGGCCTTCGCGACGCCCATCCAGTCGTACGCCGGCCACGCGACGGTCGCGTCGAAGGTGAGGCCGACCACCGAGCCGCCCGGACCCATCAGGGGCAGGCAGGCCGTGGCCAGCGCGGCCAGGGAGTACGACGAGACCTGTAACGCCCGGCCGACGTCCTCCCACGGCCCGGTCAGGAACTTCCCGCCCAGGATCGTCTCGGGGTTGCCGTAGGCGATGGAGTGGACGACGCCGTCGAGACCGTCGACGTGCTCGCGGATCGTGTCCGCCAGGCCGTCGAGATGCTCTTGGTCGGACACGTCCAGCTCCAGCACGGGCGGCTCGGTCGGAAGCCGCTTCGCGATCCGGCGAGTGATCCCCAGGGCCCGGCCGAAGTTGGAGATCAGCACGGTGGCGCCCTGCTCCTGGGCGACCTTCGCCACCGAGAACCCGATGGAGGAGTCCATGGTCACGCCGGTCACCAGGATCCGCTTGCCGTCGAGGATGCCGCTCATGTTTCTCCTTGTTGAAAACTGGGTTGAGAAGCTGGGGGTTGAGAGCTGGGGTTGAGAGCTGGTCAGTGGCCCATGCCCAGACCGCCGTCGACCGGGATCACCGCGCCGGAGACGTAGGACCCGCCAGGGGACGCCAGCCAGGTGACGGTCGAGGCGACCTCCTCGACCGTGCCGTAGCGCTGGAGCGGCACCTGGCCCATGATGCTGGCCTTCTGGTCGTCGGTGAGGACCGCGGTCATGTCGGTGTCGATGAACCCCGGCGCCACGACGTTCGCGGTGATCGACCGGGACCCGAGCTCTCGGGTCAGAGACCGCGCCATGCCCACCAGGCCGGACTTGGACGCGGCGTAGTTCACCTGTCCGGCCGACCCCAGCAGGCCGACGACCGACGAGATCAGGATGATCCGCCCACGGCGCAGCCGCAGCATCCCCTTGGCGGCCCGCTTCGTCAGGCGGAACGTGCCGGTCAGGTTCGTCTCGATCACCGAGGACCAGTCGTCCTCCGACATCCGCAGCAGCAGGGTGTCGGCGGTGATGCCCGCGTTGGCGACCAGCACCTCGACCGGCCCGTGGGCCCGCTCGGCGTCGCTGAACGCCTGGTCCACGGCGGCCGCGTCGGTCACGTCGCAGGTCAGGTGGAGCGCCCCGTCCGGCCCACCCCCCGAGCGGGACGTGACCGCGACCTGGTCGCCCAGCGCCAGGAAGGCCTCGGCGATGGCGAGGCCGATGCCGCGGTTGCCACCGGTGACGAGGACCGACCGGGGCTCACTCTTCTCGTCCACGGGCCCGACGCTAGCGACTCGGGTCGCCTCCCCGGAAGTCAGCGCTCATTCGTCCTCGAGCCGGAACCCGACCTTCAGCCCGACCTGGAAGTGCTCGACGTCGCCGTCCTTGACCTGACCCCGGACCTGGGTGACCTCGAACCAGTCCAGGTGACGCAGGGTGGCGCTGGCTCGACGTACGGCGTTGCGGATGGCCTCGTCGATGCCGTCCGGAGAGGTCCCGACGATCTCGGTGACACGATAGGTGCGGTTGCTCATGGCTGCGGACTCTACGCACCCCCATCCGATGTGCCGACGGCGACGGATCAACCCGGGAGGATCGGACTTATGGTGAGGTATGGCGCGTCCCAAGCACGGGGCTGAGGTCCCGGTCCGCATCACGACGGCTTCCGCGGGGGCCGGCGCGGACATCGCGTCGCGCCAGAAGCGCTACGTGATCACCATGGGGGTCCGGACGCTGTGCGTGGTGGCCATTGCCTGTCTGGCGATCACCCACGCCGGGCCTGGCTGGCTCCCCTGGGTCTTCATCGGCGGTGCCGTGTTCCTGCCGTACGTCGCGGTGGTGATGGCCAACGCGGCGAACACGAAATCTGACGGATTCGAGCTGCGAGACGGGTCATCGCGAGAGCGAGAGCTGCCACCGGGCACTGATTCCGAATAAGAATCGCGCTCGAACGGGGGTTGGATGGCCGCCGTCCATCGTGTAACAATCTGGCGCGTGTCGTCGGTTTCCCCGAGCTGACGCGCACCGACGAGTGCCGGAAAGCTTCCCCCGTGGCTGTCTGGCACTCGTCGTGATTTCGAGGGCCGGCGGCGTGACTCCTGTCCCCGCCGAGTACACCTAGCCCCCGATGGCCGACATCGGGCGGTCGGGCTGCAGGAAGGCCGGGTCGTTGATGCCGTGGCCCGGCAGCTTCGACGCCATCGCGGTGACCCAGCGCTCGGCGATCTCCTGGTCATCGGCGCCGGCGCGCAACGCGCCGCGAAGGTCGGACTCGGTGCGTGCGAACAGGCAGTTGCGGACCTGACCGTCGGCAGTGAGCCGCACGCGGTCGCAGTCGCCGCAGAACGGCCGCGTGACCGAGGCGATGACACCGACGGTCGCCGGGCCGCCGTTGACCAGGAACAGCTCCGCCGGTGAGCTCCCGCGTGGCTCGGTCGCCGGGGTCAGGGTGAACTCGCGGCCGAGCCACTCGAAGATCTCGTCCGCGGTGACCATCCGGTCGCGGTGCCAGTCGTGCTGGGCGTCCAGCGGCATCTGCTCGATGAAGCGGAGCTCGTACTCGTGGGCGACCGCCCAGGCGAGCAGCTCGCACGCCTCGTCGTCGTTGACGCCGCGGAGCAGGACGGCGTTCACCTTGACCGGGGTGAGGCCCGCCTCGTGCGCCGCCTTGGCCCCACGCAGCACGTCGTCGAGGCGGTCACGGCGGGTGATGGTCTTGAAGCGAGCCGGGTCGAGGGTGTCCAGGCTCAGGTTGACCCGGTCGAGCCCTGCCTCTGCCAGGGCGACGGCCGTGCGCTCCAGCCCCAGACCGTTGGTGGTGACCGAGAGCTGGAGATCCTGGCCGAGCTCGCGGGTGCGTCGGACGATGTCGACGAAGCCGCGGCGGATCAGTGGCTCACCACCGGTGAAGCGCACCTCGCGGATGCCGAGCCGGCGTACGCCGATCGAGATCAGCCGCACCACCTCGTCGTCGGTCAGCACCTCCGGGTGAGGCAGCCAGTCCAGCCCCTCGGCCGGCATGCAGTAGGAGCACCGCAGGTTGCAGCGGTCGGTCAACGACACTCGAAGGTCGGTCGCCACCCGGTCGTAGGCGTCGGCCAGTGCCAGCTGCGTGCTCACAGGGCGAGTGTAGGTCGTGCCTGCCCGTCTTCGGCCGTCACCGGGCGGCCGATAGCCTCGCACGGTGCCTTCCCGAGCCCGCAGCCCGCTCTTCCTGCTCGGCAGGCGCTGGCTCCTGCTGCTGGTGACCGTGCTGGTGCTCGCCTACGCCTGTCTGCTCCTGGGGCGCTGGCAGTGGCACCGGCTCGAGGGCAAGAAGACCGGCAACGCGATCATCCGGGCCAACCAGAAGGAGTCCCCGCGGCCAGTCGACCAGGTGCTCCGGCACGACGTGGACCCACCCTCGTCCGACCAGTACGCCGTGGTCTCGGCCACCGGCACCTACGACGCCTCGAAGACCGTGATCATCCGCTACCAGACCCGTGACGCCGCCTCCGGGGTCGATGTCGTCGTGCCGCTGATGACCTCGTCCGGCACCGCCCTCCTGGTGGACCGGGGGTGGGTCCAGACCTCCAACCAGGGCCTGACCGACGCCTCCCAGGTGCCGGCCCCACCCTCGGGCAAGGTCACCGTGACGGGCTGGGTGCGACAGGACGCCGGCGGCGGCGCGGCCCAGGTGGTCGACGCCTCGGCGCGCGCCATCTCCAGCGCCCAGATCGAGCCGGCGATCGGGGTCCCGGTCTACGGCGGGTTCGTCCAGCTGCTCACCGAGTCGCCTCAGCCGACCACCCCGCTGCGAGGGGCCGACCCACCCGACCTCAGCAACGGACCGCACTTCTTCTACGCGCTGCAGTGGTGGTTCTTCGGGATCCTGGCCATCTTCGGGTACGTCTACCTCGCCTGGGAGGAGGCCACGGGTCGCGCCGACCTGCGGCGTGCCCAGCAGCCCGCCAAGAAGCCCGCGAGCCCGGGGCCGGGGTCCGGCGGCTCAGAGCGCCCGCATGACGCCGCCGTCCACGGGGAGCATCGCCCCGCTGACGAACGACGCGGCAGGGCTGAGCAGGAACGCCGCGGCACGGCCGAACTCTGAGGGCTCCCCGTCGCGCCGCAGCGGGATCCGCTGGGCAGCGCCCGCCTTCGCCGCCGCCGGGTCTGCCTGCAACGCGTCCAGCTCGGCGACCCGCTCGGTGCCGACGCGTCCCGGCAGCAGACCGTTGACCCGGATGCCGCGCGGACCGAGCTCGTCGGCCAGCTGCTTGGCGACCATGGCGAGCCCGGGCCGCAGCCCGTTGGAGATCGCCATCTCCGTCAGCGGTCCCTTCACGCTGGTCGAGAGCACGAACGCGAGGGAGCCGCCCTCTCCCAGCTCGGCGGCGACCTCACGGGCCATCCTCACCGCCCCGAGGAAGACCGAGGCGAACGCCGCCGTCCACTGCTCGTCCGTGGTCGCGCTGACCGAGCCGGCCGGCGGCCCGCCGACGCTGATCAAGGCCCCGTCCAGACGCCTCCAGTGGTCACGGGCCGCTGCGACCAGACGGCCGGGGAGATCGGGCTCGGCGTTGTCGCCCACGACGTACGCCGCCCGGGGTGTGGTCGGGTCGTCACCGAGGTCGCGGACCGCAGCCGCCAGCGACTCCTCGCTGCGTCCCGAGAGAACCACCCGCGCGTCCTCGGCCACCAGCACGTCGGCGGTGGCCCGCCCGAGCCCGCGGGCCCCTCCGGTGACGACGTAGACGCGGTCAGCGAGTCCGAGGTCCATGCTCCTAGGACTCCTCGGCCTTCGGTGCGGCTCCC
>DATBBE010000038.1:0-6793 GCA_036271155.1 Nocardioides sp. | reverse complement strand
GTGCCGCTGCTGACCGGGTCCCAGGAGACCCGCTTCGAGATCGTGCCCGGCGGGCACCTCGGGATGCTGACCGGTCGCGAGGCGCGCACGGGCACGTGGCCGGTCCTCGACGCGTGGTTCGACGAGTGGACCGAGCACGTCGCCGAGCCGGCGCCCGCGGCGACCCGGCGGCGTACCTCCCGGAAGGCGGCCGCGAAGCGGGCACCGACCAGGAAGTCCCCGCCGAAGAGGGCCGCGACCCAGGAGACGCCCGCCCCGCTCCCTGAGATCGGGAGCGACCCGCGGCGCCGGTACGGCTCGGCCGAGTCGCGTGCTCTGGGACGTACGCCGCGCTCACGAGGTCGATGAGAAGAAGTTCCGGCGAGGTGTCCTGCGAGCCTTGCTCCGGTTCGTCCCCATGGTGACGGCGCACACCGGCGTCGCACAGAGCTCAGGAGGACACCATGAAGTTCATGCTGCTGCACGCGGTCGACGAGTCACGCCTGGAGAACCTGCCCCCGCAGGTCGAGGGCGAGCTCGCGGCCTGGGTCGAGGAGATGGTCGGCCGCGGGATCGAGCTGGACGGCGCGCGACTGCACCGGACCACCGACGCCACGACCGTGCGGCTGGTCGAGGGCAAGGTCGAGGTCACCGACGGGCCGTTCGCCGAGACCAAGGAGCAGGTCGCCGGGTACGACGTGCTCGACTGCGACGACCTCGACACCGCGATCGCCGTGGCGGCCGCCCACCCGACCCTGCACGTCGGGGCCATCGAGGTGCGCGCCTTCGGGCCCGGCATGCCCGACCCGGAGGTCCCGGAGACTCCGGCCGAGGGCAAGCGGCGCTACCTGATGCTGGTCTGCGCCGACATGCGGCGCGCGATGGAGCAGGAGGCCGAGACGTCGGCGTCCCGGAGCGCGCCGGTTCCCGAGGACTTCGACGAGGGCCTCGACGAGGTGGACACCTGGATCGACGACGCGGGCCCACGCCGGCTGTACGGCTGGGAGCTGGAGTTCCCCAACCGCGCCGTGACCGTACGCCGGGTCGACGGCGAGATCGTGACGACCGACGGACCCTTCGCCGAGACCAAGGAGCAGGTCGCCGGCTTCGACCTCCTGGAGTGCGCCGATCTCGACGACGCGATCCGGGTCGCCGGGGCGCACCCGGTGGCCGGTGGCGGCGTCCTCGAGCTGCGCCCGGTCATGGTCTGAGGCCCCGTGCTCCAGCCCGTGCCCCCACCCGTCGACGAGGTCGCCTCCAGCTTCACCGAGAGCTGGGGGCGGCTCGTCGCCGGTCTCATCGGGTGGTGCGGTGACTGGGACCTCGCGGAGGAGTGCGCCGCCGAGGCGTTCGCCGAGGCGGTGCCGGCGTGGGAGCGGTCGGGGGTCCCGGACTCGCCGCTGGCCTGGCTGACCACGGTCGCCCGCAACCGGGCTCGCGACCGGATCCGCCGGCGTACGACGGAGGACGCGAAGCTGGCCTTGGCGCATGCCGACGCCTCCGACGAGGTAGCCTCCGCGGACGACGAGGACATCCCCGACGAGCGTCTGCGGCTGATCTTCACGTGCTGCCACCCTGCCCTGCCCGTGTCGGCGCGGGTCGCCCTCACGCTACGGACCCTGTGCGGCCTGACCCCCGCCGAGATCGGCCGCGCGTTCCTCGTGACCGAGCCCGCGATGGAGAAGCGGCTGGTGCGGGCGCGCGCCAAGATCAAGCACGCCGGCATCCCCTACCGCGTGCCGCCGCCGGAGCTGTGGGCCGAGCGGGTCGGCGGCGTGCTCTCGGTGCTGTACCTGATGTTCAACGAGGGGTACGCCGCCTCCTCCGGCGAGGCCCTGCTACGCGTGGACATCTCGGCGGAGGCGATTCGTCTGGCTCGTTCGCTGGTCGAGCTGCTGCCGGGCGAGCGCGAGGTGTGCGGGCTCCTCGCCCTGCTGCTGCTGACCGACGCCCGGAGGCCGGCGCGGGTGCGCGACGGTCGCGTCGTACCGCTGACCGACCAGGACCGCACGCGCTGGGACCTCGACCTGGTCACCGAAGGCGCCCGGCTCCTCGACGGGGAGCCGCCCTGGGGTCCGTACGCCGTCCAGGCCAGGATCGCGCTCTGCCACGACGTCGCGACGCGGCCCGAGGACACCGACTGGGCGACGATCGCCGAGCTGTACACGCACCTGCCCGCCACCCCCGTGACCGAGCTCAACCGGGCCGTCGCCGTGTCGATGGCCGTCGGGCCGGATCAGGCCCTCCCGCTGGTCGAGGCCCTGGCCGGTGACCTCGAGGGCTACTACCTCCACGCCGCCACGCTCGCCGACCTCTACGCACGCCTCGGTCGCACCCACGACGCGGCCTCCGCCCTCGCCACCGCCATCGAGCAGGCCCCCACCGGCGCCGAGCGCCGCCTCCTCCGCGAACGCCGCGACGCCCTCCTGCGCGAGAGCGCCCTCTAGCTCCGCGCGCCACAAACTGGCATACAGACCGGAGTAGGCGCCGGTCTTCTACTCCGGTCTCTATGCCAGTTTCGGTTCGGCCCCGGCAGCGCAGGCTCGGGTGACGGTGTCTCTCCACACCTCCGGGTGGGTGGACCAGAAGTCGTGGGGGACGCCGGGCACGGTGGCGAAGGTGCCGTTCGGCACGCAGGCGGCGAGCTGGGCCAACGGCCAGGAGGGCCGGATGTCGTCGCCGGCGGCGACGAGGTACATCGGCACCTGACACTCGGCCAAGCCTCGCCACAGGTCGGCTCCGTGGATCCACTCGGTGAACGAAGCGCTGAGGGACGCATGGACGTCCGGCGCCCATTCGATCTCGACGACCGGCTCCCGCGCCGTTCCTGCCTCGTAGGCTTCGGACCAGGTGCGATCGCGCTGGGGTCCGCGACCGGCGATGCCGACGACGGCCTGCACCGTCTCCGGGTGCTCGACCGCGTAGCGAACGGCCAGATCACAACCCCACGAGTGGCCCACGACGACCCACGTGTCGACGCCGACGGCCGCGCGGATGCCTTCCAGATCTGCGATCGCTTCCTCCATGCCGTGCGGGCCGCCGCCGGAGCGACCGACCCCCCGCGGCTCGGGATACCAGGCCCGATGACCGAGCGGTGAGATCTCCTCTCGCTCGAGGTACTGCACGCAACCAGGCCCACCGGTGAGGACCACGACGTCAGGGCCCTCGCCGCACACGCCGACGTGCAGCGCGACCCCCTCGACGTCGACCACCCGCGACTCCATGTCCCGGACGCTAGCAACGCGGCGGCGCGCCCGCAGGCCCGCTACCGCCCCTCGGCCCCGGACGTGTTGCCGGCAAGGAGCGGGCGCAAGGCCCAGGCGCCGAGCCCGAGGCCGGCGAGGATGGCGAGGACGCCGACGACGGAGTGCAGGAAGACCAGGATGAGGAGGCCGAGCAGCACGTACGCCGCTGCGTACGCCACGTGCCTCCAGCGCACCTTCCCCGGCGCCGGGGTCGACGCGACCCGACTGGCTGCGAGCCCGGACAAGACCGGGTCGACGCCCGTCGGCAAAGCCTGCGGCACGTCGGGGACGGCCGCCGCGGAGACATCGCGCACGACGTCGTACTCCTCCGGCACCGAGGGCGCAGCCACCGGGTCGACAGGGGCGGTGTCCACGGGCGCGATGTCCACAGGAGAGCTCTCGGTCACGACACCCGGAGCCCCCTGAGCGCCCTGGTGGACGGCGATGGCGTACATCCCCTTGGGGGTCAGCGAGTACGCCGGCGCGTGGGTGAGCTTGATCCGCGTCACGGACTGCTCGACGACGCTCTGCTCGAGGACCTCGGTCACCGCCGTCTCGGACTCCCCCGTCCGCAGGGCGACCTCGACGGCCGACAACGGACCGGAGCTCAGCGTCTCGAGGGCGCGGATCTCGAGCGGGCCCGACCGGTGCACATCTGTCACCGGATCATTGTCGGACGTCGATCCCGAGAAATCCGAGGATCTCGGAGCCTCGGAGAGGTGAACCCGCGGCTCCTCCGCCCCGTATGAGCCGGTCAGGAGGGTGTCGCCGCCGGATTTCGGGTGGGATCATCCGCTCCATCACAGTCAGCAAGGGGGATCTCATGTCGAAGCATCAGGAACAGATCATCGCGGCCGCCGTCGGGAAGGTCAGCGAGCCGATCGTCGCGGCAGCCTGGGCCAAGCCGCGTGGCGCGACCACGGCAGTCGCCGGAGGCGGAGTGATCGTCGGCGCCATCGGCGGTAAGCAGGTGCGCAACCAGAGGAAGGGCGCGGAGGCTGCGGGCATCGTGCTGGCCAGCCCCGGTGCGGTCGCGGTGACGGCCACGAGCTTCCTCAGCATGTCGGTGAAGGTGACCATGGGTGGGGCGATCAAGGAGGTCACCGAGGTCCTCACCACCCTGCCATTGGCCGAGGTCGACTCGGTCACGGTCAGCCGGATGGGCCTGACGGGCGTCATGAAGATCAGTGCCCGCGGCAGCGACTTCAAGCTCGAGGGCAAGGTCGGCGACATGAAGGAGTTCGCCGACGCCTTCGACCGGGTCAAGGCTGCGTCCGCCTGAGCTGGCGGCTGGTCTTTCACAAACTGGCCTACAGACCGACATCCGGTGGCTCCGGTCCAGTCCGTTCTGTAGGCCAGTTTGCGAGCGCCACCCACCCATCACTCGATGCCGCGATCGTCCAGCCATCTGCGGGCGGCGGTCTTCGAGGCGCGTGCCAGCCAGGCGTCGTACACCACCTCGGCAAGCTCGTCGCGCGAGAGCTCACCGATGCGTGACGTGCGCAGGAGCACGGAGGGGTGCCCGTCGAAGTGCGGCGTCGTGAAGTACGGCGTCGACTCGTCCGCGAGCAGCGCCTGCTTCTCGATCTCCGACTCGACCCAGAGCACGACGACGTCGTCGTACCTCTCACCCGTCTCGGGATCCACCGCATCCGGGCGTGGGTTGCGGAAGAAGACGAAGCTCCGGCGGCTGACCTGGTAGACGTCGTTGCCCTTCGGCCCACCTTCGACGGTGACTCCGGGCATCGAGGCGGCCACCTCACGGAGATCGGCGACGGTGGCGCGACGGGTGCGTGGCACGCCCCCACCCTGGCATGCGGCGAGCGATGACGACCGCGGGGCGGAGTGATCCGGACAGCGCCTGGACGAGGTCCGGCGTGTCCTAGGGTCGCTGCGTGGGTGCTCTCTCAGGACTCGTCGACCGTCAGCTGATGGCACCCGACTGGGCGGCGGCGCTGGCGCCGGTCGACGAGCGGATTGCGGCGATGGGTCGCTTCCTGCGGGCGGAGCTCGCCGCCGGCCGCGCCTACCTGCCGGCGGGCGACGACGTGTTCAAGGCATTCCGGCGGCCGCTGGCCGAGGTGCGGGTGCTGATCGTCGGGCAGGACCCCTACCCCACCCCGGGTCACCCGATCGGGCTCTCGTTCGCGGTGGCGCCCGACATACGCCCACTGCCCGGCTCGTTGCGCAACATCTACCAGGAGCTCTCCACCGATCTCGGCGTCCCGCCGGCCGCCCACGGCGACCTGACGCCGTGGGCGGATCAAGGGGTCATGCTGCTCAACCGGGTGCTCACCGTGCGGCCCGGCGAGGCGGCGTCCCATCGGGGCCGTGGCTGGGAAGAGGTCACCGACTGCGCGATCGCGGCGCTGGTACGCCGTGGCGGTGCGGCCGCGGCGATCCTGTGGGGCCGCGACGCTCAGTCGCTCAAGCCCGCGCTCGGCCCGATCCCCTGGGTGGAGTCGGCCCACCCGTCACCGCTCTCGGCCGCCCGCGGCTTCTTCGGCTCCCGGCCGTTCTCCCGGGTGAACCAGCTGCTCACCGACCAGGGTGCCGACCCCGTCGACTGGTCGCTGCCTCCCATGTAACACGCCGTCCACTGGCCATCCACGCCGTTGCGTTGACCCAGAAGAGCCGTGAACAGCGTGTGACAAGCGAAAGGCCCCTGGCGGAACAAAGTTGAATGTGAAACTATTGAGACTGTCATGACTGACCGGATGCCCGCTCTGTACATCGGCCACGGTGCGCCGCCGCTGCTGGAGGACCCCCTGTGGTCGAGCCAGCTGTCGGGGCTCGCCGCCGACCTGCCGCGCCCGAGCGCGATCCTGATCGTCAGCGCCCACTGGGAGTCCGCGCCGGTGATGCTGAGTGCCGAGGGCGCACCGCTGGTCTACGACTTCGGCGGCTTCGCGGAGAAGTACTACCGGATGACCTACCAGACGCCGGCCGCGACCGCGCTGGCCCAACGGGTGGCCGCGATGATGCCCGCCGACGAGCCGGTACACCAGCACTCCAGCCGCGGTCTCGACCACGGGGCCTGGGTGCCGCTGAAGATCATGTATCCCGACGCCGACATCCCGGTCCTCCAGATGTCGCTCCCGACGCAGGACCCGACCCGTCTGCTCAGGCTCGGTGAGCGACTGCGGCCGCTGCGCGACGAAGGCGTGCTGATCATCGGGTCCGGGTTCCTGACCCACGGCCTGCCCTTCCTGACCGAGTTCCGCATCGACGCGGCCGCCCCCGGGTGGTCCCAGGACTTCGACGCGTGGGCCGGCGAGGCGCTGGCTCGCGGCGACGTCGACGCGCTCGCGGCGTACCAGTCGAAGGCCCCCGGCATGCCCTATGCCCACCCCACGGTCGAGCACTACACGCCGCTCTTCGTCACCCTGGGCGCGTCGACCGACCCTGAGCAGCCGGGCGAGCAGCTGTTCGAAGGCTTCTGGATGGGGCTGTCGAAGCGATCCCTCCAGGTCGCCTGAGGGTCGTACGCCGCCTCGCCCCGAGGAACGGTCGCGCGCGCCCTCCCCTGCACTCGGGGGCGCATGCCATCATGCGACCGTGACGGAGAA
>DATBBE010000037.1:0-11557 GCA_036271155.1 Nocardioides sp. | reverse complement strand
AGCGACACCTCCATCCGGATCAGCGCGTCCTGCCCGCGGTGGGAGCGGGGCCGAGGCCCGCGGCCCTGAGCACCGCCCTGACCGCCGAAGAAGGCGTCCATGATGTCGGTGAACGAGAAGCCGGCACCGAAGCCGCCCGCGCCGCCGAACACGTCGCCGCCCCGGTCGTACGCCGCGCGCTTCTGGGGGTCGCTCAGCACCTCGTAGGCGCGTGAGACCTCCTTGAACCGCTCCTGCGTCTGCGGGTCGGGGTTGACGTCCGGGTGCAGCTGACGGGCCAGGCGCCGATACGCCTTCTTGATCGCGTCGGCGTCGGCGTCGCGCGCGACGCCGAGGAGCTCGTACAGATCGGGGTCGGGGGTCATCTCGGGAAAGCGCTCCTATGCCTCGTCGAGGATGCGGGAGACGTAGCGGGCGACCGCGCGGACCGCCGCCATCGTCCCGGGGTAGTCCATGCGGGTGGGGCCCACGACGCCCAGGTTGCCGACGGCCTCGTCGTCGGGTCCGTAGCCGGTGGAGACGACGCTCGTGCTCGCGAACTCCTGGTAGGGGCCCTCGTGGCCGATGCGTACCGTCACCAGGCCGCCAGTCTGGGCCTCGCCGAGCAGCTTCAGCAGCACGACGTGCTCCTCGAGAGCCTCCAGGAGCGGCCGCACCGAGACCTCGAAGCTGTCGCCGAACCGGGCCAGGTTGGCGGCTCCCCCGACCGCCACGCGCTCGGAGGAACGATGGTCGGACATCGCCTCCAGCAGGACGTCGACCACCTCGCGGAGGGTGCTCTCATGGCCGGCGGGAGGCAGCACGGCCGCGAGCGCGACCGTCGCCTCCGCGATCGTCCTCCCGGCGACTGCGGCTCCCAGCCGGGCCCGCAGGTCGGCGACGTCGTCGTCGTCGATGGGCGACGTCAGCTCGACCAGACGCTGCTCCACGCGCCCCGAGCTGAGGATCAGGATCGCCATCAGCCGGGTGGGTGTGAGGACGACCAGCTCGACATGACGGACCGTCGACCTGGACAGCGTGGGGTACTGCACGATCGCGACCTGATGGGTCAGCTGCGCCAGCAGCCGCACGGACCGCTGGACGACGTCGTCGAGGTCGACCGCGCCGTCGAGGATCGTCGCGATCGCACGCCGCTCGGCCGTGGTCATCGGCTTGATCGTGGTCAGCCGGTCGACGAAAAGCCGGTATCCCTTGTCGGTGGGGATGCGGCCCGCACTCGTGTGGGGCTGGGTGATCAGCCCCTCCTCCTCCAGCGCGGCCATGTCGTTGCGCACCGTCGCCGGCGAGACGCCGAGCCCGTGGCGCTCGACCAGGGCCTTCGAGCCGACCGGCTCCTGGGTGGCGACGTAGTCCTCGACGATCGCGCGGAGGACGGCCAGCCGGCGTTCGTCCTGCATGCGGCCACCTCCCTGTCGCCCGTCGCCGATGGGCTGGCACTCGCCAGCCCTGAGTGCCAAGCCTACTAGGCTCGGGTGCGTGACGACGTTCGTGGAGGTGGCCGACCGGGTCTGGGTGGCCCGGCAGGAGTGGTACGACCTCAACGTCTGCCTGGTGCGCGGCTCCGCCGGGCTGATCGTGGTCGACACCCAGGCCTCGGCACGGGCCGCCCGGTCGATCGTCGAGGATGTGCGCGCTCTGGGGATCGGTGACGTCACGGCCGTGGTGAACACCCACGAGCACTTCGACCACACCTTCGGGAATGGGGCGTTTCTGGAGTCGTTCGGCCAGATTCCGATCCATGCCCACGAGGTCGCCGCCGAGCGGACGGCCGAGGCGGGCGAGCGGATCAAGGAGCTTTTCGCCGAGGACGACGACGACCCCCACCGCGAGGAGGTGCTCGAGACCATGGTCGTCGTGGCCGACCAGACCTTCTCCTCGGTCCGGGTGCTCGACCTCGGCGACCGCCAGGTCGAGCTCGCCCACCCCGGGCGTGGCCACACCGCCGGCGACGCCGTGATCCGAGTTCCGGACGCCGACGTGGTGCTCGCCGGTGACCTGGTCGAGGAGAGCGGCGACCCGTGGTACGGCTTGGACTGCCACCCGCTCGACTGGCCCGGCACCCTCGACGTGATCCTCAACCTGGTCGGCCGCGACACGGTCGTCGTCCCGGGCCACGGGGCCCTGGTCGACCGCGACTTCGTCGAGCAGCAGCGCCAGGACATCGCGATCACGGCCCAGGTCATCCGCGACCTCGCGGCAGCCGGCGTCCCGGCCGACCGCGCGCTGAGCGAGGGCGAGTGGCCGTTCGACCGGTCCGGCCTGGCCAACGCCGTCGAGCGCGGGTACGCCCAGCTGCCCCCCGGTGGCCGCGGGCTCCCGATGGCCTGACGTTGGTCGGTTCATCACGGTATGTCGCTGAAGCGGCGCTTCCCTCGCGGAACTCGTCGCGCTAAGTGCTGCTTCGTCGACATACCGTGATGAACCGTCCACCACCCTTCCGGGTGGTCCGCTGAAGGGTCGGCGAGCCTAGACAGGGGTGATGAGCGAGCGGCCATCGGAGGAGTCCGAGCAGGACGGCCCCCTGAGCATCCCCGACGAGAGCCTCCCCGAAGACGTCCGGCCCAGCGAGGACAACCCGCTGGCCCAGCCTGCGGGCGACGACGTCCCCGACGACATCTTGAAGGACACCTCCGAGAAGCGACCCTCCGAGGACACCTCAGAGGACACCTCAGAGGACCGCGACCCGGAGGACAGGCAGGCCGACCCCGGCTCCTCCGAGGACACCTCAGAGGACCGCGACCCGGACGACAGGCAGGCCGACCCCGGCTCCTCCGAGGAGGACCAGACCCCCGGCTGAACCCGCCGCGTCGGCGCCAAGAGGCACGGAAAACGCGCCGAGTCGGGGCAAAGAGACGCCGAAATCCCGCCGAGTCGTCGTATGACGACTCGGCGATCGGCCCCGGCGCGCCTCGGGCACAGGTCCGGGCGTCCCTCCTAGCGTGGGCCGATGACCTCGGACCGATACGGAGCGGACGTCCTCTCCTCCGACTGGCGGAAGCCCGCGCGCGGCCGGGCTGCCCCCGCCGAGGCGACGATGGGGCTCGTCGTGGAGGAGGTGATGACCGACTTCTGCGGTGAGATCGTCGCCGTCGACCGCGATCTCGGCACCCTCACCCTGGAAGACCGGCGAGGTCGCCGCAGGGCCTTCCCCCTGGGCCCGGGGTTCCTGCACGAGGGCCGACCGGTCGTGCTGACACCTCCGGTGACCCGGGCGGCCCCCACCGCGCCTCGGCGTACGGCGTCGGGGTCGGTCGCCGTCGCCGGCGCGCCGGCGCGCGTGGCGCGCGACAGCCGCATCTTCGTCGAGGGCAGGCACGACGCCGAGCTCGTCGAGAAGGTGTGGGGCGATGACCTACGCCTCGAAGGCGTCGTCGTCGAGTACCTCGGCGGCGTCGACGACCTGGTGACAGCGCTCCGTGAGTTCGGACCCGGTCCGCGCCGGCGGGTGGGCGTGCTGGTCGACCACCTCGTGCCCGGATCCAAGGAGAGCCGGATCGCCGACGACGTACGCCGCTCCTCGGTGGGCGAGCACGTGCTCGTGGTCGGACACCCCTTCGTCGACGTCTGGGCCGGGGTGAAGCCCGAGCGGCTCGGCCTTCGTGAGTGGCCGGAGATCCCTCGCGACGTCGAGTGGAAGCACGGCGTGTGCGAAGCCCTGGGCTGGCCGCACGCCTCCCAGGCCGACATCGCCCGAGCGTGGCAGCAGATCCTCTCGCGCGTCTCCTCCTTCGCCGACTGCGAACCCGCCCTGCTCGGGCGGGTCGAGGAGCTCATCGACTTCGTCACGACCGGTTCGGACCAGGGCGACTGACCCGTTCGGCCAGACTTCTGCCGAACCGCGAACAGGAGGCATTTCGCCGACTTAGTCTGCGCCCATGCCGGGTCAGGTTCCACGCGCCGACGTGACCGTCGTCGTGCCTGCCTTCAACGAGGGGGCGCGCGTCGCCTCCGTCGTCTCCGAGCTCCGCACGCAGTTCGGCCGCGTCGTCGTAGTCGACGACGGCAGTGAGGACCACACCGCAGAGCTCGCGCGCGCGGCCGGCGCACACGTGGTCCGTCACCCCGGCAACCTGGGCCAGGGCGCCGCCCTGCAGACCGGTTTCGCCTACGCGCTCACCGATCCCGGGATGCGTCACGTCATCACCTTCGACTCCGACGGGCAGCATCGCGTCGAGGACGCGCTGTCGCTGCTCGAGGTCGCCCGCGAGTCGGGAGTCGACGTGGTGCTGGGCTCGAGGTTCCTCACCCCGGGCGCCGCCGTACCCGCGGCCCGACGCGCAGTCCTCCGCGCGGGCATCGCCTTCACCCGTGCCACCACCCGCCTCGCGGTCACCGACACCCACAACGGATTGCGGGTGCTGAACCGTCACGCGGTGCGGCAGATCGACCTCACGCTCTCCGACATGGCCCACGCCAGCCAGCTCCTCGGCCTGATCGCCCGGAGGGGGCTCAGTTGGACTGAGGCCCCGGTCGTGATCGACTACGCGGATGAGACGCGGCGGCGGGGGCAGTCCAACGTCAACGCGCTCAACATCGTCTTCGACCTCGCCGTCGAGCGTCTCCGCTCCGCAGGCTGACCGCGGCGCGAGGCCCGACACCCGGCGACGCCGGCTCCTGCGCAGGCTCCGGACGGCCTTCCCCTGGCTCGTCCTCGCCGGGATCCTGATCTCGCTGCTCGTCAACACCGCACGCCGGCTGACCAACACCGACACCTACTTCCACCTGCGTTTCGGCCACGAGTTCCTGCACGGCTGGTCCCTGCGCCACCCCGGCAGCGTCAGCACCTTCGCGACCAGCCACTGGGTGCCGACGCAGTGGCTCTCCGAGATCGTGATGGCCAAGACCGAGGACTGGTTCGGGCTCGCGGGCGTCGCCTGGCTGTCGGGACTGCTCGAGGTGCTGCTCTTCCTCGGTGTGTACGCCGCGGCGCGCACCCGCTCCGACCCCCTCGTCGCGATGCCGGTCACCGCGGTGGCCCTCTACGCCATGCAGAGCGGCCTGTCGATGCGACCCCAGGTCGTCAGCTACCTCCTGACGGCGGTGGTGGTGATGGCCTGGCTGCGGACCCTCGACGACCACCGGCTCCGGTGGTGGCTGGTGCCGCTGGTGTGGCTGTGGGCGATGCTGCACGGGATGTGGCCGGTGGCCCTCATGACCGGCGCGGTCGCGACCGTCGGCCTGGCGCTGGACCGCGCGCCCCGGGGCGTCGTCCTGCGATCGGCCGCGGTCACGGTGTCGTGCGCGGTCGCCGCCGCGGTGACGCCGGTCGGACCCGCGCTGTACGGCGGCGTAGTGCAGGTGGGCGCCCGCGCGACGTACTTCGCCGAGTGGCAGCCGCCGGACTGGGTGTCGTGGGGCTCGGCGGCGTTCGCGGTCCTCCTCGTCGCCACCCTCGCCGGCCTGTGGCTGCGCGGGCGCAACTCCTGGACGGAGACGCTGCTGATCGTCCTGGCCGGCGTGTTCGGGGCCTACTCCGTGCGGACCGTGCCGGTGGGAGCCGCCATGCTGGCGCCTCTGGCCGCCGGGCCGCTCCAGGCGCTGCTCGGCCGGCGCGGACGCGTCGGCCGCCGCGAGTTCAGGGCGGTGCTGGCCGGGTCGGCGGCCACGCTCGTGGTGCTGGGTCTCGCCGTGCCGCACACCTCGGCCGAACCCCTCTCGGAGCCGGGCTGGACCGGGCCGGCCCTGGACCGGCTCCCGGCCGGGACGAAGGTGCTCGACGACTGGGGACTGGGTGGGTACCTGATGTGGCGCTACCCGAAGCTCGACCTCGTGATGCACGGCTACGGAGACACGTTCACGACCGCCGAGCTCGACCGCAACAACGGCTTCGTGCTCACCTCTCCGGGATGGGAGCAGGATCTGCGCGCCACGGGCGCCCGGGTCGCCGTACTCCGCCCGTGGTCGCTGCTGGCCTACGCGCTGGTCGCGCAGGAGGGCTGGACCGTCGTGCACCGATCCGAGACGCTCGAGCTGCTGCACGCCCCGCCGGGGTGGAGCTCGCCGGCACCCGCCGTGGCGCCGCCCGGCTTCTCAGGCTGACGCCTCGACCCACCGGGAGAGAACGCCGGCCGCGGCGCCCGAGTCGACCGCCTGGACTGCGCGCGCGTACGCCGCCGGGAGAGCCTCCTCGACAGCGGCCGCCGGCTGGTCGTAGACCGCCAGGGCCGCGGCCGCGTTCAGCAGCACCGCGTCGCGGACCGCCCCCTGCTGACCGTCGAGGACCCGGCGTACGACGTCAGCGTTGTGCTGGACGTCGCCGCCCCGCAGGTCGTCGGGCTGAGAGCGGGCGATGCCCAGGATCGCAGGGTCGACCGACGCCGACGTGACGATGCCGTCGTGGACCTGCCACGCCTGCGAGGTCGTCGTGGTCGTCAGCTCGTCGAGCCCGTCGTCGCCGCGGAAGACCCATGCATCCACGCCGCGCCGCGCGAGCACGCCGGCCATCAACGGGGCCATCCGGAGGTCGGCGCAGCCGATCGCCTGGGCGCCCGGCTTCACGGGGTTGGCCAGCGGGCCGAGGATGTTGAAGGTGGTGGCGATCGCCAGCTCGCGACGGGTGGCACCCGCATGACGCATCGCGGGATGGAACGCCGCGGAGAAGCAGAAGGTGATGCCGACCTCCTCGGCGAGCCGAGCGATGCGGTCCGGCGGTAGGTCCAGCCGAATGCCCAGTGCCTCGAGCACATCGGCCGAGCCGGCCTGGCTCGAGGCCGACCGGTTGCCGTGCTTGACGACGCGTGCTCCGGCTCCCGCGGCGACGATGGCCGCCATCGTGGAGATGTTGACGCTCATCGAACGGTCGCCACCGGTGCCGACGACGTCGAGCGCGCGGCCCGGGATCGTCAGCGGGGTGGCCACGGCGTACATCGCCTCGAGCAGGCCGGTGACCTCGTCGATGGTCTCGCCCTTGGCCCGCAGCGCCACCGCGAAGCCCGCGACCTGCGCCGATGTCGCCGCCCCGGCCAGGATCTCGCCCATCGCCCACTCGGTCTGGTCGGGCGTGAGGTCCTGGCGTCGCACGAGCGCGCTGAGCACCTCGCTCCAGCTCTGGGACACGGTCGTCAGCTGGTCGGGGTGGTGGCGGGCACGCGCGGTCGCAGCAGCGTGGTGACCGCCTCGGCCAGGCGGACCGGGTCGATCGGGTGCGGCACGGCCGCCTCGGCGCGCGACCACGTGGCGAGCCAGGCGTCCTGCGGGCGACCGATCAGGACCAGGATCGGAGGGCAGCGGTAGATCTCGTCCTTGAGCTGCTTGGCGATGCCCATGCCACCTGCGGGGACGGCCTCTCCGTCGAGGATGACCAGGTCGACGCCGCCGGCGTCCATGTTCTGCAGGACGACGGGCTCGGTGGCGACCTCGACGTAGCTGAGCTCGGGGAGGTCGGGATGGGGGCGACGGCCCAGCGCGAGGATGACCTGCTGCCGCACGTTGACGTCGTCGCTGTAGACGAGGACGCGCAGCCGCGGCTGAGCGGTCTGGCCGGACCCGGCGTCGTGGGAGTCGCTCACGGGCAGAAGGCTACCGGTCGTCGTCCGCGACGGGACTCGTGCCCAAGCTGGTGCCCAAGCTGGTGCCCAAGCTGGTGCCCAAGGTGGTGCCCACCACCGCGTGCGGGGTGGTGGCGCCGCCTGCGGCGGCTGCGGCCGCTGTGCGGGCGGCCCGTGCCTCGCGGGCCTCGATGAGATCGAGACGACGGTCCTCGCGCTTGGCCTCGGCCATCGAGGAGCGGACCCACTGGACGAAGAGGACGGAGAAGAAGAGCAGCCCGATCGCGTCGCCGGAGCTCCAGAGGATGCCGCCGGCCAGCACCTGGTCGGCGTGCGGGTTCGGCAGCCACGAGCCCATCGGCCCGTGGTGGAGCTCGGGGTACCAACGGCCGCCGATGAGCCGGTCCTGGGCCATGATCGTGACGCCCATGAACGCATGGAACGGCAGGGTCAGCACGGTGAGCAGCATCCGGGCCGGATAGGTGATCCGGCCCGGCAACGGGTCGACGCCCATCAGCGGCCAGAAGAAGAGGCAGCCCACGACGACCATGTGCAGGTGGGTCATCTCGTGGAGGTAGTTGTGATGGAGAGTCGCTGGGTACCACCCGCTGAAGTACAGCGCCCACGGCGTGAGCACGAACAACGCGAAGGTCAGGGGCGGGAAGGACAGCACCTTCGCCGCCCGGGAGTGGAGGGCGGCCAGGAGCCACCGGCGCGGGGTGCGGGGCAGGGTGCGCAGTGCGAGGGTGATCGGTGCCCCCAGCGCCATCGCCAGCGGCACCAGCATCGACAGGATCATGTGCTGGGCCATGTGCACGCTGAGCAACGCGTCGTCGTAGGTGCCGAAGCCCGCCGCGGTCGCCATCAGCGCAGCGACCATGCCACCCAGGAACGCGGCGGTGCGGCCCGGCGGCCATCGGTCGCCGCGGCGGTGCATCCGCCACACGCCCCACAGGTAGACCGCGGTGGTCAGCAGGATCGCCAGCGTGGCCCAGGAGACCAGCTCCCACTGGGTGAAGACGGCGCCCAGGGTGAATCTCGGCAGGGCGTCCTCGTCGCCCCCGGCGCTGTGCAACACGGGTGGGATCACGCTTGCGAGAATAGGCCGAGGGGCGAGCCGGGAAACAACTCGCCCCTGGCAGGGGGTCGGGGTGCCCGTGCCGGAGGGCTCGGGTCATAATGAGGCCCGTGGCGACAGCTTCGACGACGATCCCGGCCTCTCGGCTGCACGGACACCACGACCGCCCGAGCATGGTGAGCGTCGGGACCATCATCTGGCTGTCCAGCGAGCTGATGTTCTTCGCCGCCCTGTTCGCGTCGTACTTCACGATCCGCGCGGTCAGCCCCGCTCTCTGGGCGCAGAGCACCACCCACCTCGACGTGCCCTATGCGTCGGTGAACACTACGATCCTGGTGCTGTCATCGCTGACCTGCCAGCTCGGCGTGTTCGCTGCTGAGCGCGGCCAGGTGGGGCGCACCGGCTCGGTGTTCCTGGTGAAGGGATGGGGGCTGCGCGAGTGGTTCATCCTGACCTACGTCATGGGCGCGGTGTTCGTGGCCGGTCAGGCCAGTGAGTACACCTCGCTGATCAAGGAGGGCATCACCATCCCCTCCTCGGGCTACGGCTCGATGTTCTACCTCACCACCGGCTTCCACGCCCTTCACGTCACCGGCGGGCTGGTCGCCTTCCTGTTCGTGCTCGGTCGCACCTTCATGGCCAAGCGATTCACGCACGAGCAGGCGGTCAGCGCGATCGTCGTGTCGTACTACTGGCACTTCGTCGACGTCGTCTGGATCGGCCTGTTCGCGACCATCTACCTCATCAAGTGACCGCAAGGGACCGACAGTGCGCCTCTTGAACCGCCCCCTCGGCCGACTCTCCCGGTACCGCCGCGGCCCCGTCGCGGGGTTGCTCGTGGTCCTCATGGGCCTGGTCCTGACCGGTGGGCTGTACGCCGCGTTCTCCCCGGCCTCCGCGAAGGTCGACGACTCCGCGGCTCTCGCCAAGGAGGGCCACCAGCTCTTCCTGGTCAGCTGCGCCTTCTGCCACGGCACCAACGGCCAGGGCATCAAGACGCTCGACGGCAACCAGCTCGGCCCGCCGCTGGCCGGCGTGGGCGCCGCGGCCGTCGACTTCCAGGTGGGTACCGGCCGGATGCCGGCAGTACAGCCAGGGCCGCAGATCCCCCAGAAGGAAGCCGTCTTCACGCCGACCGAGATCGCCGAGCTGGCGGCGTACGTCGCGACGCTGGGCCCCGGCCCGGCCATCCCGAACCCCTCCGACTACAGCCTCGACGGCCTCACCGACGAGCAACGACAGCAGGCGATCGCCCAGGGGGGTCAGATCTTCCTGACCAACTGCACCGCCTGTCACAACTTCGAGGGATCCGGCGGCGCGATGCCGAAGGGCGGCTACGCGCCGAAGATCCGCGGCGTCGACCCGAAGTACATCTTCGAGGCGATGCTCACCGGCCCTCAGGCCATGGACACCTTCTCCAACGGCAACCTGTCGGTCGAGGAGAAGCGCGACATCATCGCCTACCTCCAGTCGATCCAGAACAACCCCGAGTATGGCGGGTTCGGCATGGGCGGCATCGGTCCGGTCAGTGAGGGCCTCTTCGCCTGGCTGGTCGGCATCGGCTCGCTGGTCGGCATCGCCATCTGGATCGCGGCCCACACCGCGCGGTCGTCCAAGCAGAAGGTGGAGCTGTGAGCGACAACCTCCCGGAGACCACCCGGGGCGACCACAGCCCGGTCGCCGCCCAGGAGCCCCTCCCGGACCCGGGCCTTCCGGCGCACCAGTGGCGCCCTACCGACGTCGACCCCAAGGCGGAGAAGCGCGCCGAGCGTCAGGTCGCCAGCCTGTTCCTGCTGGCGGTTCTCGGCTCCATCGGGTTCATCGCCAGCTACGTCGTGTTCAAGGTCGGCGACCACCCCGACACCATCGGCAACCTGGGCGCCTCCAACCTCGCCCTCGGCGTCTGCCTCGCGGTCACCCTGCTCGGCATGGGTGCCGGGATGATCCAGTGGGCGCGCAAGCTGATGGGCGACCATGAGATCGTCGAGATGCGCCACACCGCGTCGTCGCCCCCGGAGGACCGCGAGGCGACCCTCGGCATCCTTCAGCTCGGGCTCGAGGAGTCCGGCCTCGGGCGTCGTCCGCTGATCCGCAACACCCTGCTCGCCGCCGGCGGTGTCCTGGGCCTGCTGCCGATCGTGATGCTGCGTGACCTGGGCCCGCTCCCCGGCGACAAGCTCGACCACACGATCTGGGACATCTCCACCTGGACCCCCGAGATGCAGGCCTGGTGGCAGACGCAGCACCGCACCCTCCAGCGCGTCGTCCGCGACGTCGTGGGGACGCCGATCAAGGTCACCGAGCTCGAGATCGGCGACCTGGTCAACGCCGAGCCGGAGGTCATGTTCGCCCTCGACCCGGAGACCAAGCAGCCCATCGTCGAGGGCACCGAGCTCCTCGTGGACAAGTCCAAGGCCGCGGTGATCCTGCACCGGATGCTGCCCAGCGACATCGTGTCCACCCAGACGCTGAACTGGTCGGTCGACGGCATCGTCTGCTACTCCAAGATCTGCACCCACGTCGGCTGCCCGATCTCCCTCAACGAGCGCACGACCCATCACCTGCTGTGCCCGTGCCACCAGTCGACGTTCGACCTGACCGACAGCGGCCGCGTGCTGTTCGGCCCGGCGGCTCGTCCCCTGCCGCAGCTCGAGCTGACGGTCGACGATGAGGGATACTTGGCCGCACGGCGTGACTTCACCGAGCCCGTAGGGCCGAGTTTCTGGGAGCGAGGCTGAGCATGTCACTGGACACCAGCAAGATCGCCGACACCAACAGCGGCAGCGCCGCGACGGCGAAGAAGCCGAACAAGGCCGGAGCCGTGGCCGAGTGGGCTGACGACCGGCTGGGCCTGGCCACGATGATGCGGAAGAACCTGCGCAAGGTCTTCCCCGACCACTGGTCGTTCATGCTCGGTGAGATCGCGCTGTGGTCGTTCGTCGTGCTGCTGCTGACCGGCACCTTCCTGACCCTGTGGTTCACGCCGTCGATG
>DATBBE010000036.1:0-15960 GCA_036271155.1 Nocardioides sp. | reverse complement strand
CGGCCTTGATGTACTTCACCCGCGAGGGGCTCGAGCAGGCGACCCGCGCCTCCGTCGCCCGACACCGCGCGGCGCGGGTCGCGATGGTCGGCCCCAGCGTGGTCGACCTCACCTGTGGCATCGGGGGTGACCTGGTCGCGTTCGCGCGGGCCGGCCTGACCGCCGCCGGCATCGACCTCGACCCCCTTCGGGTCGAGATGGCCCGCGCCAACCTGGCGGCGCTGGGTCTCGGCGGTGCGGTCGAGGTGGGAGACGCGACGTCGCTGGACGTGACGCCCTTCGGCACGGCGTACGCCGACCCGGCCCGACGCGGCGCGCGCGGGCGCACCTTCCGCGCCGACGACTGGACCCCGCCCTGGAGCTTCGTGGAGTCGCTGCTCGGCGGTCACGCGTGCGTCAAGGTGGCACCCGGGATCCCCCACACGCTGGTGCCCGAGGGGGCCGAGGCCGAGTGGGTCAGTGACGACGGAGAGGTGAAAGAGGCCGCGCTCTGGTCACCGGCCCTGGCGACCACCGCGCGGCGCGCCACCGTGATCGGGAGAGGCGGGCTCGCGACGCTGACCACGGAGGATGACCCGGGGGCCGAGGTCGGGGCCGTGGGTGCCTTCCTCTACGAGCCCGACGGCGCCGTCATCAGGGCCGGCCTCGTGACCGCGGTGGCCGCGGGCGTCGAGGGGCACCTGGTCGACCGGAAGATCGCCTACGTCACCGGCGATGCGGCGTACCACTCGCCGTTCGCGCGGAGCTACCGCGTCCTGGAGGAGCTGCCCTACCGCGAGAAGCAGCTGCGCGCCGCCCTCCGTGAACGCAACGTCGGCGCCCTGACGATCAAGAAGCGCGGCGTCGACATCGCCCCCGAGCAGCTACGTCAGCGTCTCGGCCTGCGCGGAGACGAGAGCGCCACGATCGTGCTCACCCGGGTGGACGGCGAAGGCACAGCCCTCCTCGTCGAGCCCTTCTGATGTTGAACAGCGTTCAACTTTCTAGACGCCGAGCCAGGCCAGCACGGCGAGCACCCGGCGGTTGTCGTCGGGAGCGAGGGGCAGGTCGAGCTTGGTGAAGATGTTGTTGGTGTGCTTGCCGACGGCCTTCTCGGTCACGAACAGGGCTCCGGCGATCGCGGCGTTCGACCGGCCCTCGGCCATCAACGCCAGGACGTCGCGCTCACGGGCGGTCAGCCGCTCGACCGGCGCCTGGCGCGCCATCACGGCCGAGACCACCTGCGGGTCGAGCACCGTCCCCCCGGACCCGATCCGGCCGAGTGCGTCGACGAACTCCCCGACGTCTCCCACCCGGTCCTTGAGCAGGTAGCCGATCCCGCCCTCGCCGCTGGCGAGGAGCTCACGGGCGTAGATGCGCTCGACGTACTGCGAGAGGACCATCACCGGGAAACCTGGACGCTTGGATCGGACGGCGACCGCGGCCCTGAGTCCCTCGTCGGTGTGGGTGGGTGGCAGGCGTACGTCGAGCACGGCGCCCTCCACGGACTCGTCCGCGAGCGCCTCGTCCAGCCCGCCGGCATGCTCCAGAGCGGCCACGACCTCGTGGTCGTGCGCCTCGAGGATCCGGATCAGGCCGTCTCGGAGGAGGGCGTGGTCCTCGGCGAGGACGAGTCGCACGGCACCTCCAGCGTGACGAGGGTCGGCCCGCCCTTCGGGCTCGACACCCTCATCGTGCCGTCGAACGCGGCGAGCCGTCGCGCGACCCCCCGCATCCCGGTCCCCGACCTCGCGTCGGCACCCCCACGACCGTCGTCGCCGACCACGATGGCGAGCAGCCCGGTGGGCTGGCCGCCGCGGTGGGAGAGCTCCACCCACGCCCGCGAGGCGCCCGCATGCTTGGCGACGTTGGCCAGGCACTCCGCGATCGTGAAGTACACCGCGGACTCGATCGGCGCCGGCAGCCCCGCCGGCGCCTCCCCTGTCACTTGCACCGGCACGGGGAGATCGAGGGCCAGAGCCTCCACGGCCGCCTTCAGCCCGCGGTCGGCCAGCACCGGTGGATGGATCCCGTGTACGACGTCGCGCAGGTCGCCCAGCGCCGCGCTGCTGGTCTGGCGCGCCTCGGCCAGGAGCCTCTGGGCACCCTCCGGGTCACGGTCGACGAGCTCGGCGGCCATGCCCAACGTCATCCCCAGACCTGCCAGCCGGGCCTGGGCGCCGTCGTGGAGGTCGCGCTCGATCCGGCGCAGCTCGGCGGCGGCATGGTCGAGACTCTGGTTGCGCGTCTCGGTCAGCACCTCGACCCGCTGCTCCAGCCGCTCGGTGGTGCCGAAGGACAGCAGCCACTGATCGGCGCGCGAGCGGTAGTACATGATCGGCCGGACGGCGTACCACCACAGGAACCCGGTCACGACCGGCACGAACAGCAAGACCACCAGCAGCGACGCGGTGAAGGCCAGCGGCATCGCCACCAGCAGCCACGACAGGTCGCGCCAGGTGAGCGGATCAACGGCCGCGGCCCGCAGTCGCTCGAGCGCCGAGCCTGACTCGGGTACGCCGTACGGTGCGGGCACCGGCGAGCCCAGGATCTCACCTGCCATCCGGCGATGCAGGTTCACCAGCCATCGCGACACCCGCAGGCTGACCATCAGCACCGGGACCCCGATCACGATCACGGCCAGGACCGCCGCGACGACGTCGATGATGAACAGCGCGAGCGCCAGCACCGACAAGGGCAGCTGCAAGGCGGCGTACCCCGTCAGGCGGAGGCGGCCGACGTTGGTCATGACACCAGTCTCGCCGATCCGTCCGATGCGGACAGTGGGCTTAGGCCCACCCCCGATCCGGGTCCTGCCACTCCTGATCCGGGAGGCGGATTTCTCGACGCTGGACGAGTCCAGAAGAACATCACTCGAGGAGCCCGCCATGTCACCTCATCTGCACCGTCCCGGCCTCGTCGCCCGGGTACCTCTGCGCGCCGCGCGCTGGAGCGCCACTCACCCCTGGCGCGCGATCGGCGCCTGGTTCGCCTTCGTCGCGCTCGCCGTCGCCCTGGCTGCTCTGGTCTCGACCAAGCAGACCACCGACGCCGACTACCGGATCGGCGAGTCCGGTCGCGCCGACGCCCTCGCCGCCCAGGGAGGCTTCGTCGACGACCAGATCGAGAGCGTCCTCATCACCGCTCGCAACGGCGGCGTGCCGGGGTCCGCCGAGGTCGCCCAGGTGGCCGACCAGCTCCGGACCGGCCTCACCGGCACCAAGGGCGTCACCCACGTGGAGGCGCCGCAGTGGAACCCCGGGCATCGTGCCGCGCTGGTCGACGTACACCTCAAGAGCAACGTGGACGACGCGTCACAGGTCCAGGCCCGTACCGCCGCAATCGCGCGGGCGCACGCCGACCTCCGGATCCGTGAGGCCGGCGACGTCTCGGTGAACTCGGCGATCAACGACCGCGTCGCGGACGACCTGCACTCGGCGGAGGGCATCAGCCTGCCCATCACGGTGGTGCTCATGCTGCTCGCCTTCGGCGCGCTGATCGCCGCCGGTGTCCCCGTCCTGCTCGCGCTCACCTCGGTCGCCGCGACCATGGGCATCGCCGCCCCGTTGTCGCACCTGATCCACGCCGAGCCGACCGTCAGCAGCCTGATCGTGCTGATCGGGATGGCGGTCGGCGTCGACTACTCGCTGTTCTACCTCAAGCGCGAGCGCGAGGAGCGAGCCGCCGGGCACACCACCTTGGACGCCGTGGAGATCGCGGCCGCGACCTCGGGCCACTCGATCCTGGTCTCCGGTGCCGCCGTCATGGCCTCCATGGCCGGACTGTTCATCGTGGGCGGTGCGACGTTCGACTCGCTCGCCTCGGGCGCGATCGTCGTGGTCGGCGTCGCGGTGATCGGCTCGGTGACCGTGCTCCCGGCCCTGTTGGCCAAGCTGGGTCGCTGGACCGACCGCCCCCGGCTGCCACTGCTGTGGCGGCTCAACCGGCGGATCGGCCCCGGTGGCATCAGCCGTCGCATCCTGGCTCCCGTCGTACGTCGCCCCGTCGCCGCGCTGGTCGTGTCGCTGGTCGCACTCGTCGCCCTCGCGGCCCCGGCCCTGGGCATGAAGATCCACGACGGCAACCTCGACACCCTGCCCGCCTCGATCCCCCAGGTGCAGACGCTGCGCACCATCGCCGACGAGTTCCCCTCCCAGGGGACGACCGCGACCGTCGTCGTCCGCGGCACCGTGGCGCAGCACTCACAGGTGGTCCGGGCCATGCACCGGCTCGAGACCTCGGCCGCCGCCACCCGGTGGTTCGACCAGGCGGGGAGCACGGACATCGAGACAGCTCCCGACGGTCGGACGGTCCGGGCAACCCTGCCGATCCCGTACTCAGCCTCCGACGACCGCTCCGGCGACGCCGTGCAGCAGCTGCGTGCGCATCTGGTGCCGGACGCCTTCGCCGGGATGCACGTCCAGCACGCCGTCGGCGGTGACGTCGCGGAGTCGCTCGACTTCGCCACCCACCAGTCCGACCGGCTGCCGTTCGTGATCGGGTTCGTCCTGCTGCTGACCTTGGTGATGATGACCCTGGCCTTCCGCAGCCTGGTCGTCGCGGCGCTGTCCTCGGCGCTCAACCTGCTGTCGGTGGGTGTCTCGTTCGGGATCCTGACGCTGGTCTTCCAGCACGGCTGGTTCGCCGGGCAGCTCGGGTTCACCAGCCCTGGGTTCGTCATCGACTGGATCCCGCTGTTCGTGATGGTGATCCTGGTCGGGCTCTCGATGGACTACAACGTGTTCGTCCTGGCCCGGATCCGTGAGCACGCGCTCGCCGGCCTGCCGACCCGGCTGGCGGTCCAGCGCGGCATCACCGACACAGCCGGCGTGATCACCAGCGCCGCCGCCGTGATGGTCTCGGTGTTCGCCATCTTCATCACCTTGAGCATGCTCGAGATGAAGATGATGGGGGTCGCCCTGGCCGGGTCCATCCTGATCGACGCGACCCTGATCCGGCTGGTGATCCTGCCGGCCGCCCTGGTGCTGCTCGGTGAGCGGGCGTGGTGGCCGGGCCGGATCGACCGGCCCCAGGGCTCGCTGGTCGCGGCCGAGCAGCAGCCCGAGAGCCAGCCCGCCATGGCCGGCTGAACGGTCCCGGGGGTACGCCGGCAGCGGGCGCCGGCGTACCCCGCGGGGGTCCTCGACAAGCTCGACCCACCAGGCCTGACAGGATCCAGAGGTGCCGCCCGACGACAGCCGTGCTCGTTGGATCGCGCTCGTCGTCTGCTGCAGCGCGATGTTCATGACGCTCCTCGATGTGAGCGTCACGAACGTCGCGCTGCCGTCCATCTCGAACTCGACGGGGGCGGGTCCCTCGGAGCTCCAGTGGATCGTCTCGGGCTACACCCTCGCGTTCGGCCTCGTGCCGGTGCTCGGCGGCAAGCTCGGCGACGACCACGGCCGGCGGGTGATGTTCCAGGTCGGGGTCGCCGGCTTCGCCGCCACGTCCCTGCTCTCGGGTCTCTCCCCCACGGCGCCCATCCTGATCGGCGCACGCGTCCTGCAGGGGCTCTTCGGCGGGCTCATCAACCCGCAGGTCTCGGGGCTGGTCCAGCAGATGTTCCGCGGGAGCGAGCGGGGCCGCGCGTTCGGGGTGCTCGGCACCACCGTCGGGCTCGGCACCGCCATCGGCCCGGTCGTCGGTGGCCTGCTGATCGCCCTCGGAGGCCCCGAGTTCGGCTGGCGCCTGGTGTTCTTCATCAACATCCCGATCGGCATCGTGGTGATGCTGCTCGCCCGACGGCTGCTCCCCGCGCCCACCGAGAGCATCCGGCACCGGCTCGACGTCCTGGGAGCCGCTCTGCTGGGCAGCGCCACCTTCTGCGTGCTGTTCGCCAGCGTGGAGTACGACGCGATCCACGACGCGCGCCTGGCTCTGCTGGGGGTCCCGGCAGTGGTGCTGATCGTGCTGTTCTACCGGCGCGAGCGGCTGATGACCGCCGAGTCGCGCGAGCCCCTGGTCGACTTCCGGCTGTTCCGGCGCCCGTCGTACGTCGCGGGGATCACCCTCGCCCTCACGTTCTTCCCCGCGATGGCCGGGCTGCCGCTCGTGCTCGCGATCTACTACCAGCGCGGTCTCGGCTACTCCGCACTCCAGTCCGCGCTCGGTGTCACGGCGTTCGCGGTGGGCAGCGCGGTCTCGGCACCGCTCTCGGGACGGGTGGTGACCCGCATCGGCCGGCCGCTGGTCGTCGGCGGTGCCGTCACGTTCGGCGTGGGCGCGGTCGCCCTGGCCGTGGTCGCCCCGCACGTCCCACCCGAGCACGCCGCCCTCGCCCTGGCGCTGCCGCTGTTCGTGATGGGCTGCGGGCAGGGCGCGCTGATCACCCCGAACCAGACTCTGGCGCTGATGGACGTCGACCCGCAGATGGGCAGTGCGGCCGGCGGGGTGCTGCAGACCGGACAGCGCATCGGCCTGGCCATCGGACAGGCCGTCATCGGCGCGGTCTTCTTCAACTCGCTGGCCGGACCCGGACCCGCCGCCTACGCGACCGCGTTGCGGCACGCGGTCGTCGCCGCCATCTGCTTCGTCGTCCTCGCGATCGCGATCGGCGTCCACGATCTCGTGCGCTCGCGCCACCGCAGCGCGGCTTAGGGCTCCGTGTTGGGATACCCGGCTCACCGGGTATCCCGTCGCTTCCCGGCCGTTGCAACCCCCGAGAAGCGAGAGGAGTGCCCGCCTCGTGGGGCTGGAGTGACTGGTGGGCGACACGCTCGTTCTACTGTGGACCCTGTGACGGCCGCGGACCCGCTGACGCTGGCGCAGGCGGCTGCCGCACGCATCGCCGAGCTGACCGGCGTCGGTCGACACCAGGTCGTGGTCGTGCTCGGCTCCGGCTGGGGCCCGGCGGCCGAGGCGTTCGGCAGGCCCGTCGCGTCGTTCCCCATGACCGACGTCCCCGGGTTCCTGGCACCGACCGCCGAGGGGCACGCCGGCACCCTCTCGTCGTACGACGCGGACGGCGTCCCGCTCCTCGTCCTCGCCGGGCGCACGCACCTCTACGAGGGACACGGTCTGCGGCCGGTCGTCCACGGCATCCGGACGGCTGCGGCGGCAGGCTGCACGTTGGCCATGCTCACCAACGCCAACGGCGCCCTGCGCCACGACCTCGAGGTCGGGCAGGTGGTGCTGATCCGCGACCACCTCAACCTCACCGGCACCTCTCCGATCGAGGGCGCGCACTTCGTCGACCTCACCGACTGCTGGTCGGCGCGAGTGCGTGCCGGCGCCCGCACGCTCGACCCCACGCTGAGGGAGGCGACGTACGCCTGGCTGCCAGGGCCCCACTACGAGACCCTCGCCGAGGCCGAGTGGGTACGCCGGATCGGCGGTGACGTGCTCGGGATGTCGACCGTCCCCGAGGCCATCGCGGGAAGAGAATGCGGTCTGGAGGTGCTCGGACTGTCGACGGTGACCGCCATCGAGGGAGTCGACTCGGGGATCGATCCCAGCGAGGTGGTGGCCGTGGCCGAACGCACCGCCGCACGGATGGGTCCGCTGCTCGCGGACCTGGTGAGAGAGGACTGGGCATGACCGCCATCGACGAGTCGTCCGTAGCCAAGGCCCCACCGGCGCCAGCCGGGATCGAGGCCAACGGCATCAACGTCATCGAGGAGTCCGAGCGGAAGGGCACGCCCGCTGGGTTGTTCTGGCCCTGGTGCGCGTCGAACATCTCGGTGCTGGCGGTGTCGTACGGCGCCTTCGTGCTCGGGTTCGGGATCGGGCTCTGGCAAGGCATCGTCGCGGCGGTCATCGGCACCGTCGTGTCGTTCCTCCTCGTCGGCCTGGTGTCCATCGCCGGCAAGCGCGGGTCCGCACCGACCCTGGCACTGTCGCGCGCCGCCTTCGGAAGGTGGGGGAACACCCTGCCCTGCTTGGTCTCCTACGTGCTGCTCGTGGGTTGGGAGACCGTGCTCGTCGCGCTGTCGACGTTGGCGACGGCGACCGTGTTCGAGCGTCTCGGCTGGAGCCACGGCGACGGCACGAAGGTCGCGGCGTTCGTCGTGGTAGCACTGGTGATCGTGGGTGCCGGGATCATGGGGTTCGACCTGATCATGCGCTTGCAGAAGTACCTGACGATCGCGCTGATCATCGTCACCGGCGTCTACGTCGCGCTCACCGTCCATCACATCCACCTGGCCACCGCCAAGGCCCTCCCCACCGGGAGCACCCAGTCCGTGATCGGTGCCGCGGTGCTGGTGATGACCGGGTTCGGGCTGGGCTGGGTGAACACCGCGGCCGACTACTCGCGCTATCTGCCGCGCCGCGCGTCGAGCGGCGGCGTCGTCTGGTGGCCGACGTTCGGCGGGAGCCTGCCCGTCGTCCTGCTCGTGGCCTACGGCATCCTCCTGGCGGGCTCGTCACAGTCGTTGAGCGGTGCCATCGGCTCCGACCCGATCGGGGCTCTCACCACGATCCTGCCGACGTGGTTCCTGCTGCCCTTCGCGATCGTCGCAGTGCTCGGCCTGGTGAGTGGGGCCGTGATGGACATCTACTCCTCGGGGCTGACCCTGCTCACACTCGGGCTTCCGGCCCCTCGATGGGTCGCCGCCGCCATCGACGGTGTCCTGATGGTCGCGGGCGCGATCTACATCGTGTTCTACGCGAAGGACAACCTGATCACGATCTTCGAGGCGTTCCTGATCATCCTGGGCGTCCCCATGGCCGCATGGTGCGGGGTGTTCCTCGCAGACCTGCTGCTTCGACGTCGGGACTACGACGTGGCTTCGCTCTTCACGTCGCGCGGTGTCTACGGCTCGTTCCGGCTGAGCGCGCTGCTGTCCATGGCCGTCGGCACCTTCGTCGGCTGGGGACTGGTGATCGACACGACCGGTCAGGGCAAGGGACTCAGCTGGCTGGGCTACTTCCTCGACCCCTTCGGCTTCGGCGGCAAGGGCGGCTCCTGGGCCTACGCCAACCTCGGGGTGCCGTTCGCCCTCGTCATCGGCTTCGTGGGCTACCTGCTCTTCGGCGCCGCCCGGGTCAGGGCCCAGGAGCGGTTCAACGTTCTGAAGTGATCGTCGTGTCGTCACCGTGACCGGTGTGTACGACGGTGTCGTCGGGCAGGGTCAGGAGCGAGCCGCGGATGGACTCCAGGATCAGGGATGCGTCGCTGAAGGAGCGGCCGGTCGCACCCGGACCGCCCGCGAAGAGCGTGTCGCCGGTGAAGACGCAGCCCAGGTCGTCCGACAGCAGACACACCGACCCCGGCGAGTGACCAGGGGTGTGGAGCACCCTCAGCGTGGACCCGGCGACCGGCACCTCGAAGCCGTCGGAGAGGTCGACGTCCCAGAGCTCGTCGGGGTGGGTCAGCTCCCACACCGGCCGGTCGGCGGGATGCAGCAGGATCGGCGCACCCACCGCCTCGCGCAGCGCCGGCGCGACGCGCACGTGGTCGTCGTGGGCGTGGGTGCACACGATCGCCCGCACCCGCCGACCATCTACGACGACCAGGATGTCGTCGACCGAGTGCGGGGCGTCGATGACGACGCACTCGGCGTCGTCACCGATCACCCAGATGTTGTTGTCGACGTCGTACGTCGCGCCGTCGAGGCTGAAGGTGCCGCTGCTGACTGCATGGTCGAGCCGCAGCCCCGCAGGCCTCACGAGAACAGGACGACGCTGCGGAGCACCGTGCCCTCGTGCATCTTCTCGAACGCCGCCTCCACGTCGCCGAGCGCGATCTCCTCGGAGACGAACGCGTCGAGGTCGAGACGACCCTGCTGGTACAGAGACACGAGCATCGGGAAGTCGCGGCTCGGCAGGCAGTCGCCGTACCACGACGACTTCAGCGAGCCGCCTCGACCGAAGACGTCGATCAGCGGGATGTCGGGGATCCTCATGTCGGGCGTCGGGACCCCCACCAGCACGACCGTGCCGGCCAGGTCGCGGGCGTAGAACGCCTGCTTCCAGGTCTCTGGACGGCCGACGGCGTCGATCACGACGTCCGCGCCGTTGCCTCCGGTGAGCTCCTGGATGGCCGGCACGGGGTCGGCGTCGGAGCTGTTGATCGTGTGCGTGGCGCCCATCCGACGCGCGCCCTCGAGCTTCCGGTCGTCGATGTCGACGGCGATGATCGTCTCGGCTCCGGCGAGGGCCGACCCGGCGATCGCGGCCGCGCCGACGCCGCCACAGCCGATCACCGCGACGCTCTTGCCGCGCGAGACCTTGCCGGTGTTGATCGCGGCGCCCAGCCCGGCCATCACACCGCAGCCGAGCAGCCCGACTGCTGCGGCCCGTGCCGACGGGTCGACCTTCGTGCACTGTCCGGCGGCGACCAACGTCTTCTCCGCGAACGCCCCGATGCCGAGCGCCGGCGAGAGCTCGGTCCCGTCGGCCAGCGTCATCTTCTGGGTGGCGTTGTGGGTGGCGAAGCAGTACCACGGCTCGCCGCGGTTGCAGGCACGGCAGTCGCCACAGACCGCGCGCCAGTTGAGGATCACGAAGTCGCCCGGCGCCACCGACGTCACGTCGTCGCCCACCGCCTCCACGACCCCGGCCGCCTCGTGGCCGAGGAGGAACGGGAAGTCGTCGTTGATCCCGCCCTCGCGGTAGTGCAGGTCGGTGTGGCACACGCCGCACGCCTGCACCTGGACCAGCGCCTCCCCCGGCCCGGGGTCGGGGACGTTGATCGTCTCGATGCTGACCGGCGCGCCCTTCGCGCGGGCCACGACTCCCTGGACCTGGTGCATGGAACGCCTTCCCCTCGATGACGATCGGCCGACGGCTACGACGGTGGCGGCAGCCTATGAGGTCGGCGTGACGGTCCGCGAGACCGGGTGTGGGACAACTTTCAACCGTCTCCGGTGGTCTCACCACCATGAAGCAGACCCGGTCTCGCTCGCTGTCGGTCGCCGCGGTGGCCCTGACCCTGCTCGCGTCGCCGCTCGCGTCGGCGTACGCCGCCTCTCGTCCGCACACCCGCGACGACCTGGTCGCGCACGCGAAGGCGGCGACGAGACCGCGACCGCTCCCGGTCTCCGGGCTCCCGGTCGGAGCCGACCCTGCCATCCCCTACGCCTTCGCCACGAAGCCCGAGTTCGGCGGCGGGAACTGGCGCCTGCTCCGCCCGGACGGCACCACGTTGCGGCTGCCGGACCTGACCTGGGGCAGCTGGGCGCCGATGGGTGACGGAGCGATCGGGATGGCCGGGACCGAGGCCGGCACCGAGCTCCAGCAGGTGTCCGCGACCGGGCGGGTACGCACCAAGATGCTCGAGCACTACGGCCTCGTCGTCTCGCCCGACCACGAGATCGTGGGCTGGCTGGGCGACCACGGCACGCCCCACGTGGTCGAGGGCGGCGGGTCTCGGCGGTTCGACCTGCCGAATCTCCCGAAGGCCCGGGCGATCGCCGCCTTGTGGGGAGCCGAGACCTGCAAGGAGCAGCTGCCCGAGGGCGGCGGCTGCACGGTGTTCGCCAACGGCCCGCGCCGGGTCTGGGTCACCGACTCGCACGGCATCGTCGACACCGCCGGCCCGATGCTCCAGGTCTCCGACGTGAACCAGAGCGGTCGGGTCATCGGCCTGGTGTCGCGGCGTACGGCGCAGCAGCGAGCGTGCTGGGGAGTCTTCCGCGCCACCGGGCACCGCGTCTTCCGCACCTGCGACTACTACCTCGACTCCTTCTCCCCCGACGGACGACGCGTGCTCGCCGAGCGGTCGCAGGTGAGATGGGACAGCATCCGCAAGGTCGCGGTCCTCGACCGCGACGGACAGGCCCTGCGCACGTGGACGTTCCACGCCAGTCGCTACCGCAGCCTCTCCCAGCTCACGTGGGAGGACAGTCACCACCTGCTCGGGGTGCTCCAGTCGCACGGCCGTTGGGGTCTGGTCCGGATCGGCACGGACGGCAGCGTCCAGTACGCCGGCGCCCCGGTCGACGCCTCGGACAGCGAGCTCAGCCCCTACGACCTCCCGAGGCGCTGAGGGTTGCACGCATGCAACCCTCTGGGCGTCGATCTCGTCGTCGGGGTGAGAACCCCACCAGAATGGGATGCGGATGCAGTCGACACACCCGACGGGAGGCGCCGTGGCCACCCCGACCGGCCCGGGCCACGATCCCGGCGACGGGCAGGACTTCGAGTCCTGGCTGGCAGCGCGCGCGAGCTCTCTGCAACGGACGGCACACCTGCTGACCGGTGACGTCCACTCCGGACAGGACCTGCTGCAGACCACACTGGCGAAGCTCTTCCGCGGCTGGGACCGCATCCGCCGCGTCGACAACGTCGACGCCTATGCGCGCAAGGCCCTGGTCAACGAGTACCGATCGTCCTGGCGGCGGCCCGTACGCCGTCTGGAGCAGGTCGTCGAGACGGTGCCCGACCGCCCCGCTCCCGAGGCGCCGGCGTACGACGACACCCGCGAAGCCGTCTGGCGCTTCGTGTGCTCGCTGCCACCGCGGCAGCGGACCGTGGTCGTGCTTCGCTTCTACGAGCAGCTCACCGAGGCCGAGATCGCGGACGTGATGGGGATCTCCCTCGGGACCGTGAAGTCACAGAGCAGCCGGGCGATCGCGTCGCTGCGCGCCCTGCTGCCCGACCATCCCGAGATCACGGCCGCCCGCGAAGAGGGCGGGCCGGCCCGGACCACCCAGGAGGAGGACCGATGACCGCGGAGGACCTGCTGACCCGGACCCTTCTGGAGGTCGTCGAGACGACCGACTACCCGACCACGTCGACCGCAGAAGTGCTCAACCGCTCCCGGACGATCCGCCGTCAGCACCGTCGTACGACGCTGCTGGTGGCCGCAGCCGCAGTGCTCGCGCTCGGCGGTGTCTCGGCGGCCGTGGTGCTCGACCGCCATGGCAGCGCGAACCTCGGTCCGAGCTCCAAGCCGAACCCTGCGGCGAAGCTGCCCGACATCCCCCAGGGCGCCGCGCCGAAGGTGGGGATCCTCTATGGAGACGTCTACCTGACCCCGCAGGGAGAGCGCATCACCTCTCCCGCGTTCCGCCACGCTGCGGCCGCGGCACCGACCACGGGCGGCGTGCTCGTCGTCTCACAGTCGAACTGGCGGCACCCGCGGAACGACGTCTCGCTGGTCTCCGACGGGGCGACGACCCCGCTCGGGTGTGGCCTGCCCGGGTTCGCGATGGGCCCCGGCGACCCCGTGTACTGGCTCTTCGACGACGGCTGTGGAGACGCCACCAGCACCGGACACCTCGTCGAGGGGACGAAAACCCTCGCGGCCGCCCAAGGTGCGCCGTTCCCGGTCGCCACGCTCGACAGCGGCGTGGTCGTCAACGGGCCGGCCTGGCTCCCCGACCCGCAGAAGCACCCTGGCTCCGTTCGCACCCTCGGCCGAGCCGCAGCGCTCGTCATCGCCCCCGACGGCACGGCGCGCAGGATCCCCCACCTGGCCACGGCACAGACGGCCACCCGAGCGGGAGACCTCGTCGCCGGGCTCAACCAGATCGACACCTCGGCCGTCGTCGTCGACGCGTCGACTGGCGCCGTGCGCTGGCGCGCAGCGGCCTGGACGCTCTCGCACTTCTCGGCGTCGGGGCAGTACGTCTCGGGGACCCAGAGCGTGGGCCCGCAGACGTCCCCCGGGGTCGGCGACGTCGTCGGCATCTTCGACTCCGCCAGCGGGCGGCTGGTCCGCAGCGTCGTGCTGCCCGACATGGTGGTGAAGAGCCAGGCGGTGTGGGAGGGCGACGACGCGGTGCTGGTGGTCGCCCAGGACGCCGCCCACCAGGAGAGCATCCTCCGCATCGGCGTCGACGGCAGCGTCACGCGAGCGACGAAGGTGCTGCCCCCCACCGAGGTGAGGCAGTACGGCTTCCGGCTGGCCGCCACTCCGTGACGCTCGGCGGAAGGCTCCCGCTCTGCCACGATGGCAACCTTCTCGCCCCCGGTCGCGTCTTGGTCGCGACACGTGAGGGGGAGAGATGGACCGACCGCCCGAGGACCGGACGGGAGCGACTGCCGTGGCCGAACGACGTACCGCGCGCGACAGCGACTTCGCGGCCTACCTGGCCGCCCGCCAGCCGAGCCTGCTGCGCACGGCGTACCTGCTCACCGGCAACCGGCACGACGCCGAGGACCTGGTCCAGACCGCCTTCGCCAAGCTGTACCTGTCGTGGGACAAGGTGCGCGACCGGGGGTCCATCGACGGCTACGTCCGGCGGATCCTGGTCAACGAGCACAACTCCCTGTGGCGCCGCGCCTGGAAGCGTCGCGAGCACGCCGCCGATGACGTGGTGCTGCACGCCCTGGAGGAGCCGCATCACGACCTCGCGGACGACGGCGTGGGGTCGGCTCTGTGGGACGTCGTGCAGACGCTCCCCCGCCGTGCTCGCGCCGTCGTGGTGCTCCGCTACTACGAGGAGCTGAGCGAGGCCGAGACCGCCGCGGTGCTCGGCATCTCGGTCGGCACGGTGAAGTCCCAGACCAGTCGCGCGCTCGCCGCCCTGCGCGAGCGCGCACCCCAGACCCTGAACCCCCGCACGAGCGAGGAGGACGACCCGTCATGAGCCAGCCCGAGTACGACGACCTCGCGACCCAGCTGACGCGCACCCTGACCGACCGTGCCGATGCGCTGTCAGCCACGCCGCTCGGCCTCGCCGAGGTCACGGGTCGCGCCCGATCGATCCGGCGCCGGCGCGCTGCGACCGCGGTCGCCGGCACTGCGGCGGTCGTGGCCCTCCTGGTGCCGACCGCCGCCCTGGCGCGCCACTCCGGGGAGCGCCCCGAGCCCGGCCCGGCCACGCAGAGCACGACTCCGACCGAGACCTCGGCACCCGTCGACGCTCGCGCACCGCTGGACGTGCGAGGGCTGCCGGAGGGGAAGCCGCCGGCCAACGGCTACCTGGTCGCGGGCCTGATGCACCTGGCTGACGGCGACACGGCAACGGTCTCCTCCCGCCACCGAGTCGACGCGTTCGCCGTGCTCTCCGACGGCACCGAGGTGTTCCACACGCTCACCGACCAAGGGGTCGGCAGCGTCGAGGTCACCGACTCCGGCGGCACCGAGCACGGGCCCTACCCGGCTGGGTTCGGGCTCGCTGTCGACGACAGCCGGACAGCGGCGGCATGGGTGTCTCCCGACGGTCAGGTCCGCACCTGGGTGGCCACCCATACCGCTCCCACCGCGATCGCACCGCCCTTGCCCGGCGGCGCTGCGCAGGTCGCGAGCATGAGCGGGGACTGCTCGGCTGCCACACCGTGCCGCGTGCTGGTCCGCACGACGGATCAGACAACCGGCAAGAGCACCGACCACGTGGTCTCGTCGGACGGAACGACGGCGCCGGCGGACCCAGCCCACCGTTTCGTCGACGTGTCCGACGTCTCCGGTTTCGGTCTCGTCGCCGGGTACACGCGCATCGGCGAGGGCGACTCCTGCTCGGCAGTGGCGTCCGGATCGGGTCCCGTCGACTGGAAGACGTGCGACCACAGCCTCCTGGCGTTCTCACCCGACCTGACATCGGTGTCCGCCGACTCCGACTTCCGCAGCGGCACGGGCAGCTCGGTGCTGGCCGCCTACGACGTCGCGACCGGTCACCTCCTCTTCGAGCACCGGTCGACGCTCAAGACACAGGCATTCGTGACCTCCACGGTGTGGGAGGACGACACGCACCTGCTGGCCACGGTCTACCAGCACGGCAGGTGGTCGGTGGTCAGGTTCGGACTGGACGGGTCCATGGAGATCGCAGTGTCAGCCGAGCAGGGCCGGAACTTCGAGTCGCCCATCGTGCTCGCCGGGCAACCCTAGGCGACGACCTCGGTCACCGGCTGGGACGAGTCGGCGGGAAGGTCGAGGGCGGACGGCGTACGGCCGCGGGCGACCAGCTCGGCCCCGAGAGCGGCCACCATCGCGCCGTTGTCGGTGCACAGCCCGGGCCTCGGGACCCGGACCCGGATCCCCTTCGCCTCGGCACGCTCGGTGGCCATCGCCCGGAGGCGCGAGTTGGCCGCGACCCCGCCGCCGATCAGGAGGTGCTCGATGCCCTGGTCGGTGGCGGCGTCGAGGGCCTTGCG
>DATBBE010000035.1:0-18423 GCA_036271155.1 Nocardioides sp. | reverse complement strand
CACCTGCTGGCCGAGGCCGGCCAGTTCCCACCCACCCAGCTACGCCGCCTGGGCCGCAAAGTCCTGGAAGTCATCGCCCCCGACCTCGCCGAGGACCACGAACACCGCCTCCTGCTCGCCGAGGAACACCGCGCCCACACCACCACCCGACTCTCCTTCCGACCCCGCGGCGACGGCACCACCGACCTGCACGTCCGGCTCCCCGAGCCCGTGGCCCACCGACTCAAGACCTACCTCGACGCCTACACCTCCCCACGCCGCCACACCCTGGACAGTGAGGTCGACCAGCTCCCCCTGCCCCGCCGCCGCGGCCAAGCCTTCTGCAGCCTCCTCGAGCACATCCCCAGCAAGGGCCTGCCTCGTCACGGCGGGACCGCCACCCAGGTCCTGGTGACGATCTACCATCACACCCTCGTATCCGACCTCGCCGGGGTGGCCGAGACCTCCACCGGCGACGTGATCACCGCCGGCGAAGCCAGGCGACTGGCCTGCACGTCCGGGATCATCCCGGTCGTGCTGGGCGGGAAGAGCCAGACCCTCGACCTCGGCCGCACCCGCCGCCTGTTCACCGGACCCCTCCGCACCGCCCTGGACCTCCGCGACCGCCACTGCCGCGCCGATGGCTGCGACATCCCCGCCGCCTGGTGCGAAGCCCACCACCGACAACCCTGGTCCCACGGCGGCCACACCCGCCTCGACAACGGAATCCTGCTCTGCCCCCACCACCACCACAGAGCCCACGACCCCACCTACATCCTCAGCCACCAACCCAACGGAGACCAGCGCTACCACCGAAGGACGTGACGGCTCCAGGCCCGTCCGCTTCCTCGCACAACCCGAGGGTGCCTTGGGTCAGGACGCCGACCCGGGGCGGACGTACGTCTTGTCCGTGGAGGTCAGCCGGAAGCCGATTCCCTGGTAGAGGTCTCGGGCGACCGGGCTCGAGAAGCCGACCTTGACCCGTTCGGCGCCTTTCGCCGCCAGACGGTCGATCCCGGCGGTCAGCATCGCCGTGGCGAGCCCACGTCGGTGGTACTCGTCCTCGACGCGCACCGGCTCGACGAGCCCGACCTTGGTCACCGGATCGAACCAGTACAAGGAGTAGGCGGCCATGCTCCCGTCCGGCGCCTCGATAGCGAGGTCGAGCTCCGGGTCGTAGAGAGTGACCTGCCCGAGGCGCTCCTCCACGGCATCGCCGTTGCGCTGGTGCATCGGGTGAGGGGTGTCCGCTCGGACGCCGCGGTCGACCAGTGTGAAGCCCGCAGCGGGAGGCTTCACGTCGGGCCGGTCGGCCAGGTCCATCCACAGAGTCCCGCCACCCGGTCCCGCGACGAAGCCCGATGTCTCGGCGAGACCGATGAGATCGGCGTCGTCCTCGCGCACGAGCACCTCCACCACTCGACCGCTCGCATGAGCGTCGATCTCCTCCAGAGCTCGCGCCCACACCGCGTCCAGGGACGGGCCCACCGCCCGGACGACGAGTGGGTCGCACTGCCAGGTGTCCTCGCCCCAGGTCGTCAGCAGGATCCCGGCGACCGGCCCCTCGTCGTCGGTCCAGAAGAGCTGCTCGATCTCGTCGGACGCCCGGGCTCGACGCCACCACCACTGCACGTCCGCGGCCTCCCAGACACCCGCCAACGGGTCGGCCCGCCGAGCGCGCTGCAGCAGCTCCGTCGCCAGCGTGAGGGCGTCGGGACCGGTTGCTCTGATCTCTGACATCGCTCCACCCTCTCAGCCGGTAGCGCCGAACTGCTCGACCCTGACCAGATCGGTGCGTACCCCGACCTCGCCCAGCAGTCGGGTGGCGTACGACGCGAACCCCACGGACCCGCAGACGTAGGCACGCTCGACGTCGGCGACCAGCGACTCCAGCTCCGCCGGGTACGGCGGCGCGGCTACGCGGGAGCCGAGGTTCTCGCGCGTGGTTGCCACGAAGGCGCCGGCTTCGAGGAACTCGTGGGAGTAGGGGAGCTCGGCCAGGGTTCGGCCCACCGCGACGACGTGCAGGCGATGACCGAGTCCGAGCCGTGCGGCGTACCGCTGCATCGCCACAAGAGGGACGACGCCGGTGCCGCCGCCGACGGCCACGGCGGTGACGTCTCCGGTCCAGGTGAACCACCCGCCGATCGGTCCGCGCAGCTCGAGCACGTCGCCGAGCCGCACCTCGTCATGGAGGAAGCCGGAGACTTCACCGCCCGGGAGGCACTCCACCATCAGCTCGACGAGCGGGTCGTCGGGATCCGAGGCGATCGAGTAGGAACGCTGGGCCGTGTACCCGTCCTCCGCCCGGAGCCGGACGATCGCGTGCTGCCCGGGCAGGCCGGGCGTCCAGCCCTCCGGATCCAGCCGCAGCCTGACCAGACGGTCCTCGATCCGCTCGACCTCGGCGACCACGGCCGTCGTCCAGCTCGTCTCCGGGATCCCCGCTCCCGGACTGCCCGCTCCCGGACTGCCCGCTCCCGGACTGCCCGTCTCCAGACCGGACGTGCTCACGGGTCGCCTTGGTAACGCTGCTCCAGCCAAGGGTCGCCACGGTCGTGGTAGCCGTTCTGCTCCCAGAAGCCCGGCCGGTCGCGCGCCATCACCTCGAGACGGGTCACCCACTTCGCGGACTTCCAGAAGTACAGGTGCGGCACCAGCAGCCGGACCGGCCCGCCGTGCTCGATGGGCAGCGGCCGACCGTCGTACTCCCAGACCACCCACGCGCGCCCGCCGGTGACGTCGTCCAACGGCAGGTTCGTCGTGTAGCCGGTGGTCGAGTGGGCCAGGACGTACGCCGCCTCCGAGCGAGGCTGGGCCGCCGCCAGCAGGGTGTCCACACTCACGCCCGCGAACGTCGTGTCCAGCTTCGACCACGTCGTCACGCAGTGGATGTCACCGAAGTAGGTCGACCCGGGCAGCGCATGGATCTCGCGCCAGGTCCAGCTCGTCGACGTCTCGACGAGCCCGTCGACGGTCATGGTCCATTTCTCGGGCACGAGGTGCGGCGTGACCTCGGCGGTCAGGGTCGGCCAGTCGGACCCGGTGTCGTACTGCCCAGGTGGCAGGCGATCGGGCCGTCCGCGACGCGGACGGCCGGTGAACCCCCGGGTCGGCCGGAACCCGCTCACCGAGGTCACCAGCCGCGCTCGCGCCATTCCGCCACGTGTGGCCGCTCGACGCCCAGCGTGGAGTCGTTGCCGTGACCGGGGTAGAACCAGGTCTCGTCGGGGAGGGCGTCGAAGATGCGGGTTGAGACGTCGCCGACCAGCTGCTGGAAGCGCTCGGGGTCGCCCTGCGTGTTGCCGACGCCTCCCGGGAAGAGCGAGTCGCCGGTGAAGAGGTGAGGGTGACCGGTGCCGTCGTCGTACACCAGGCAGATGGAGCCGGGGGTGTGCCCGGCAACAGGGATGACGACGAGTGAGCAGGTGCCGACCGAGACCCGGTCGCCCTCGCCGACCCGGTGGTCGACGGTGACGCCGGTCTGCTCGGTGATGGCATCGGCGTCGGGATCGCCGGCGATCACGGTCGCGCCGGTGGCCTGCACCACCTCGGCGAGGGCTCGGTGGTGGTCCCAGTGCTGGTGGGTGGTGACCACAGCGGAGAGGCCGCCGTCGCCGATCAGCTCGAGCAGGCGTGGAGCCTCGTCGGCGGCGTCGATCAGGACCTGGTCGCCGGTGTCGGTGCACCGCAGGAGGTAGCAGTTGTTGGACATCTGAGGGTCGACGGCGACCTTCGTGATCTGCAGAGCGCCGGCGACGCGGCTCTGGGCGTCGCCGCCGGGGGAGACCTCGCCTGTGTACTCGCCTGTGTACTCGCCTGTGTAGTCGGGCCTGCTGTCATCGTTCATGGTCACCAACCTTCGATCGAGGGAAGCTCGCCACGCGAGCAGGACACAGCCGCCGGCGGCGGGCGCCCGGTCAGCCACCAGCCGATGTCTGCTGCCGGACCGGTCACGATCGGTCCGGAGTCGCCCGTGTCGGGCCCGACGACCCAGGTGCGGTCGACGTCGAGCGGGCGGATCGTCAGCCTCGTCTCGGGGCGGAGTCGCCTGGCCATCGCGTCGAGGAGCAGGGTCGAGAACACGGGAGACCAGTCGGCGGTGGTGTACCCGGCGGCGAGGTCGACCTGGTGGATCTCCAGCTCTCTGACCCGCATGCCCGGCAGCGAACCGGCCCGCATCGTGCGACCGCCCGGCGTCCGCTCGACCCGGGCGTCCCACAGGCCGTCGGGCACGGCACCTACGGCGTGTTCGAACGTCGTCGTGGCCGCCAGCAGCCGGTCGCGGATGCGGTTCGGGGCGGATGCCGCCAGGTCGCCGATGTCACGGTCACGCTGCTCGTCGGACTCGTACATCGTCCGCGGCTCGTCGCCCTCCTGGTCGTCCACCTGGTCGTCCGCCTCCTCGGCGACGACCCCGCGCAGGCACCGGGCCAGGCCCTCGGCGTTGAGAGCCAGGTGGGCGACGACGTGGGCACGGGACCAGCCCGGCAGCAACGAGGGGGTCGACCACTCGTCGTCCGCCAGCCGGTCGACGGCCCGGACGACCGCGACGGAGGCATGCGGGAGCAGGCTCAGGGCCACCTCGCGCTCGCCCGTCCCGTCACTCGACCTGTCACTCTGCCTGACACTCGGCATGGCTCTATCCAACACCACGCGCCGCGGAGCGCAGCCCGGGTGCGGAGCCAGCAGAACGGGTGAGGTGCGGACTGGTCCACGGCCGTAGGATCGGGAGTGTCGGTGGGCCGTGTCAGGCTTGCGCCGGCAGCGCTCGCGGGCGAACATGTGTTCGAACGCAGCAATCATACGACCCAGCCGAGGACAGCAGTGGCCGACCAGCTCATCATCCGAGGTGCGCGCGAGCACAACCTCAAGGACATCTCGCTCGACCTGCCGCGCGACGCCCTCATCGTCTTCACCGGGCTGTCGGGCTCCGGCAAGTCCAGCCTGGCCTTCGACACGATCTTCGCCGAGGGTCAGCGTCGCTACGTCGAGTCCCTCTCGGCGTACGCACGACAGTTCCTCGGCCAGATGGACAAGCCCGACGTCGACTTCATCGAGGGTCTCTCGCCCGCGGTCTCGATCGACCAGAAGTCGACGTCGAAGAACCCTCGCTCCACCGTCGGCACCATCACCGAGGTCTACGACTACCTCCGACTGCTCTACGCGCGGGCGGGCCGGCCGCACTGCCCCGTCTGCGGCGCGCCGATCGAGCGACAGACCCCTCAGCAGATCGTCGACCGGGTGCTCGGGCTGGAGGAGGGCCGCCGCTTCCAGGTGCTGGCGCCGGTGATCCGCGGCCGCAAGGGGGAGTACGTCGAGCTGTTCCGGCAGCTGCAGACCGACGGCTTCTCGCGGGTCCGGGTCGACGGCGACATCCACACGCTCGACACTCTGACGTCGGGTGGGCCCAAGCTGGACAAGCAGAAGAAGCACTCGATCGAGGTGGTCGTGGACCGGCTGGCGGTCAAGGGCTCCTCCAAGCGTCGCCTCACCGACTCGGTCGAAACCGCCCTGCGGCTGTCCGGTGGGCTGGTCGTGCTCGACTTCGTGGATCTCGAAGCGAAGGACTCGGGCCGGGAGATGAAGTTCTCCGAGCGGATGGCCTGCCCCAACGACCACGACCTCGACACCGACGAGCTGGAGCCCCGCTCGTTCTCGTTCAACAGTCCCTTCGGAGCGTGCCCGGCCTGCCACGGGCTCGGCACGCGGATGGAGGTCGACCCGGAGCTCGTCGTGCCCGACTCCCAGGCCACGCTCGGCGAGGGCGCGATCCAGCCCTGGAGCCAGGCACACGTCGCCGACTACTTCCTGCGCCTGATGGGAGCCCTGGGTGAGGAGCTGGGCTTCGACCTCAACACGCCCTGGAGGAAGCTGCCGCCCAAGGCGCGCAAGAGCCTGCTCGACGGTCATCCGACCAAGGTCCACGTCGTGACGACCAACCGCTATGGCCGCCAGCGGGCCTACTACGCCGAGTTCGAGGGCGTGCGCACCTACGTCGAGCGTCGCCACGCCGAGGCCGAGTCCGACACGAGTCGAGAGCGGTTCGAGGGCTTCATGCGTGAGGTGCCCTGCCCCACCTGTCAGGGCAGTCGGCTCAAGCCGGTCAGCCTGGCGGTCACCATCGGCGACAAGTCCATCGCCGAGGTCTGCGCGCTGCCGATCAACGAGACAGCCGACTTCCTGCGCGAGCTGGACCTCTCGCCGCGCGAGCGTCAGATCGGCGAGCGGGTGCTCAAGGAGATCCAGGAGCGGCTCAACTTCCTGCTCGACGTCGGGCTCGACTACCTCTCTCTCGACCGGCCGAGCGGGTCGCTGTCCGGGGGCGAGGCCCAGCGCATCCGGCTGGCCACCCAGATCGGGGCGGGCCTCGTGGGTGTGCTCTACGTGCTCGACGAGCCGTCGATCGGCCTCCACCAGCGCGACAACCAGCGGCTCATCGAGACCCTGGTCCGGCTCAAGGACCTCGGCAACACCCTGATCGTCGTGGAGCACGACGAGGAGACGATCCGCACCGCCGACTGGGTCGTCGACATCGGCCCGGGCGCCGGTGAGCACGGCGGCCAGGTCGTCCACTCGGGCTCGGTCAAGGGTCTGCTCAAGCATCGAGACTCCCTGACCGGCCTCTACCTCTCTGGCCGCAAGGAGATCCCGGTGCCGGAGGTGCGTCGGCCACGCACCCGCGGGCGCGAGCTCAAGGTGGTCGGGGCCTACGAGCACAACCTCCAGGACATCGACGTGTCGTTCCCGCTGGGGCTGTTCGTGTCGGTGACCGGGGTGTCCGGGTCCGGCAAGTCGACCCTGGTCAACGACATCCTCTACACCAGCCTCGCCAAGCAGATCTACAACGCCCGGGCGGTGCCGGGGCGGCACAAGCGCATCAACGGCCTCGACCACGTCGACAAGGTGATCCACGTCGACCAGTCGCCGATCGGGCGGACGCCCCGCAGCAACCCCGCGACGTACACCGGAGTCTTCGACCACGTCCGCAAGCTCTTCGCCTCGACGCCCGAGGCGAAGATGCGGGGCTATCTCCAGGGCCGTTTCTCCTTCAACGTCAAGGGCGGCCGCTGCGAGGCCTGCGCCGGCGACGGCACGATCAAGATCGAGATGAACTTCCTGCCGGACGTCTACGTCCCCTGCGAGGTCTGCCACGGGGCGCGGTACAACCGCGAGACCCTCGAGGTCCACTACAAGGGCAAGACCATCGCCGAGGTGCTCGACATGCCGATCGAGGAGGCGGCGGAGTTCTTCAAGGCGGTGCCGGCCATCTCGCGGCACATGGAGACCCTCTGCGAGGTGGGGCTGGGCTACGTCCGGCTGGGGCAGCCGGCGACGACCCTCTCCGGCGGCGAGGCACAGCGGGTGAAGCTCTCCAGTGAGCTGCAGAAGCGCTCGACGGGCCGCACCGTCTACGTGCTCGACGAGCCGACCACCGGCCTGCACTTCGAGGACATCCGCAAGCTCCTGGGCGTCCTCTCCAGCCTGGTCGACAAGGGAAACACCGTGCTCGTGATCGAGCACAACCTCGACGTGATCAAGACCTCCGACTGGATCATCGACATGGGTCCCGAGGGCGGTTCGCGCGGGGGCATGGTGATCGCGGAGGGTACGCCGGAGCAGGTCGCGGCCGATCCGTCCAGCTACACGGGCCAGTTCCTGGCTCCCCTGCTCGCGGGTGGTCGCACGGCCTGACGACCTCTGCCTGACAAACACGGCCTGACAACCACGACCAGACAACGCAGTGGTGGTCGTCACATCGGCCCCACAGCGAAAACTCAGGCGCCCGGGCTAGCGTCGAGAGAGCCGACCGACCGGTCGACCATGCCGACCACGAGGAGCCTCCGCGTGACCGACCCCGACCTCCCACGAGAGCACGGTGCGGCTTCGCTGCCTGTGCTCTCCCGGCGTCGCACCCTCGCCCTGGGTGCCGTCGGCGGGCTGAGCCTGCCCCTCCTCGCGGCCTGTGGCGGGGGCGCCTCGGCGGGCGGCGGCGCGGCGCAGGACACCGGCGGCCAGAGCGGCAGCGACAAGTCGGGGGCCGACGTGCTCGTCGCCACCAAGGACGTCCCGGTGGGCGGCGGCGTCATCCTCGCCGACCAGAACGTCGTGGTGACCCAGCCCCAGAAGGGGACCTTCGCGGGCTTCTCGGCCACCTGCACCCACGAGGGCTGCCTGCTGGCCACCGTGGCCAGTGGCACGATCAACTGCGCCTGCCACGGCAGCCAGTTCAACATCACCGACGGCGCCAATGTCGCCGGCCCCAGTGGCACCCCGGCCGGCTCGGTGGCAGCCCTCCCGAAGGTGGGCATCAAGGTGAAGGGCGCCGAGGTCCTCAAGACCTGAGCGCCGGGCCCCGATCGCCGGCCCCGATCGTCCTGGGCAAGCTTTCACGGTTCCGCGGACGCCGGGCGGGGGTATTTCCTAGCCTGGTCGGACCCCCGACCCGAGGTGTGCGATGCCCCGCCCCGCCCGCTTGACGCCACTGATCGCCGTGCTGTTGGCGACCTTGTCCACGCTTGCCCTGTCCACCCCTGCCTTCTCCACCCTTGCCCTGCCGGCGACCTCCGCGGGCGCCGAGACCGGGTCGACGGTGCAGGTCCGAGGCACGCTCCTGGTGCTGCCGTCCGAACGACCAGGACATGCCGCGCGATACGCGGTGGCTCTCGCCGACGGCGACATCGTCCCGATGCGCGGGGCCTTCGGACCCGGCGCCCGCACCGGAGCGCTCTTCGAGGGGCGTCTCGCCGTGCCCGCCTCCGTCGCCCGAGCCCTCGCGGCACGAGGCGAGTCGGGGCCGTCGGCCGCCTTGCGGGTGGTCGACCGTCGCTCCCTGGTCCTGAGTGTCGTCGGTGCGCCGTCGATCACCGCCGCCGCGCCGGCCCTGACCCCCACGACGCACGAGCAGTTCGTGGCAGCGGTGGACAACAAGGGCGCGCTCGGGCAGGACGACGCCCAGCTCCTCGCGCACGTCAGCACGGTGGGTTCGTACTGGACGGGCGAGTCCGACGGGGCCATCGCGGGGGTCACGGTGCCGTCCACGGTCACCCACTACGACACCGCGCTGCCCACGACCGACTGCGGCCTGGGCAGCGACTTCTTCGGCGTCGTGCAGGAGGCCGAGGCGGAGTTCCCGGGCTTCTCCTTCGGTGGGGGAGACCAGCTGGTCGTCTTCGTGCCCCCCGCGTGCAGCAGCGGGTCGGTCGTCGGCGAAGGCACCCTCGGGTCCAGCTTCGCCAGCGGTGGTGCGCTCGTGGTCAAGGCCGGCACCGCGGTCGAGGGCACCTATGCCCACGAGACGGGTCACAACTACGGCTTCGAGCACGCCAACGCTCGCGTCTCCGGCACGTCGATGGAGTACTACGGCGCCTACGACGTGATGGGGTTCGCGATCGGTGGCGTCAACCAGCTCACCGCGCTCAGCACGCCGTTCCGGGTCTTCCAGGGCATCACGGACCCCGGAGAGATCCACAAGGTCGACCTGGGCACGCTCAAGAAGCCGGTCCACGCGTCCGCGACGATCAGGCCACGCAGCGACGGCTCCGGGCTGCGCAGCGTGGAGGTCACGGACCCGGACACCGGCGAGCACCTCTACCTCGACTATCGCGCCGGCACGGGCGAGGACGCCGGCTCCTTCTACTCGGAGAACGGCTCGCTGGGGTACAGCGGCGGCTCGCTGCACTATGCCCCCGGAGTGCTCGTCACGGCCGCTCGGGACGGCGCCGGCACGGACGTGCTGGTCGTGGACGGCGACGGCGACACCTCACTCGCTTCGGGGCGCAGCTGGACGAACGCCTCGGGGGACCTGAAGGTCTCCGTCACCGGGATCACCGCTGCGGGCGCTCACGTCACCGTGGACTACGACCCGGCGGTGAGTGTCCTGACCTCGGCGAGGCCGGTCATCCACGGCCGGGCGAAGGTCGGTCGGACGCTGAGGGTCAGGCACGGCCGCTGGTCGCCCGGCACGACGTTCTTCTACAGGTGGTCCGCCGGCGGGAAGGCGCTCCGGCACCAGACCTCGGCGAGGCTGACGCTGACCAAGCAGCGCCGGGGCGAGCGGATCGCGGTGAAGGTGACCGGGACGAAGCGCGGGTTCCCGACCGTGTCCAGGATGTCGGCCCGGACGACGAAGGTGACCTGACTCACCCGCGTTCGGCAGACGGCGCCGCCGCCGGCGCCTAGTCTGCAGGAGAGACGCCGGCCGGGGGGCTGCGTCCTCCAGTGAGACGCCCACTCGGTGGCGTCACCTGGAACATCGCCGGGGGGCGACATGCGGGGCATGGGACGGTTCACGCTGCTCACCGGAGCGTTCGGGGTGCTGACGGCGACGCTGACGGTGATGATCGCGGTCGCCGGGCCGTCGGCGGTTGCCGACGAGTCCTCGAGCCCTGAGACCCACGCTGCGACGGTGCAAGTGCAGGGCACGCTCCTGGTCGCCGAGCCCGATCAGCCCGGTAGCCGACCGGCGTACGCCGTCGCGCTGGCGGACGGAGACCTCGTGCCGGTCAGCGGCGAGCTCGAAGAGGCACGTCCGCTCTCCCACTTCACCGGCCGCCTCACGCTGCCGGACTCGGTGGTCTCGGCGCTGGCGCGCCGGGGCACGTCGGTCAGGCCGGGCTTCACGCTCGGTGCGACGTCCGTCCCGGGACGGGAGGCGCTCCGGCTGGTGGACCACCGCTCGCTGACCCTGCGGGTCTCCGGGACACCGATGCTGACCCGTGCGGTCACCACCGGGACCACCGGGACCACGCCCACCGCGCACCGGCAGTTCGTGGCGGCGATCGACAACAAGGGGCCTCTCGGGCAGGACGACCAGGCGCTCCTCGCGCACGTCCGCAAGGTCGGGTCGTACTGGAAAGGCGAGGCGAACGGCGCGATCGGCAGGATCGACGTGCCGGGCCGGGTCACCCGCTACCGGAGCAGGGTGAGCACGAAGGACTGCGGACTCGGCGACGACTTCTTCGACGTCCTGCAGGAGGCAGCGGCGAAGTTCCCCGGGATCGACCTGTCCGGCGGCTCGGACCAGCTCGTGCTCTTCGTGCCGCCCGGCTGCTCGAGCGGCGGCATGGTCGGCGAGGGCACCATCGGCTCCAGCTTCGCCAGCGGTGGCGCCCTGATCGTGAAGGCGGGAACGACGATCAACGGCACGTACGCCCACGAGACCGGTCACAACTACGGCTTCAACCACGCCGACGCCCTCGACTCCGGCTCATCGATGGAGTACTACGGCGCCTACGACGTCATGGGCTTCGCCTTGGCCGGATACAACCAGCTCACCGCTCTGAGCACGCCGTTCCGCGTCTTCCAGGGGATCACCGACCCCGGCGAGATCCGGGACGTGGACCTCGGAGGAAGGTCGAGAGCGGTCCGTGCGACGGTGACGATCAGGCCCCGCAGCCGCGACGCCGGACTCAGGAGCATCCGGGTGGTGGACCCCGACACCGGCAAGGCGATGTATCTCGACTACCGCTCCGGGACCGGTGACGACGCCGGCGCCTACTACACGGCCCGTGACAGGTATCTGAGGTCGGGCCACGGCCCCATCCGCTACGCGCCGGGCGTCACCCTCAACGTCGCCCACGACGGCTCGGGCGACGACACGCTCGTCGTGGACGCGAGCGGCGGCACCTCGCTCGGCGCCGGATCCAGCTGGACCGATGCCTCAGGCAGGCTGAGCATCCATGTCGGCGCGCTCACCGCGGCCGGCGCCAAGGTCACGGTGCGGTTGTCTCGGCAGAACCGTTAGTTCGGCTGACCCCTCGGCCGATCCCCTAGCATCCCTGCGTGGATCCCGCCTGGCAGGACGACGCTCCGTTGTGGAAGGCGTGGGTAGCAGCGCGGCACCGCCTCGAGGCGGGTGACCTGCGGCCGTTCACCGTTCCCGGGCACAAGCAACGAGCAGACCTCGTCGGCGACATCGTCAGCGGAGACCTGCCGCTCTACGGCGGCCTGGCCGCCATCCGCGACGCCGACGCGCTGCTCCGCGATGCCGAGGAGCGGGCGGCCGCGCGCCTGGGTGCCGACTGGTGCCGCTACTCCGTGGGTGGCTCCACACACGCCAACCAGGCCCCGGCCCTCGCCGTCGGAGCCCCGGGTGACAGCGTCCTCGTCGACCGCACCTGCCACCGGTCGGTCCTGCTGGGGCTCGTCCTGGCCGGTCTCCGCCCGGTGTGGCTCCATCCTCCGATCGACGCGGCGACGGGCCTCCCGCTGGGCATGGCCGCGGCCACGGTCGCGGAGGCGCTGACGGCGCACCCGGAGACGCGTGCCGTCTTCGTGACCAGCCCGTCGTACGTCGGCACCTGTGCCGACATCGCGGAGATCTCCCGAGTGACCCGGGACGCGGAGGTCCCGCTGGTGGTCGACGCGGCCTGGGGTGCGCACCTCGGCAGCCACCCGGACCTGCCACCGCACCCCTTCGCCGCCGGGGCGGACGTAGTGGTGACCAGCGCCCACAAGACGCTCCCGGCGCTCAACCAGGGTGCCTTGGTCCTCGCCCGTACCCGAGCCAGCGGCGGTCTCCTCGACGCCGACCGGCTCGACCGGGCGATCGAGGCCACGGCCACGACCTCGCCTTCGGGAGCGGTCCTTGCCTCGGTCGACGGAGCGCTGGCCCTGCTCGCGGCGCAGGGGGGCGACCTCGCCGGGGCCCTGCTGGGGCGGGTGCGCAGCGCTCGCGAGGTGCTGCGCCGGGTGCCGGGTCTGGTGCTGCCCGACGCGAGCTCGTTCCCGACCGCGGCGGACGGCTCGGCTCGCTTCGACGACGCCAAGCTCGTGGTGCTCACGGCCGGCACCGGTGCGGACGGCATCGCGGTCGACCGCGACCTCGCGGCTGTCGGCTACACCCTGGAGATGGCCGACCGCGACCTGCTCATCCCGATGGTGACGCTCGCCGACCATGACGACTCCGTGGCCGATCTTGCCGGAGCGCTGGCCGACACGGTCGAGCAACGGCGTGCGACTCCGCGAGCGGTGGCGACCAACGCAGCCTGGACCGTCGCGGCCGACCAGGCGATGACCCCTCGGGAGGCCTTCTTCGCGCCCCGTGAGCCGGTGCCCTGGGCCCTCGCCCCCGGACGGATCTGCGCCGAGGTGGTCGCGCCGTACCCACCCGGCGTACCCGTGCTGGCGCCGGGGGAGCGGATGACCCGCGCAGCCCTGGATGCTCTGCGTGAGGCACGAGCCGCCGGCGCGCGCATCGCGTACGCGGCCGACCCCACCCTGGCGACGGTGCTGGCCGTCCGGGACGAGGTCCCCGTCGATGTCCCCGTCGATGTCCCCGTCGATGTCGGAGCCGGCCCGTAGGGTTGAGGACGTGGCGAATCCGTCGTCCTACCGTCCGAAGGCCGGCGAGATCCCGACCCAGCCGGGCGTCTACAAGTTCCGCGACGCCCGCGGGCGGGTCATCTACGTCGGCAAGGCGAAGAACCTCCGCGCGCGGCTGTCGTCGTACTTCCAGGACATCGGCAACCTCCACTCCCGCACCGCCGCCATGGTCACGTCCGCGGCCGGTGTCGAGTGGACCGTGGTCAACACCGAGGTGGAGGCACTCCAGCTGGAGTACAGCTGGATCAAGGAGTTCGACCCGCGCTACAACGTCAAGTACCGCGACGACAAGTCCTACCCGTGGCTGGCGGTGACCGTCGGTGAGGACTACCCGCGGGTGATGGTCGGCCGGGGAGCGAAGCGCAAGGGCACCAAGTACTTCGGTCCCTACAGCCATGCGTGGGCGATCCGCGAGACGGTCGACCAGCTCCTGCGGGTCTTCCCGATGCGGTCCTGCTCCAACGGCGTGTTCAAGCGCTCCGGTCAGATCGGGCGCCCCTGCCTGCTCGGCTACATCGACAAGTGCTCGGCTCCGTGCGTGGGAAACATCTCGGCTGAGGACCACCGCGCGATCGTCGACGACTTCTGCGACTTCATGGGCGGGCACACCAACGCGTTCGTCCGGCGCATCCGCGAGGAGATGTACGCCGCCTCCGAGGAGCTCGACTTCGAGCGCGCGGCCCGACTCCGCGACGACCTCGGCGCCATCGAGAAGGCGCTGGAGAAGCAGGCCGTCGTCCTCGGCGACGGCACCGACGCGGACGTGATCGCCCTGGCCGAGGACCCGCTCGAGGTGGCGGTGCAGATCTTCTACGTCCGCGGAGGGCGCATCCGCGGCCAGCGCGGATGGGTGGCCGACCGGGTGGAGGAGATCGAGACCCCCGAGCTCGTGGAGCAGTTCCTCCTGCAGCTGTACGCCGGCGCGGACAGCGGCGACGAGAGCGCCGTACCCCGCGAGATCCTGGTGCCGGCCCTGCCGCCCGAGTCAGACGTCTTCGAGGAGCTGCTCTCGGAGCGCAGGGGGAGCCGGGTGCGCATCCGCGTGCCCCAGCGCGGTGACAAGCGCACCTTGCAGGAGACAGTCGCGCGCAACGCCGGGCAGGCCCTGATGATGCACAAGACCAAGCGCGGCACCGACCTCACCGCTCGCAACCAGGCCCTGGAGGAGATCCAGCAGGCGCTCGCCCTCGACGCGGCTCCGCTGCGGATCGAGTGCTACGACATCTCCAACCTCCAGGGCACCGAGGTGGTCTCGAGCATGGTCGTCTTCGAGGACGGTCTGCCGCGCAAGAGCGAGTACCGCCGGTTCCTGATCAAGGGGGTCGAGGGTCAGAACGACGTGGCGTCGATGCACGAGGTGATCACCCGGCGCTTCCGGCGGCTGCTCGACGAGCAGGCCAGGTCCACCGAGGTCGACACGGGGTCGGGGCCGATGCTTGTCGACCCCGAGACCGGCCGGCCTCGCAAGTTCGCCTACGCCCCGGGGCTCGTCGTCGTCGACGGTGGGCCACCTCAGGTGGCGGCTGCTCAGGCGGCGATGCGCGAGCTGGGCGTGGTCGACATCCCGGTGTGCGGCCTGGCCAAGCGTCTCGAGGAGGTCTGGCTGCCCGACCAGGACGACCCTGTGATCTTCGCGCGCACCTCCGAGGGCCTCTACCTCCTCCAGCGGGTCCGCGACGAGGCCCATCGCTTCGCGATCACCCATCACCGCTCGCGGCGTTCGAAGACGATGGTGGAGAGCCTGCTCGACGACGTACCCGGCCTGGGAGAGGTCCGCCGCAGGACCCTCGTCAAGCACTTCGGCTCGCTGAAGAAGCTGCGCGCCGCCGAGGTGGGGGAGATCGCGCAGGTGCCGGGCATCGGCCCACGCACCGCGCTCGCGATCAAGGATGCGGTGGAGCGCACGGCCCGTCAGACTGCTGGCCAGACCGGCCGGCAGACCGTGAACACCGCCACCGGCGAGATCCTCGAGGAGGACTGATGGCCGAGCCGACCCCCGACCCGTCTCCCGACCTGCCCTCCGAGCTGCCGCCCGAGCTGCCGCCCGAGCACCTGGGCGAGGTGGTGGTCGTCACCGGGATGACCGGGGCCGGCCGGAGCACGGCCGCCAAGGAGCTGGAGGATCTCGGCTACTACGTCGTGGACAACCTCCCGCCCTCCCTGCTGCCCGACGTCGTCCGGCTCGTCGACGAGGGCCGGGGCGTGAGCCAGCCCATCGCGGTGGTGGTCGACGTGCGCTCGGGTGCCTTCTTCGACTCCCTCCAGGCCAACCTCGCCCAACATGCGGTCGGCCGTCGCACCACGTTGCTGTTCCTCGACGCCACCGACGGGGTGCTGGTGCGCCGGCAGGAGGCTGCCCGTCGGCCGCACCCCCTCCAGGCCAGTGGCCGGCTCATCGACGGCCTCCGCCGCGAGCGCACTGCCCTGGCCAACCTCCGCGCCGACGCCGACCTCGTGATCGACACCTCCGACCTCAACGTCCACCAGCTCACCGAGCGGATCGCCCGGTCGTTCGGCACCCCCGACACGACCCGGCTCAAGGTCACCGTGATCAGCTTCGGCTTCAAGTACGGCATCCCGGTCGACGCGGACTTCGTGGCCGACATGCGCTGGCTGCCCAACCCCTACTGGGTGCCCCAGCTGCGGGGTCAGACCGGTCGCTCCCCGGAGGTGAGTGACTACGTCCTGGAGCAGGCCGGGGCCCGTCAGTTCGTGGATCGCTATGTCGAGGTCCTGTCCGGGGTCGCCGAGGGATACCTCCGCGAGGGCAAGCGGTTCATGTCGATCGCGATCGGCTGCACCGGCGGCAAGCACCGCAGTGTGGCGATGACCGAGGAGATCGCCCGGCAGCTGCGTGAGGCCGGGTACGACGTCGGCACCGTCCACCGTGACCTCGGGCGCGAGTGAGGTGACCTCGCCCGCTCGACGGGTCACGGCACTCGGCGGTGGTCATGGCCTCTACGCCTCGCTGTCGGCGCTACGCCGGCTCCCGCTCGACCTGACTGCCGTGGTCACGGTCGCCGACGACGGTGGCTCGTCGGGTCGGCTGCGCTCGGAGTTCGGCGTACTCCCTCCGGGCGACCTCCGGATGGCCCTCGCCGCCCTGTGCGGCGACGACGAGTGGGGCGAGACCTGGGCGCGCGTGCTCCAGCACCGGTTCGCCGGCACCGGCGAGATGAACGGTCACGTCACCGGCAACCTCCTGATCGTCAGCCTGTGGGAGCTGCTCGGCGACCACGTCGCGGCGCTGGACTGGGTCGGCCGCCTGCTCGGAGCGCGGGGCAGGGTGCTGCCGATGGCCCTGACACCCCTGGACATCTCCGCGCAGGTCAGCGGGCTCGACCCGGCCGACCCGGAGCGGCTGTCCACCGTGCGCGGACAGGTCGCCGTGGCGACGTCGCCGGGAGCCATCGAGGCCATCTCGCTACTGCCCCCCGACCTGCGGGCCTGCCCGGAGGCGGTGCAGTCCGTGCGCGAGGCCGACATGGTGGTGCTCGGCCCGGGCTCCTGGTTCACCTCGGTGATCCCACACCTGATGGTCCCGGCGCTGGCCGAGGCCCTGGCCGAGACGACCGCTCACGTCGTCGTCGTGCTCAACCTCGCACCGCAGGACGGCGAGACCGACGGCTTCGCAGCGACCGACCATCTCTCGGTGCTGCTCGACCATGCGCCCCATCTGACTCTCGGCACCGTCGTGGTCGATCGCTCCGGAGCCGGTGACCTGGCCGCCCTCGAGGCGCTCGCCGGAGAGCGCGGGGCCGGGGTGCTGGTGGCCGATGTCGGACTGGGTGACGGGTCGCCCCGCCACGACCCGGCGAAGCTGGCTGCGGCGTACGCCGAGATCCTGGCCGGATGGTGAACCCTGGCGGATGAGGGTCGTTGACGTACGTGGCAGGATCGGCGCCATGGCGATGACGGCTCAGGTGAAAGCGGAGATCGCCAACACCACCATCACCAAGACCTGTTGCCGCAAGGCCGAGGTGTCGACGATGCTGCGCTTCGCCGGCGGCCTCCACATCGTCAGCGGGAAGATCGTGGTGGAGGCCGAGCTCGACACCGGTGCCGCCGCCCGTCGGCTCCGCAAGGACATCGCCGAGGTCTTCGGGCACCACAGCGACGTCGCGATGGTGCAGGGCAACGGCATCCGCAAGGGCAGCCGCTACCTCGTCCGCGTGGTCAAGGACGGCGAGGCGCTGGCCCGTCAGACCGGGCTGCTCGACAACCGTGGCCGGCCGGTGCGCGGCCTCCCGCCCGCTGTCGTCTCCGGTGGTGCGTGCGACGCGGTGGCCGCCTGGCGCGGGGCGTTCCTGGCCCACGGCTCGCTGACCGAGCCCGGCCGGTCGTCGTCACTCGAGGTCACGTGTCCAGGACCGGAGGCTGCCCTCGCCCTCGTCGGCGTGGCGCGTCGTCTGGGCATCCCGTCGAAGGCCCGTGAGGTGCGCGGCGTCGACCGGGTGGTGATCCGCGACGGTGACGCCATCTCTCAGCTACTCACCCGCCTCGGTGCTCACGAGGCCTTGATGGCCTGGGAGGAGCGACGGATGCGCCGCGAGGTGCGTGCTACCGCCAACCGCCTGGCCAACTTCGACGACGCCAACCTCCGGCGCTCGGCTCGGGCGGCCGTGGCCGCGGGCGCCAGGGTCCACCGCGCGCTGGAGATCCTGGGAGACGAGGTGCCCGACCACCTCAAGATGGCCGGCGGCCTGCGGCTCGAGCACAAGCAGGCCAGCCTCGAGGAGCTCGGTCAGCTCCACGACCCGGTGCTCACCAAAGACGCGATCGCCGGCCGGATCCGCCGCCTCCTGGCGATGGCCGACAAGCGCGCCGAGGATCTCGGCATCCCCGACACCGAGGCCTCGCTGACTCCCGAGATGCTCGCCGAGGAAGACTGACGGGATACCCGGCTCACCGGGTATCCCCTCGCTTCTCAGGGGTTGCAACGCCCGAGAAGCGACAGGAGTGCCTCGCCGGTGTGACTGGTGTTGACGTTGGTACGTCGACGGGTTCCGCCTCCGCTCCCGGCGCGAACACCCGCCGGGGCCGCGGGGCTCAGACGATAGGCTCGACGTACGGACTCAAAGCCCCACCCCGACCCGCCCGTCACCTTGCTAGGAGCAT
>DATBBE010000034.1:0-22194 GCA_036271155.1 Nocardioides sp. | reverse complement strand
CGTCCTGGAGCTCCTCGCGGGTGGCGTCGGGGTGCTCCAGGGCCCAGGTGGCGCCGTCGGCGATCTCGCGGAGGTTGTGCGGCGGGATGTTGGTCGCCATGCCGACCGCGATGCCGGCCGAGCCGTTGACCAGCAGGTTCGGGTAGCGCGCCGGCAGGACCGTGGGCTCCTGCGAGCGGCCGTCGTAGTTGGGACCGAAGTCCAAGGTCTCCTCGTCGATGCCCCGGACCATCTCCATGGCCAACGGCGCCATCCGGCACTCGGTGTACCGCATCGCGGCGGCGGAGTCGTTGCCCGGCGAACCGAAGTTGCCTTGGCCGTGGATCAGCGGCGCGCGCATCACCCAGGGCTGGGCCAGGCGCACCAAGGTGTCGTAGATCGCGGTGTCGCCGTGGGGGTGGTACTGCCCCATCACGTCGCCGACGACGCGGGAGCACTTGGAGAACCCGCGGTCGGGGCGGTAGCCGCCGTCGTACATCGCGTAGAGGACCCGGCGGTGCACCGGCTTCAGACCGTCGCGTACGTCGGGCAGCGCGCGGCCGACGATGACCGCCATCGCGTAGTCGATGTAGGCGCGCTGCATCGAGGTCTGGAGCTCGATGGGCTCGATCCGGCCACCGCCGGACCCGTCGCCCCCGCCGCCGCTGGTGCCGAGGTTGCTGGGAGTCTCGGTCATTCTCTGGCTCTCTACCTTTGTCTAGTCTGTGCTCTAGATGACTCTAGATGGCCCTAGGTGCTGCGGTCGGGCCTAGATGTCGAGGAAGCGGACGTCCTTGGCGTTGCGCTGGATGAACGAGCGCCGCTGCTCGACGTCCTCGCCCATCAGGATCGAGAAGATCTCGTCGGCCCGCGCGGCGTCGTCGAGCGTGACCTGCAGCATCAGCCGCTGGTCGGGGTTCATCGTGGTGTCCCACAGCTCCTCGGCGTTCATCTCGCCGAGCCCCTTGTAGCGCTGGACGGGGTTCTCCTTGGGAAGCTTCTTGCCCGACTCCACCCCGTCGCGCATCAGCGCATCCCGCTCGGAGTCGGAGTAGACGAACTCGTGCTCGGCCGGCTTGTTCCACCGCAGGCGGTACAGCGGCGGCTGGGCCATGTAGACGTAGCCGTGCTCGATCAGCGGCTTCATGAACCGGAACAGCAGCGTGAGCAGCAGCGTGTTGATGTGGTGGCCGTCGACGTCCGCATCGGCCATCAGCACGATCTTGTGGTAGCGCAGCTTGTCGAGGCTGAACTCCTCGTGGATGCCGGTGCCGAGGGCGGAGATGATCGCCTGCACCTCGGTGTTGGCCAGCACCTTGTCGATGCGGGCCTTCTCGACGTTCAGGATCTTGCCGCGGATGGGGAGGATCGCCTGCACCCTCGGGTCGCGCCCCTGGCGGGCCGAGCCGCCGGCGGAGTCGCCCTCGACGATGAAGACCTCGCACTCCTCGGGGTTGGTCGACTGGCAGTCCGACAGCTTGCCCGGCAGCCCGCCCCCACCCAGCAGGCCCTTGCGGCCACGAGCCAGGTCGCGTGCCTTGCGGGCGGCGATCCGGGCGGACGCCGCGGCCTGGGCCTTGCGGACGATGTCCTTGCCCTCGGCCGGGTTCTGCTCGAGCCACGCGCCGAAGTGGTCGTTGACCACCCGCTGGACGAAGCCCTTGGCCTCGGTGTTGCCGAGCTTGGCCTTGGTCTGGCCCTCGAACTGCGCGTCGGTGAGCTTGATCGAGATGATCGCGGTCAGGCCCTCGCGGACGTCGTCGCCCGAGACGCGGTCCTCGCGCTTCTTGATCAGGCCCCACTCCTCGCCCCAGTGGTTGACCAGGGTGGTGAGCGCCGAGCGGAACCCCTCTTCGTGGGTGCCGCCCTCGGGGGTGTTGATGGTGTTGGCGAAGGTGTGCACCGACTCGGTGAAGGAGACGTTCCACTGCATGGCGACCTCGAGGCTGAGGTCCTGGGTGCCGCCCTGGGCGCCCTCGGCCTGCTCGGCCTCGAAGGACACGACCGTGGGGTTGGCCAGGGTCTTGCGCTTGTTGAGGTACTCGACGAAGTCGACCAGGCCGCGGTCGAAGCGGAAGGTCTGCTCGATGCCGCCGCCCTCGCTCTTGTGGATCGCGGCCGGGCCCTCGGAGTCCACGTCGTTGTCGACGGTGTCGTCCTGGACGGCGTCGAGGACGACGGCGGCCGCAGGACGCTCGTCACGGACCACGATCTCCAGGCCCTTGTTGAGGAACGCGTACTCGCGCATCCGGGCCGTGATGGTCTCCAGGGAGTACGCCGTGGTCTCGAACACGTCGGTCGAGGCCCAGTAGGTGACCGTCGTGCCGGTGCGCTCGTCGGGCTCCAGCTCGCGGACGTCCTCGAGCTCGCCGTCGGGGACCCCGACGGTGAAGGTCTGCTTCCACAGGTGGCCGCGGTTCTTCACCTCCACCACGAAGTGGCTCGACAGCGCGTTGACCACGCTCACACCCACGCCGTGCAGGCCGCCGGAGACCTTGTAGCCGCCGCCACCGAACTTGCCGCCCGCGTGAAGCACGGTCAGCACGGTCGTCACGGCCGGCAGCTCCTGGCCGGGCGCGGTGTCGGTGGGGATGCCGCGGCCGTTGTCCTCGACCCGCACCCCGCCGTCGGCGAGGAGGGTGACCACGACCCGGTCGCAGTAGCCCGCGAGCGACTCGTCGACCGCGTTGTTGACGATCTCCCAGATCAGGTGGTGCAGTCCGCGCTCGCCGGTCGACCCGATGTACATGCCCGGGCGCTTGCGGACCGCCTCCAGGCCCTCGAGCACCTGGATCGCGGACGCGTCGTACTCCACGCCGTTGGGCGGCTCGGGGACTGCGGGACCGGTGGAGACCTCGGGGGTTGACTGCTCGGGAGTCTCGTCGCTCACACGCACCTCTTCGTCGGGCCAGACACAACACAGGCACAGCACAGGCCGGGTGCGGAAGCACTCGCGGCCTAGTGTCCATACTAGCCGTTCTGAGGCCGCATTCCACGTCGCCGTCCCACGGATGGGGGCGTCTGTGGATGAAAATCGGCCTCAGGCGGCCCGCAAACCCGTCTCGGAGCGCCCAGGAGGGGTGCAGACGGGTCCCCATACGTCCGCGCGGCCCTCAGATCGGCAGTCAGCCGGTCTCCGAGGGGTCCACCCTCTCACCCGTAGGTGTCGCGCGGACCCCTGCCGTCACGCACCGACCGGGTGCCGTGCTTCCACGACGGTCCGTGCGGGCCGAGCACCTCGATGACGGCCACCGTGCCGTGCCCGAGATCCTCGTTGAGCCGGCGTACGACGGTGGGGGCGAGGAGCCGCAGCTGCGTCGCCCACGCGGTCGAGTCGGTGCGCACCACGAGCTTGCCGTCGGCGAACGACTCGGCGTGGCTGTGCGCCCCGATCTCGGCTCCCACCAGCTCGGCCCAGCGCGCGAACATCGAGGCGACCTTGAGGTCGACCTGCCACCCCTGGTCGTCGACGACGCGGGTGAGTGCCGCGTCGAGGGTCTGCGGGTCACGGTCGTCGGGGTGGGCGCCGGAGACCCGGCCGGTGCCGGGCCAGCGTCCGGTCTTGCGGCGTGCGGCGGACTTGCGGCCGGGTGTGGACCGCGCGGTCACCCGGGCCAGGGTGCGCGCGAGGTCGAGGCCGTCCGCCGCGTGCGCGGGCTGGCCGGGCTCTTCGGCGTCGGGGGTCGGGTCAGGACTCACGGCTCACCTCGCCCCCGGCCACCAGGAAGCGGGTGCCAGCGAGCTTCTCCGGGACGTCGTCGGCGACGGCGGCCGTGACCAGCACCTGCTCGGCACCCGCCACCAGCTCGGCCAGCTGGGCGCGACGCTCGACGTCCAGCTCGGCGAACACGTCGTCCAGGATCAGGATCGGGTCGTCGCCGTCGGCGCGCAGCAGGTCGTACGACGCCAGCCGCAGCGCCAGCGCGAACGACCAGGACTCGCCGTGCGAGGCGTACCCCCGGACCGGAAGCCGGGGCGTCGAGAGCTCGCCGGTGCCCAGGGTCAGGGCCAGCTCGTCGCGATGCGGACCAACTAGGGACACCCCGCGGTCGAGCTCGTCGGAACGGCGGTGCTCGAGCTCCTCGAGCAGGCGTTCGGTCAGGTCGGCGCGGTCGGTGAGGTCGCCGATCTCCAGGCTGGGCTGGTAGTCCAGCCCCGCGTCGTCGCTCGCGGCGCCGCGCGCCACGGTGGCGTAGGCGTTGCCGACGTAGGGCCGCAGCTCGGCGACCAGCCGCAGCCGCTCGGCCAGGATCTCCGCTCCGGTGCGCGCGAGGTGGGCGTCCCACACGCCGAGGGTCGAGAGCGCGGTGGCCTCCGACGTCGTGCCACGGCGCGCGTGCCCGGCGGTCTTGAGCAGGGTGTTGCGCTGGCGCAGGACCCGCTCGTAGTCCTGGCGTACGCCGGCCAGGCGCGGCGCGCGCAGCACGAGCAGGTCGTCGAGGAACGCCCGCCGGCCGGAGGGGTCGCCCTTGACCAGGGCGAGGTCGTCGGGTGCGAACATCACGGTGCGCACGAGCCCGATCAGCTCACGGGCCCGGGGCAGCTCGGCCCGGTTGACCCGCGCGCGGTTGGACTTCCCCGGGTTCACCTCGATCTCGAGCACGGCCTCCCGCCCGTCGCGGACCACCGCTGCCCGCACCAGCGCCCGCTCGGCGCCGGCGCGCACCAGGGGCGCGTCGCCGGCCACCCGATGGGAGCCGAGCCGCGAGAGGTAGTCGATGGCCTCGACGAGGTTGGTCTTGCCCTGACCGTTGCGCCCGATGAACGCCGTCGCGCCCGGCTCGAGCGGGACCTCCGCATGGGCGTAGGAGCGGAAGTCGACCAGCGTCAGGCGTGCGACGTACAACTACGCGTCGCCGCCGGGAGGGGCCTCGGTCTTCACAGCGTGGCCGCCGAACTGGTTGCGCATGGCGGCGATCGCCTTCATCGCCGGGCTGTCGTCCTGCTGGGAGACGAAGCGGGCGAACAGCGAGGCGGCGATCGCCGGCATCGGGACGCCGTTGTCGATGGCGGCCTCGACGGTCCAGCGGCCCTCGCCGGAGTCGGCGGCGTAGCCCGCGATCTTGTCGAGATGGGCGTCCTCCTCGAGCGCGGCCACCAGCAGGTCGAGCAGCCACGAGCGGATCACGGTGCCCTGGCGCCACGAGTCGAAGACCTCGGTGACGTTCTCCACCATGTCGACCTTGTCGAGGAGCTCCCAGCCCTCGGCGTAGGCCTGCATGATCGCGTACTCGATGCCGTTGTGGACCATCTTCGCGAAGTGCCCGGCGCCGGGGGTCGAGCCCGCGTGGACGAACCCGGATTCACCCTCGGGCTTGAGGGCGTCGAAGGCCGGCTGCACCTTCGCGACGTTCTCGTCGGAGCCGCCGCACATCAGGGCGTAGCCGTTCTCCAGGCCCCAGACCCCGCCGGACACACCACAGTCGACGAAGCCGATGCCCTTCTCGGCGAGCAGGTCGGCGTTGATCGCGTCGTCGGTCCACTTGGAGTTGCCGCCGTCGACGACGAGGTCGCCCTTGCCGAGCAGGCCGGCGAGCTCCTTGACGGTGTCGCGGGTCGGATCACCCGCGGGCACCATCACCCAGACCACCTTGGGCGTGGGGAGCTGGTCGACCATGGCCGCGAGGCTGTCGGCGTCGGAGACGTCGGGGTTCCGGTCGAAGCCGACCACCGTGTGGCCGGCGTTGCGCAGTCGGCTGCGCATGTTGCCGCCCATCTTGCCGAGGCCGACGAGTCCGAGTTCCATGGAACGCTCCTTGGGTCTGGTCAGGAGAGCAGGCGCCGGGGCATCAGGAGGTAGCGGAAGCCGGTGCCCCCTGGTGACGCGCCCGTGGGGTCACTGTCTCCCATCGAACCACTGATGACAACGGGCTTGGTCGAGACCGTGAACGCCAGCTCGACCACCGCCTCGTCGATGACCTGCAGACCGTCGAGCAGGAACTGCGGGTTGAAGCCGGTGGTGATGTCGTCGCCGTTGATCGTGGCCTCGATGGACTCGCTCGCCTGGGCTTCGTCACCCGAGCCGGCGTCGAGGGTCAGGGTGCCGTCGGAGAAGGCCAGCTGCACCGCGGTGTTGCGCTCCGCGACGAGGGCGACCCGCTTCAGCGACTCGACCAGGGCCGCCTTGTCGACGGTCGCCAGGGTCTGGTGCTCGCTGGGGAACAGGCTGCGCACCTTGGGGAACTCGCCGTCCAGCAGCCGCGTCGTCGTACGCCGCGTGCCACCGGGCGCGGAGCCCTCGAAGCCGATGATGCCCTCGCCGGTGCCGCCCGCCGCGAGCGCGATGGTCACCTCGCTGCCGGCCGTCAGCGAGCGCGCCGTCTCGCCCAGCACCCGAGCCGGGACCAGGGCGGCGAGCGACTCGTCGGGGGTGTTCGGCCGCCAGTCGAGCTCGCGGTGGGAGAGCCGGAACCGGTCGGTGGCCAGCATCGCGATGGTCGAGCCGGAGATCTCGATGCGGACGCCGGTGAGCACCGGGAGCATGTCGTCGCGACCGGCAGCCGTCACGGCCTGCTGCACGGCGTGGGCGAAGACGTCGCTGGAGACCGTGCCGGTGGCCGCCGGCATGTCCGGCAGGGCGGGGTAGTCCTCGACGGGCATCGTCTGCAGGCTGAACCGGGCCGAGCCGCAGGTCAGGCTGACCCGCGTGCCGTCGAGCACCATCTCGACCGGCTGGGCCGGCAGGCTGCGGCAGATGTCGGAGAGCAGGCGCCCGCTGACCAGGGCCTTGCCTTCGTCGGACACCTCGGCCGACAGGGTCGCCCGCGCCGAGGTCTCGTAGTCGAACGTCGACAGCACCAGGCCGTCGTCGCTCGCCTCGATCAGGAGTCCGGAGAGCACCGGGACGCTGGGGCGGACGGGGAGGCTGCGAGCCGCCCAGGCGACAGCATCCGCGAGTACGTCGCGGTCGACGCGGAACTTCACTTCACGGTTCCTATCGCGTGGCAAGAGGGGGTGCGGGCTCGAGAACCGCACCCCGGTGATGGCTGGGGCAATTCTGGACTGTGCATCCTGCCACGCGGGACCCCCACGCGGGAGTGGCGGTCCGTTTGTCCCCAGGTGAGGGGGCTCGCAGTGGTTCCGCAGATGTCTGACCCATGGAGAGGTGAGTGGGAGTCGTAGCAACGGTGGAAACTGTGGAGAGACGGTGTCGCAGCAGGTCAGGTGCCGATTTCGCGTGCACAGGCCCTGTGGATCGAGCGGTGGGAATCTCACAGGTCCTGTGGTGGAGCTCGACGTCGTCGGCACGCGACGCAGACCCGTGCACAGCCCCTGTGGACGACGCGCCGGGCTGGCGCACACCGCTGCCCACATCTTGCAGCCGTGTAGTTCGGGACCGCCAGGCGCCGCTCAGGCGGATCGCGCCTGGAGCTTGACGCGGTTGGTGAGCTCGCTGACCTGGTTGAAGACCGCGCGCCGCTCGGCGAGCAGCTGGTTGATCTTGCGGTCGGCGTACATCACCGTGGTGTGGTCACGATTGCCGAACTGGGCGCCGATCTTGGGCAGGGAGAGATCGGTCAGCTCACGGCACAGGTACATCGCGATCTGACGGGCCATCACCAGGTGTCGGCCGCGGCTGGGGCCGGTCAGGTCGTCGATCGAGAGCCCGAAGTAGGCCGCGGTCTGGGCGATGATCAGGGCGGCGGTGATCTCCGGCTCGCCGCCCTCGGGGATCAGGTCCTTGAGCACGATCTCGGCCAGGGTCATGTCGACCTCCTGGCGGTTGAGGCTGGCGAAGGCCGTGACCCGGATGAGCGCACCCTCGAGCTCGCGGATGTTGGTCTGGATCTTGCTGGCGATGAACTCGAGCACGTCGGCCGGCGCCGAGAGCCGGTCCATCGCGGCCTTCTTGCGCAGGATCGCGATGCGCGTCTCGAGGTCGGGCGGCTGGACGTCGGTGATCAGGCCCCACTCGAACCGGTTGCGGAGCCGGTCCTCGAGAGCCTCGAGCCGCTTGGGCGCGCGGTCGGAGGTGAGGACGATCTGCTTGTTGGCGTTGTGGAGGGTGTTGAAGGTGTGGAAGAACTCCTCCTGGGTCTGGGTCTTGCCCTCCAGGAACTGGATGTCGTCGATGAGCAGCACGTCGACGTCGCGGTAGCGCCGCTTGAAACGGTCCTGCCGGTCGTCGCGGATCGCGTTGATGAACTCGTTGGTGAACTCCTCGCTCGACACGTAGCGCACCTTGGCGCCGTTGTAGAGCGAGCGGACGTAGTGGCCGATGGCGTGCAGCAGGTGGGTCTTGCCCAGGCCCGAGTCGCCGTAGACCAGCAGCGGGTTGTAGGCCTTGCCCGGCGCCTCGGCGACCGCGACCGCGGCGGCGTGCGGGAAGCGGTTGGACGATCCGATGACGAAGGTCTCGAACGCGTACTTGGGGTTGAGGCGGGTCTCCCCGGTGCTCGGGCGCATCGTCGCGTGCGGGAGCGGGGACACGGGGGCGACATGGTGATCTGTCGACATATCGATGGATGGACTCGTCGACTCATCACGCGGTGGAGCCTGCTGGATGCCGTCGGTCAGCGCGGTGTTGACCGTGACCGCGAGCCGGATCTCGCGGCCGAAGCTCTCGGTCAGCGCGTCCTCGAGCTGGCCGCGCAGCCGTCCCTCGAGCTGGGTGCGGGTGAAGTCGTCTCCGACCGCGATGATCGCGGTGTTGCCGTGCCAGCCCGTCGGCTCGCTCGCCTTGACCCACGCCTGCTGGTTCGGCTGGAGCTCGTCGATGACGCGCTGCCAGGCGGAGGTGAGGTCGGAGTCGTTGTCCACAGGTGGTTCTGCTCTCTGCTCGTCGCGCGTGGTTCCACAGGTTTGTCCACACCTTGTGAACGTGGCTGCCAGATTGTGGAAACAGCCTGCCGAGACGTTCACGCAGACCGACAGAGATCCGGATCACCGCAGGTCAGAGGCCCGAAAGGGGGCCGATGACGACGGCGCCGACACAGCTGCAGGGAAGGGCTGAGGCGAACGAGGGGAAACTCGACGAGGTCCGAACATAACGCCGCGAGGACGACTCGGGCAAGGCGCTATCCACAGGTTCCCGACCTCCGACGAACGGGTGATTTGACCTGCCGGAGCGGCCGCGCGTACCGTTTCTCGGTCACCCGGTGTCGACGGGTGCCGCATGTCCACGCAACGCCTGCCCGCAGCCCTGGGGTGGCAGTGCGTGGGTGGGCGGTGCCGGTCGAAACCGCAGACCTTTCTCGGTTTCGATCAGCGCCGTCCGACGCATCGGGCGATCTGACCGGAGCACCGGCGTGACCGCCCCAGACCCATCGGAGACCAAACGTGACGAAGCGTACCTACCAGCCGAACAACCGCCGCCGCCACAAGGTGCACGGTTTCCGGTTGCGCATGCGCACCCGTGCCGGGCGTTCCATCCTGTCCGCGCGTCGCCGCAAGGGCCGCAAGAACCTGGCCGTCTGAGCCGCCGGCTCGACCGCCTCGTTGTCGCCCCCGTGCCCTCGCGTCCGTGCTACCGGCGCCTCACCGTCTCACCCGTGGTGACGACCTGCGCCGTGTCTCGCGCCGGGGTCGTCGCAGTGGGAGCGACACGCTCGTCGTCCACTTCGTGGCCTCGACGGACGACACGACGGACGACGCAGCGTGCACTCGGGTCGGTCTCGTTGTCAGCCGAGCGGTCGGCAACTCCGTGCTGCGTCATCGGGTTCAGCGCCGGCTCCGCCACCTGTGCCGTGAGCGGCTCGACGAGCTTCCGGCGGGCAGCGAGGTGGTCGTCCGCGCGCTCGAGCCGGCCGGCCGGGCGACCTACCAGGAACTCGGCGCCGACCTCGACCGTTGTCTCCAGCGGGTCCTCTCCGGGCCCGGGACGGTGAGCTGACCAGATGCGCTACCTGCTGATCGGTCTGCTCCGGCTGTACCGCCTTCTCATCAGTCCTCTCTACGGCCAGGTCTGCCGTTACCACCCATCCTGCTCGGCCTACGCCCTGGAGGCCGTGACGGAGTACGGCGCTGTGCGCGGCTCCTGGCTGGCCGGCCGTCGCCTGCTGCGCTGCCACCCGTGGGCTGCCGGCGGGTTCGACCCGGTGCCCAGTCGTGTGCCCAGTCGTGTGCCCACTCGCACCACTCCCACCCAAGGAGCCTGACCCGTGCATGCCCTCGGCACCATCGGCCACTTCATCCTCACGCCGCTCTACTACGCGATCTCCGCGGTGCTCCTCGGGTTCCACGAGCTGTTCAGCCTGGTCCTGCCCTCCACGGGCGGGGCGTCCTGGGTCCTGTCGATCGTCGGCCTGACCCTCGTCATCCGGGCCGCGCTGATCCCGCTGTTCGTCAAGCAGATCAACGCCAGCCGGAACATGCAGCTGATCCAGCCCAAGGTGCGTGAGCTGCAGAAGAAGTACGGCCACGACCGGGAGAAGCTCGCCCAGGAGACGATGGCGCTGTACAAGGAGAGCGGCACCAACCCGTTCGCCTCGTGCCTGCCGCTGCTGGTGCAGTCGCCCGTCTTCATCGCGCTGTTCCGCCTGCTCGACCAGGCGGCGAAGTACCAGCACTCCAACGGGTTCCTGACACACTCCGAGGCAGTCAGCTTCGGTCACGCGAGGCTGTTCGGGCACCTCCCCATCGCCGCGACCTTCCTGAAGCCCTTCAACCCGGGCACCACCGATCCCCGGCTGACCGGCGTCATGATCCTGGCGGCGATCCTGGTCGTCGCGATGACGGCCACGACCTTCACCACGCAGCGCCAGCTGATGAGCAAGAACATGCCGGCGGACGCGATGAGCGGTCAGTACGCCCAGCAGCAGAAGATGCTGCTCTACGTGCTGCCGGTGGTCTTCGCGGTCGGCGGCATCGCGTTCCCGATCGGCGTCCTCTTCTACTGGACGACGACGAACCTGTGGACCATGGGTCAGCAGTTCTACGTGATCCGGCGCAACCCGGCGCCGGGTACGCCGGCGTTCGACGCCAAGCTCAAGCGTGACCGGGCCAAAGGGGTCGCGGTGGACGAGCCACTGACGGCTGACGGTCCGGCGGCCACCGAGGCGATCGAGCCGCCCAAGCAGCCGCGGCAACAGCCCAAGCGGCAGTCCAAGAAGCAACGCAAGCGCACCGGTGGCGCCAAGCCCGGAGGCGCTCAGCGCGACGATGACGACGGCACGACCGAGGGGAAGACAGCATGAGCGAGACCGAGCAGGAGACCGGCGCCGAGACCGAGGCCGAGGCGGTGACCGAAGCCGACGAGAGCACGGAGACCGACGAGACCACTGGGACCCCTGAGACCACTGAGACCGGTGCGTCGCTGCATGACCGACTCGAGCAGGAAGGCGACATCGCCGCCGACTACCTCGAGGAGCTCCTGGACATCGCGGACCTCGACGGCGACCTCGACATGGATGTCGAGGGCGAGCGAGCCGTGGTGTCGATCGTGGGAGCCGATCTGCAGCAGCTCGTCGGCGATCAGGGCAAGGTGCTCGACGCCCTCCAGGAGCTGACCCGCCTCGCGGTCTATCGCGAGACCGGAGAGCGGTCCCGGCTGATGCTGGACGTGTCGGGCCATCGGGCCGCACGACGGCTCGAGCTTGAGGCCCTTGCGGCCACGACGGCTGCCGAGGTCAAGGAGTCCGGCGAGCGCGCGGCTCTGCGCCCGATGACGCCGTTCGAGCGGAAGGTGGTCCACGATGCCGTGGCCGCCGCCGGCCTGTCCTCGGAGTCCGAGGGTGTCGAGCCGCGTCGCTACGTGGTGGTCCTGCCTGCCTGATGGCCGGAGCAGACGATGTTTCACGTGAAACAGTCCCGGCTCCCGATGCCGCTGTCGTGGCGCAGGTCGTCGCTCCCGATCGCCTGAGCCTGTTGGTGCGGTACGCCGAGCTGCTCGCCACCGAGGGCGTCCTGCGCGGCTTGATCGGACCGCGCGAGGTGCCGCGACTCTGGGACCGCCACCTGCTGAACTGCGCCCTGGTGGGGCCACTGGTGCCGGAGGGTGCCTCGGTGGCGGATCTCGGTTCGGGCGCCGGGTTACCGGGCCTGGTGCTGGCGATCGCGCGACCCGACCTCAGGGTCTCGTTGATCGAGCCGATGGCCCGCCGGGTGGCGTTCCTCGAGGAGGCGTGCGCCGAGCTGGGGCTCGGCTCCGTGGAGGTCGTGCGTGGCCGAGCGGAGGAGTGCCGGTCCCGCTTCGACGTGGTCACCGCCCGGGCTCTGGCAGCCCTTCCGAAGCTGCTGGGCTGGGGGATGCCGCTGGTCGCCGAGGGTGGTCAGCTGCTCGCCATGAAGGGCTCGTCCGCGGCCGCGGAGATCGCGGACTCGGGGGTAGAGCTGGACCGGTGGCGTGCCCGCGCGGAGGTCGTGACATCGTCAGTCCCGGGCTCTTCGGTGACGACCGTGGTCCGAGTGGTCCGCGAGGTCGATTCGGGGATAGGTTGGCGGTCGTCGAACGCTCGTCGACGGGGAAGGGAACACGCGTGACTCAGGACTCGGCCGCGGGGGCGGCGAGCGATACGGGGACCGGCCTCGGGTGGCCGGAGGTAGATCGGGCTCCAACGTTTTCCACCGGTCTGGGGTGGCCCGCTGAGCGTGCGCATCCACAGAACTCCCCTAGTTATCCACAGTCCGGTGGAACTAGTCCGGATCTGGAAGGCCCACCCGCGGAGGTGGATGTTTCACGTGAAACCACCGACGAAGTGGAGCCGATCGCACCCGAGGCGGTGGATGCGATCGCTCACGCAAGGGTGATCCGCACCGCGGGCGATCTGGCAGGAGCCGGTGCCGACCTCGACGATGAGAGCACCCCGCTGGCGCGCATGGTCGAGGACACGATCCGGGCCCGCCAGGCGGCCGCCAACCGGGCACCGATGGCGCGTCCCGACGCGACCCGCATCGTCGTGGTGGCCAACCAGAAGGGCGGGGTCGGCAAGACGACGACCACCGTCAACGTCGCCGCGGCGCTGGCCCAACTGGGGCAGCGAGTCCTCGTGATCGACCTTGACCCGCAGGGCAACGCCTCCACGGCCTTCAGCGTGGACCATCAGCGGGGAGCACCCTCGACGTACGACGCGCTCGTCGACGGTGCCGACCTGGCCGACCTGTCCTCGCCCGTGCCGGACCTACCGCGGCTGGACGTCGTGCCGGCAACGATCGACCTCGCGGGAGCCGAGATCGAGCTGGTCAGCGTCGTCGCCCGGGAGAACCGGCTGCGGCGCGCGATCGTGGCTCATCCTCGCGTCGGCACCGCCGAGGAGGCGGGGGAGGACCGCTACGACTTCCTGTTCGTGGACTGCCCGCCGTCCCTGGGGCTGTTGACACTCAACGCGCTGGTCGCCGGCGACGAGATGCTGATCCCCATCCAGGCGGAGTACTACGCGCTCGAAGGGCTGGGCCAGCTGCTCGAGACCGTGGAGATGGTCCGAGCGCATCTCAACCCGCGCCTGGTGGTCTCCACGATCCTGGTCACGATGTACGACGGTCGCACCCGGCTGGCCTCGGGGGTCGCCCAGGAGGTCCGCGACCACTTCGGCGACCAGGTGCTACGCACCGCGATCCCGCGGTCGGTCCGGGTCTCGGAGGCGCCGTCCTACGGCCAGACCGTGATGACCTACGACCCGGCTTCGCCTGGCGCCCTCTCCTACCTGGAGGCGGCCAAGGAGATGGCTGCGAAGGGGGCACCGAGATGACGCAGGATCGCCAGCGGCGAGGGCTGGGGCGTGGGCTGGGCTCCCTCATTCCGATGGAGGCGCCGAGTGGCGGGGTCGCGACCGATGTCGCCGCACCGGCCGGTGCGTACTTCGCCGACCTCCCGATCGGCCAGGTCTCACCGAACCAGGTGCAGCCTCGCCAGGTCTTCGAGGAAGAGGCCATGGCCGAGCTGGTCCACTCCATCCAGGAGGTCGGCCTGCTCCAGCCCGTCGTGGTCCGGCGGAGCGGTGCGGAGTCCTACGAGCTGGTCATGGGGGAGCGCCGCTGGCGCGCCGCCCAGGAGGCCGGGCTGGAGACGATCCCCGCGATCGTGCGCCAGACCGACGACGCCGACATGCTGCGCGACGCCCTCCTGGAGAACCTCCATCGGTCCCAGCTGAACCCGCTGGAAGAGGCGGCGGCCTACCAGCAGCTGCTCGAAGACTTCTCCTGCACCCATGACGAGCTGGCCTCGCGGATCGGTCGCTCGCGGCCGCAGATCAGCAACACGATCCGGCTGCTCAAGCTCTCGCCGGCGGTCCAGCGCCGGGTTGCGGCCGGGGTCATCTCGGCCGGGCACGCGCGGTCGCTGCTCTCGGTCGAGGACCCCGACGTGCAGGACCGGCTCGCGTCCCGAGTGGTCGCGGAGGGCATCAGCGTCCGGGGGCTCGAGGAGATCGTGGCGGTCGGAGAGACCGGCTCGACGCAGACCCAGACCCGCCGGCGCAAGCCGACGGCGCCGGGCCTGCAGGACCTCGCCGAGCGGCTCTCCGACCGGTTGGAGACCTCGGTGAAGGTCGACCTCGGACAGCGCAAGGGCCGGATCATCGTGGAGTTCGCGTCGCTGGACGACCTGCGCCGGATCGTCGACATCATGGACCCGCGCAACCGAACCGACCGCCCGATCTGACGCTGTCTCCGGAGCTCGACGAGCGAGTCGCTTGAGCGATGAAGCGATAAGTCGCTTTGTCGACAAAAAGGCCGAACGCCCAGGTCAGGAGGCCTTGGCTGTCCGGCGACGTGCCCGCACCCGGCGTTCCTCGGCGTCCAGCCGGGCCGCCTCCGCGAGGGTCGGCGCGGTGCCACCGAACGACGCCGGCACCCACCAGGCACCCTCCTCGTGCTGAGGGTAGGAGCCGATCGCCTCGGCCAGCAGGCCCTGCAGCGTGGTCCGGAGGACGGCCGTCTCGGCCACCGGATCCTCGCCGGTGACCGGCACGGGTGGGCCGACGCAGATCGTGATCGCGGTGCCCCGAGACAGGTCGCGGGGTTGGTCCTTGGTCATCATCCGCTGGGTGCCCCAGAGCACGAGCGGGACCAGCGGCACCTCGGTCCCGGCGGCGATCCGGACCGCCCCGGTCTTCAGCTCCTTGATCTCGAAGGCTCGCGAGATGGTCGCCTCCGGGAAGATGCCCACCAGCTCGCCGTCGGCCAGATGACGTCCCGCCACCGCCAACGAGGACTCGCCGTCGGACCGGTCCACCTCGATGTGGCCACAGGCCCGCATCACCGGACCGGTGACCCGGTGGTCGAAGAGCTCGCGCTTGGCCATGAACCGCACCCGCCGCCCGACCCGGTCCGGTGCCACACCGCCGTAGACGAAGTCGACGTACCCGACGTGGTTGACCGCGAGCAGCGCGCCGCCCGTGCGCGGGATGTGCTCGAGCCCCGTCACGTCGATGCGCTGGCCGAGGGTGCGGAAGCCGAGCTTGGCCATCCGGATGATCGAGGAGTAGACGAGCTCGGCCATCCGGCGAGCCTACGTGCGGCGGCCGGCCAGGAAGTGGGCGATCCGGCCGATCGCCTCCTCGAGCACGTCGACGTCGGGCAGCGTGACCAGCCGGAAGTGGTCGGGGTCGAACCAGTTGAAGCCGGTGCCGTGGGTGACCAGGATCCGCTCGGCGCGCAGCAGGTCGATCACGAACGCCTCGTCGTCGTCGATCGCGTAGACCTCGGGGTCCAGCCTCGGGAAGCAGTAGAGCGCCCCCCGGGGCCGCACGGAGGTGACGCCGGGGATCTGGTTGAGGAGCCGGTCGGCCAGCATCGTCTGCTCGTGGAAGCGGCCACCGGGCGCGGTCAGGTCTCCGACCGACTGGTAGCCGCCGAGGGCGGTCTGGATCGCGTGCTGGGCCGGGACGTTCGCGCACATCCGCATGTTCGCGATCAGGGTGAGGCCCTCGAGGAAGTCCGTGGCCAGCTCGCGGGGTCCTGAGATCATCACCCACCCGGCGCGGTAGCCGCAGACGCGGTAGGCCTTCGAGAGCCCGCTGAAGGTCAGGCAGAGCACGTCGTCACCGGCGTACGTCGCCGCATGGTGGTGCACCGCGTCGTCGTAGAGGATCTTCTCGTAGATCTCGTCGGCCATCACGACCAGGTCGTGACGCCGGGCGATGTCGACCAGGCCGCGCACCGTCTGCTCGCTGTAGACCGCACCGGTGGGGTTGTTGGGGTTGATGATGACGAGGGCGTGGGTGTGCTCGGTGATCTTGGCCTCGACGTCGGCTAAGTCCGGGTCCCATCCCTGGGTCTCGTCGCAGCGGTAGTGCACCGGGGTGCCACCGGACAGGGTGACCGCGCCGGTCCACAACGGGTAGTCGGGCGCCGGCACGAGGATCTCGTTGCCGTCGTCGACGAAGGCCTGGAGCACCATCGAGATCAGCTCCGAGACACCGTTGCCGATGTAGACGTCGTCGACGGTCACGTCGCGCAGCCCGCGCTCCTGGTAGTAGTGCGCGACGGCGGTGCGGGCCGGGTAGATGCCCTGGCTGTCGCTGTAGCCCTGGGCCTCCGGGAGGTGGTGGACCATGTCGGTCACGATCGCCTCGGGGGCCTCGAAGCCGAACGGCGCCGGGTTGCCGATGTTCAGCTTGAGGATGCGGTGGCCCTCGGCCTCGAGCCGCTGGGCCTCGACCAGGATCGGGCCACGCACGTCGTAGCGCACGTGCTGCAGCTTCTGGCTCTGACGGATCCGGCGCACGCGACCATCCTCGCAGGGCCCGATGGGCGCCTACGATGTGTGTCATGTCGCGCAAGGTCGTCCGGATGACGCTCGACCATCTCGCCGAGCTCGACGGGCCCTGCCGGTCCTGCGTCTTCTGGGAGCTCGACCCGGTGCGGCGCGGACGTGTCGACGAGCCGGCCGCCGAGAAGGAGGCCTGGATGTCCGCGGTCCTGCGCGACTGGGGCTCCTGCGGACGTGTGATGCTGGTCGACGACCGCGCGGTCGGCTACGCGTTGTACGCCCCACCGGCGTACCTGCCCGGGGCAGGCGGTTTCCCGACCGCGCCGGTGTCGACCGACGCCGTCCTGCTCTCCGCCGTGTACGTCGAGCCCGGCTCGCGCGGCGGCGGGCTCGGCCGGATGCTGATCCAGGGCATGGCCCGCGACCTCATCGAGCGCGGAGGGATCTCGGCGGTGGAGGCCTTCGGAGACACCCGTGGCCCCGGGCGCCCTGGTGTGCGCAGCTGCGTCACACCGGTCGACTTCCTGACCAGCGTCGGTTTCAAGACCCAGCGGGCCCACGCCACGACCCCGCGGATGCGGATGGACCTGCGCACCACCCTGTCGTGGCGTGAGGAGCTCGAGGGCGCGCTCGAGCGGCTGCTCGGAGCCGTGCGGCCCGCGCCCAAGGCGCGGGCCGACCATCCGCGGACGACGACCCGCTCCTGACCCCCTTCTGGAGGGAGATCAGCCGATGAACTCCTCGAGCTCACGCAGCAGCGCGGACTTCGGCTTGGCGCCGACGATGGACTTCACGACCTCGCCGCCCTGGTAGACGTTGATCGTCGGGATGCCGGTCACGCGGTAGGACGAGGGGACCACGGGGTTCTCGTCGACGTTCATCTTCACGAACGTGATCTTGTCGCCGTGCTCGGCAGCGAGCTCGTCGAGGATCGGAGCCACCTGGCGACACGGACCGCACCACTCGGCCCAGAAGTCCACCAGGACCGGCTTGTCGGACTTGAGCACCGTCGTCTCGAAGTCGGCGTCGGTGACCGCAGAGAGGTTCGCCACGGGAGTTCCTTCCACTAGTTCGGTGGACAGCGCACCTGTGGGCGGGCTGTCACCTGAGTCAACATCATGCCGCCGACACTTGTTCCCCTGTCGCAGGCGCGGCCAACGGGTCAGGCGGTGGCCGCCGCGTGGTCCAGGTCGGCCAGGTAGCGCTCGGCGTCGAGGGCCGCGGCACAGCCGGTGCCGGCCGCGGTGATCGCCTGCCGGTAGTGGTGGTCGACCAGGTCACCGCACGCGAAGACCCCGGTCAGGTTGGTCTCGGTGGCGGGGTGCTGCACCACGACGTAGCCGTCGTCGTCGAGGTCGACCTGCCCCTTGAGCAGCTCCGAGCGGGGGTCGTGGCCGATCGCGATGAACAGGCCGGTGACCGGGAGCTCGCTCTCGGTGCCGTCCTTGGTGCTGCGCAGCGTGATGGACTCCAGCCGATCGTCGCCGTGGATCGCCGCGACCTCGGAGTCCCAGATGATCTCCAGCTTCGGGTCGGCGAACGCGCGCTCCTGCATGATCTTGGACGCGCGCAACTCACCTCGCCGGTGGATCATCGTGACCTTGCTGCCGAAGCGGGTCAGGAAGGTCGCCTCCTCGACTGCGGAGTCGCCGCCACCGACGACCGCGATGTGCTGGTCGCGGAAGAAGAAGCCGTCGCACGTCGCACACCACGAGACACCACGCCCGGAGAGCTCCGCCTCGCGCGGCAGGTCCAGCTTGCGGTACGCCGAGCCCGTGGCCAGGATCACGGCTCGGGCGCGGTAGGTGTCGGTGGCGGTCTTGACGACCTTGATGTCACCGGTGAGGTCCATCGAGACGATGTCGTCGGCCACCAGCTCGGCGCCGAAGCGCTCGGCCTGGGCGCGCATCTCGTCCATCAGGACCGGGCCCATGATGCCGTCGCGGAAGCCCGGGAAGTTCTCCACCTCGGTGGTGTTCATCAGGGCACCGCCGGCGGTCACCGACCCCTCGAAGACCAGAGGATGCAGCGACGCTCGGGCGGCGTACACCGCGGCGGTGTAGCCCGCCGGACCGGATCCGACGACGATGACGTTGCGGACGACGTCCTCGGCGGACGTGGACTGCGACATGTGGGGCTCCCAGCTGCCGGTCGAGGACTGGTCGGGTCACCGGCGGGACGTACGACCAGCCGGTACAACGCATCGTAGGCGACCTGGATTCCCCTGGTCAGGGCGCCGGCAGGGTCGCCGACCGGAGCGGACTCGCGGAGCCGCACACGTACAGCTCGACCACCTGGGAGCCCCCTCGGACCGGGTGGAAGACGAGTGCCGCAGGGGCGCGGCCATACTCCGCGGCGAAGCCCTCGCCGCCCCGGGGGACGTCGGCGCACTGGACGGTCTGCAGGGAGTCGAAGGCCGAGATGCTGTTGCGCCGCAGCTGGCGCTGGACCGCGCGCGCGTCGGCCGAGAAGTGGCCCGGACGCACTAGGACGCGGCCGTCGCGGGTGACGGTCGAGGGGAGCGCCGCCTGGGGAGCGAGGCTCTTGGTGTGACCCTGATTCTTGCCCGTGTCGTGTCCGGAGTAGCGGCTGGCCGCAGGCCCGGCGACCCCGCCGGCCTCCGACCCGGCGGACGAGCTGCTCGACGACAGGTGCGGAGCGACCAGGACCGCACCGACCACCACCGCGGCGGCCGCCACCAGGCCACCGGCGATCCGGCGCCGGCGGCGAGACGCGAGAGAGACGACCTCGGCATCCGGAGCGTCGCGGACGGGTGTGATGTCTGCCAGTCCCGCCAGCACGTCGTCCATCCGGGCGGCGACGTCGTCGGGCATCGGCTCGGTGAGCCGCGCCTCGGCCAGGAGTCGGCGTACTTCCGCGTGGCCGTCGGGTTCGTCCGTCACGGGGCACCTCCTTCTCGGGCTTCTCGGGTCTCGACGATGGGACGGGCGTGCCCGCCGTCGGGTTCCGCGTGAGGTGGGTCACGCGGGGTCGTCGGCGACTCCGCCAAGCGGTCGCGCAGCAGCGCCGCGAGCCGTTCGCGACCCCGGGAGCAACGGGACTTCACGGTCCCCTCCGCGCACTCGAGCATGGTGGCCACCTCGGCGACGGAGTGGCCCTCCATGTCGACCAGGACCAGCGCGGCCCGCTGCTCGGCGGGGAGGCTGGCCAGGGCGGTGAGGAGGGCTCGGCGCCGCTCGTCCGCGATGGCCGCCAGCTCGGGGTCGTCGCGCTCTCCGCTCGCGGTGTGGGCCGAGCCACGGTCACCCCGATCCTCGAGGTCGTCGGGCAGCGCCTCGGTGCGGCGCACCTTCGCCGCCCGGAGCCGGTCCAGGCAGGCGTTGACCACCACCCGGTGCAGCCAGGTCGTGACCGCGGAGTCGCCGCGGAACGTCTCGGCTCGCCGGTACGCCGAGACCAGGCCGTCCTGCAGACCGTCGGCGGCGTCGTGCGGGTTGCCCGTCGTGCGCACCGCGACGGCCCAGAGCCGGTCACGATGGCGCTTGAACAGGATCGCGAACGCATCGGGGTCACCGGCGACGTGAGCCGCCAGGAGCTCGGCGTCCGACGGGTCGGTCGGACTGTCGTCAGCCACCCTTGACCACCGCTTCGGCGATGCCGCCGCGGAAACCTCCCGCCACCGCCGGGAGCTTGGTGAGCCAGACCACGACGTAGCGGCCGGTCTGGGGCTGGTCGAGATCGGCGGTGGTGTGGGTGCTGGTGACCTCGGCCGTGGCGGCAGCCGTGAGCCCGACGAGGTTCTCGGGGTTGGTCGCCGAGACGTAGACGCTGACCGACGTGGGCGACCCGACGGTGGTGAGATCGACCTCGCTCACGGAGTGGCTCGCTCCCAGATCGAGCACGAGCCCGACTCCGGACTTGAGGCCGCCCACCCCGAACTGCTGGAGATAGCGCATCGTCGTCCAGGCCGTCGCAGGGTTGCCGTCGACGGCGAGCGGGGCCTCGTCGGCGTTCTCCGAGTGGTCGCTGCCCTGCGGGTCGAAGTCGCGGGCGGTCACCCCCGAGATCGGGCTCGCGGTGGGTGAGCCCGAGGAGGAGCTCGTGTGCGTCGGGGCCTGGCTCGTGTCCTGCGGGGTCGCGCCCAAGGGCGTCTTGCCGCGGCCGAGGTTGAAGGCGATCACGACCGCGACGAGCACCAGGAGGCAGGCCGCGATGATGCCCGCGAGCCGGAGCATGCTGGTGCCGGGCGGTCGGCGGTCGTCCTCCTCGTCGTCCTCCTCGACGTACGCCGGCAGCACGCCGCTGCTGGTGGTGCTGCCGGGGCTGTCCCACGGCCAGAACCCGCCGCCAGCGGAGACCTGGCCGGCCGGAGCTGCCCGGGGCCGGCGCAGCGGCTGCCCGTCCGCCGGGTCGGGTGCGAACAGCGGTCGCTCGGGCGCGGGCTCGAACTCCGGCGGAGGCGGCGGCTTGTCGGTGTGGTGGCGAAGCCAGGTCACATCGTCGGTGTCGTCGTGGAAGATCGGCATCCCGGCCTGGGTCGCGAGAGCGTCCTCGACCGGGGCCTGACCGGTGTCGGTGGGATCGTCGGTGTCCTCCACGGCGCTCGGCGCATCCTCTGGCGAGCGGAGCGCCTCACGCACCGGCGGATCCGGCATCGGCGGGAGCACGATCGGGCCCTCGCCGCGCTGGGGGTGCTCGATCCGGGCCAGCCACGCCTCGGCCGCGGCCGCCGAGGGACCCAGGAAGTCGCTCAGGGAGTCCGACAGCATGGCGGCGGTCACCTCGGTGTCGCCGCCGTGGTTGAGGATGTGGTCGCACAGCGAGTCGAGGGTGCGCGGGATGCCGGCCCGCACCTGCCGAGGGCGCAACACGTGTCCGTGCGACGACGGCGCGGACGGCACCGACGACGCCGAGACACCCGCCCACTTGCCGGTCATCGCGGCGTACAGCAGGCCGGCGAGGTCGGCGACGTCCGTGGCGATGCGCCCGGACGGGAGGCCGTGCAGCGCGGCGTCCACGGCGAAGCCGATCAGGCGGACCGAGCCGTCGTCGGCGATCAGCACGTTCTCCGGCACCAGCCGCCCGTGCGCTACCTGCGCGTCGTGGGCCAGCGCCAGCGTGTCCGCCACCTGGGCGACGATCCATGCCGCCACGGTCGGCGAGAGCGGCCCGGCGTCCGCGAGCAGGATGTCGAGGCTGGTGCCCGACCCCCACTCGTTGACCACGAAGCAACGCTCGGCGGCCTCGTCGATGTCGAGCACCCGCAGCATCCGCCGGTCGAGCACCGTCGCCGACGTCCGCGCCGCCTGCCGCAGCAGCGGTGAGCGCTCGTCGTCGCAGGCGATGATGTGGACGGCGACGTCGCGGTGGAGCACGGTGTCGAAGGCGCGCCAGAACCGGCCCCCCTTGCTCTCGGTGAGCAGGTCGGTCAGCCGGTACCGGTCGGCGAGCACGTCACCGGGCCGGGTGTGCTCCTGCACCAAAGCTTGACCCCCTCGAGTCGCTCGGTCCCCATGGTAGGAGTCTCGGACAGTCCTAGGAGGCCATGTGCCTTCCTCGCTGCCGGCGTAGGACGGTGTCCACGACCGTGCTCACCTCGCGCACGTGCATGAGCCCGGCCAGGAACACGAAGAGCAGGACGTCGACCGCCCCGAGGACGGCCACGC
>DATBBE010000033.1:0-4169 GCA_036271155.1 Nocardioides sp. | reverse complement strand
TCCCGGGCGCTCAGATGACCGACGAGGCGCGGCGCATCGGGCTCACGCATCACGTGCCGGACGGCGCGCTGCTGGACTTCGCGGGTCGGCTCGACCCGTCCCGGACCTACCACCGGGCGGCCGCGTGGGTCATGCTCGCGGTCTTCGGGCTGCCGGCCGTGTTCCAGGCGATCCGGCTGGTGCAGGAGCTCGCGGTCCACTGACCCGCCGCTGGTCGAGGATGTCGCTTCGCGACCGTCTCGAAACCGTCGGAACAGGTCTAGCCTGAGCACCATGGGATTCCTCGACGACGCCAAGAAGTTCATCGACGAGCATGACGACAAGGTCGACCAAGCCATCGAGAAGGCCGGCGACCTGGTCGACGAGAAGACCGGCGGCAAGTTCGCCGACAAGGTCGACAAGGCACAGGACATCGCCGAGCAGAAGACCGGCGACGGCGACACTGCTCGCTGAGCAGCTGACGGGGGTGCTCGACCGCTTCCGGGTCGTTCCGGCGTCGTACGTCTTCCTGCTCCGCGCCGGCCGCAGGTCAGACCAGATCGGCGATGTCGACGAGGTCGACGGCCCTGACGAGGTGCTGCTCCAGCTGCGACAGAACACCGGGTACATGGACGCACACTGGGCGGCCGCAGCAGCGGGTCACGTCGAGCGTGGCGAGACGGCGTACGACGCGGCACGCCGCGAGGCGACGGAAGAGATCGGCGTGGAGATCGGGGTCGAGGTCGGCGATCTCACGTTCCTGACCTCGATGCAGCGCACCCAGCACGCCGACCCGATCGACGAGCGCATCGACTTCTTCTTCAGCTGCCGGTCGTGGACCGGTGAGCCGCGCATCGTCGAGCCGGCGAAGTGTGCGGCGCTCGAGTGGTTCCCTCTCGATGCCCTCCCCCACCCGGTCGTCCCACACGAGCGGGTCGTGCTCACCCGACTGGGGGTGGGGATGCCGGCGTACACGACGTACGGTTTCGACCATGACCGACGTGGGTGATCAGCCGACTCCCGAGATCGAGCCCGCGGAGCCCCCTCCAGGAGGGGTGGACGCGATCGAGCGCGTCGAGTACGAGGTCGACGCGGTGGTTCCCGACCTCGGTGGCGTGGGAAACAGCACGGCCAAGGACCAGCTCCCCGACGCGGTGACGGAGCCGAACGACACCGGCGACGGCGCCACCACGGACGGGGCGAGCGAGCCCGAGAAGGAGTCGCCGGCATGAGCCAGGAGCCAGACGAGGGGACCGGGAACGAGCAGCCGACGCAGCTCAGCGACTCCAGTCCGAACGCCGGCGGTCCCGACCGTGCCGCGGGCGCGATGGGCGTGAGCAGCGAACGCGTGGGGTCGACGGGCGGTACTCACTCGACCGACGGCGAGAAGGACACCTCGGAGCCTCCTCACACCGACCAGGCCGGTGACCTGATCGGCTCCGACGGAGCGTTCGAGCAGGGCGAGGAGGAGAACCCGGACGGCATCGAGCCGAAGGCGGGCTACCCCTCGAAGGACCCTCGCAGCACCTGAACGCCGAGTCGGCAGGTGACGACTCGGCGCGTTTCGGCTGCCTCTTTGCGCTGACTCGGCGTCAGGCGGGCGCGCCCACCGTGGGCATCCCCAGCGCGACCGCCGGGCTCGGGGCGGCCGTGCGGGCCTCCCAGGCGTCTCCGGAGCGGGTACGCCGATGGGCCAGGGCGGGGCCGTCGGCGACGAGGTGGTGGGGAGCGGCATAGGTGACCTCCACCTCCACGAGGTCGCCGGGCCGGATGCCGTCGGCCGGTGTGAAGTGGACCAGGCGGTTGTCGCGGGCGCGGCCGGTGAGCCGGTGGGTGGCGGCGTCCTTGCGGCCCTCGCCGTCGGCGACGAGCAGCTCGACCCGCTTCCCGACGAGCCGGGAGTTCTCAGCCCAGGAAGTCTCTTCGACCAGCGCGACCAGCCGGCCATAGCGCTCGCGCACGACCTCGGGGGGCACCTGGTCGGGCATGGTCGCGGCCGGCGTGCCCGGCCGGATGGAGTACTGGAAGGTGAACGCCGCCGCGAACCGCGCCTCGCTCACGACCTCCAGGGTCTGCACGAAGTCGTCCTCGGTCTCGCCGGGGAAGCCGACGATGATGTCGGTCGACAAGGCGGCGTCGGGCATCGCGGCGCGCACCCGCTCGATGATGCCGAGGTACTTCTCGCGTCGGTAGGAGCGCCGCATCGCCCGCAGGACTCGGTCGGAGCCGGACTGCAGCGGCATGTGCAGCTGGTGCATGACGTTCGGCGTCTGGGCCATCGCCTCGATCACGTCGTCGGTGAACTCGGCCGGGTGGGGGCTGGTGAAGCGCACCCGCTCCAGCCCGTCGACGTCGCCACAGGCCCGCAGCAGCTTCGAGAAGGCCAGCCGGTCGCCGAACTCCACGCCGTAGGCGTTGACGTTCTGCCCGAGCAGCGTGACCTCGCTGACGCCCTCGTCGACCAGGGCGCGGATCTCCGCGAGGATGTCGCCGGGTCGGCGGTCCTTCTCCTTGCCGCGCAGGCTGGGGACGATGCAGAACGTGCAGGTGTTGTTGCACCCGACGCTCACGCTCACCCATGCGGCGTACGCCGACTCCCGACGGGTCGGCAGCGTCGAGGGGAACACCTCGAGCGACTCGAGGATCTCGACCTGCGCCTCCTCCTGCACCCTGGCCCGCTCGAGCAGCACCGGCAGCGACCCGATGTTGTGGGTGCCGAACACCACGTCGACCCACGGTGCCCGCTTCGTGATCGTCGCGCGGTCCTTCTGGGCGAGGCAGCCCCCGACGGCGATCTGCATGCCGGGGTGCGTGGCCTTGACCGGCGCAAGGTGACCGAGGTTGCCGTAGAGCTTGTTGTCGGCGTTCTCACGCACGGCGCAGGTGTTGAACACGACGACATCCGCATACCCGGTCTGCTCCCCACCGGGGCTGTGCTGGAAGGGGACGTACCCGGCCTCCTCGAGCAGCCCGGTCAGCCGCTCGGAGTCGTGCACGTTCATCTGGCACCCGTAGGTCTTGACCTCGTAGGTGCGCGGCTCGGCGGTGCTCATGACAGTGGCCTAGCGTACGGCGCGGTCGGAGCGCGGCGGAATCGAGCATCAGATTGGTATAGTCCATTCGTGTCACCAACCTGGATGCGCCGCGAGATCGCCGAGCAGGGTGAGGCCGTCGCGGCCACCCTGGACGAGGTACGCCGACGGGCCGAGCAGGTGCGTCGGGCGATGGACGGCCGGCGCCGGATCCTGCTCGTCGCGCGCGGCTCGTCCGACAACGCGGCCGTCTACGGTCGCTACCTCGTCGAGACCCGGCTCGGGATCTCTGCGGCGCTGGCAGCGCCCAGCGTCGCCACCCACTACCGAGCGCGGCTCGACCTCGGCGACACCCTCGTGGTGAGCGTCTCGCAGTCGGGCCGCACCGAGGAGATCGTCGAGGTCCAGCGCTGGGCCACGTCGCTGGGCGCCGCGACGATCGCGATCAGCAACGACGCGGACAGCCCGCTGGCCCTGGAGGCCGACGTACCCCTGACCACCCAGGCGGGCGCCGAGCGCGCCGTCCCGGCCACGAAGTCCTACTCCTCGCAGCTCGCGGCACTGGCCGGCCTGGCCGCGACCCTCGACGGCGGCGACGACCTCTGGCCGATGCTGGAGCGGGTGCCGGCCGAGGTGACCCGTCTGGAGGCGGCAGAGGAGGGCGTGGCCGATGCGGTCGACATGCTCGCCCAGTCGTTCTCGGGGTCGGAGGACGTGCTGGTCACCGGGCGCGGGCTGGTCTTCGGAACCGCCCTCGAGGTCGCGCTGAAGCTCGAGGAGACGTGTCTGCGGCCGGTCCGCGGCCTGTCGTACGCCGACCTGCGGCACGGACCGATCGCGGTGGTCGGCCCCGGCCTGACCGCCGTGGTGGTCGCGGCCCAGGACGGCCCGATGCTGGCACCGATCGTGGAGCTCGCCGACGACCTGGGGCGCCGGGGTGCGCACGTCGTGTCCATCGGCGGGGACGCCGGACTGGCGGCCGCGTCGGCGTACCACGTGCCGGGGCCCGACCTTCTCGAGCCGGTGGCCCCGATCGGCCTGATCGTCCCGGCCCAGCTGGTCGTCGAGTCCCTGGCCCGCCGGCTGGGCCTGAACCCCGACGCCCCCCGTGGCCTCTCCAAGGTCACCACCACCGACCCTGCTTGAGGGATAGTCCCC
>DATBBE010000032.1:0-5204 GCA_036271155.1 Nocardioides sp. | reverse complement strand
GGCGCCCCTCAGGCAGGAGACGGGCGAGCCGGAGGCGCCGCGACACGACCAGGTGCCGGCGACCGTGGCCTGCTGGGGATCCCGGACCGCCACGTTCGACGCCGAGATCCCGTGCACGGGCTCGTCGAACCGGAAGAGGAGGGCATTGGCCGGCGGCACCACCCAGTGGGCCTCGAAGGGCCGGCGGTCGAGGGCACGGACGTGTACCGGCCCGAGGCCTGCGGAGGTGTACTGGTGCGACTGGTCCATGACCGTCAGCGCAAGGTGGCCCGTGCCCGGACCATTTCCGCACCGGCCGACCCTGACCGTGGCCCGCCAGACGCCGCGCCTTGCGGTCCCGGAGACCCGATGGAGCGCATGCGACCCGGCGAAGCCCTGGACGAGCACCCAAGCCTTGCCGACGCCCCGGTTGTCCGAGAGCAGCACCTCGACGACCTCCTGGCCGTCGTGGCGTCGGAGGTCGAGGTGTCGGGTGGCGTGCATGACCCGGACCAGCCGGGGAGCCTGCCGGTCGGGATCGCCAGAGGTGATCTGGAGCAGCGCGTCGAAGCCGGCGTTCCGCACCTCGTGCGCGCGCCACACCTTGGTGTTTCCCACGACGTCGGTGACCCTGGCGGTGAGGCGCTGCGAGTGGTCTCCCACGAAGCGTGGGACCACGAGAGCCCCACGGAAGCGGTCGGTGCCTGGAACTCGCGTCAGCTGGGCGCTCCTGGCGTTCGGATAGTCGGGCCCGGCGACGACGGAGGCCACCCCGCTGCCGGTGTCGGTGACAGTGGCCGTGACGTGGACCCTCCGAGCCCGGTGCGTGGTGTCGACGTGGTGCCGTGCGACCCGCAGGTCCTCGAGCTGGGGCGCGGTGCGGTCCGGAGTCGTGTCGCTGATGTCGACGACATATCCGCCGGGACCGTTGCCGTCGAGGTCGGTGGTGTGGCCGCCGTCATCCGTCGCCAACAGGTCACCGGTGACGCGCGTGCCCTCGGTGCCGTGGGGAACTCTGAGAGCGCCGACCCAGTGCCCTCCGGAGAGACGCAGGGGCACGCGACCCAGAGACGTCGCGAGCGTCATCGAGGCGACGCCGGTCGCGGGGCCGGGCCCCCCTGTGTCGTGCGCGTCCACGACCACGTGGACCGTGGCCGCGCTGTCGGTGACGTCGACTGCCGAGGTCGAGTACGCGATCGAGTCCAGCACGACCGGCCCGTTGTCGGTCGGCCAGCAGCTGTTCACGTGAAGTGGTGCCGTTGCAGCCTGGCGCGCTTCGGCGCTCGGCGTGCCGCCCATCCCGATGGTCAGGGTGAGGGCGCCGAGGGCGACGAAGGTCCGGGAGGTTGTGCGCATGTCGATGGCTCCTGGGGGTGGCTCAGTCGTTGATGTCGGGTGAGGCCGACGCGTGGATGAACGGGTTGCCGTGGTCGTCGAGCACGTCGAGGTGCAGCGCGGGCTCCCAGTCGACCACGCCGGGCACGCGGGTGGTGGAGTTGTCGGGGTAGAACGTCGCACGCAGGACCGACCCGGTCCGACAGCTCACCCGATGCCCTCTGCCGTCGCGGCACTTCCAGGAGCCGGACATCGGGTTCGGGCCGGACGACGTGTCGTCGTCGTACACCTGGACGTTCGCCGACGAGATGCCGTGCACGGGCTCGGTGAAGCGGAAGACCGGCGTGCGTACGCGCCAGGTGATGTGCGTCGTGGTCGGTGGCACGTGGTCCGGCGAGAGGATGCGCACGGTGCGGGCGGCAGTGGCATGGCCCAGACCGTGGCCGTCGTACGCCACGACACGGAGGTGACTGGTCGCTGGAGCGAGGACACAGCGCGGTACGCGAAGGCGCCCGATCCACACACCGCGCGTCACCGAGCCGGTGACGCGGCGGAGGTGTGCCCACCTCAGGTCGAGGCCGGTCAGGATGGCGTCCACCTTCGTGACGCCCTGTGGGTCGGCCACGGCCAGCCCGATGCGATACGACCGGCCTTGCCGCCGTACGTCGACGGTGCGCGCCGCGCGGGGGACGCGGACGACGCGCGGCCCCTGGTCGTCCAGCGGGCCCGAGAGGATCTCGATCGACGACGGGAACCCATCGAGCAGGAGCCGGTGGTGCAGCATGCGCCGGCCATTGCCCGCCACGTCCGAGAGCAGCACGCTGAGGACGTCGTAGTGGTCCCCGATCCAGCGCTGGTAGTGCAGGCGTCCGCGGTAGGTGTCGGTGCCGGCGACCCGGGTCAGGGTCACCGAGCGGTCCGGGATCTGGTTGGACGGCTTCCCGATGGCGTTGAGGCCGATGGTGACCCGGCTGACCCCGGAGTCGTCGTCGGTGACGGTGGCGGTGACCTCGACATTCTTCGAGTGCCGGCGCGTGTTCACGAGGTTCGTGCTGAGAGTGAGCTCCGTGAGCTTGGGTGCCTGGGTGTCGCTGCTCGGCGGAGGAGCGCCGGTCGTCTGCACGACGTCGAGGAAGCTGCGCGTCGACGTGTGGTCGCGCTGGACGGTCAGGGTGCCCTGTGCGGACCGGTCATGGGCCAGCACCTGGGCGTCGTACGACGCAGTGGTCCGGGCCGGCAGCTCCGCACTGCCGTGCCACAGGCCGTCGGAGCCACGGCTGAGCTGGGCCCGGATGTCGGCGCCTTCGGCCGACCCGAGGAGCACCTCGATGCCCCCGATGCCGCTGGCCGGCCCGGGTCCGCCGACATCGTGCGCGCCGACGGTGAGCTGGACCTCGACCGGCCCCGAGCTGGTGTCGGCGGACGACGGGGTGACGTCGAACGAGTCGATCACCGGTGGCACCTTGTCGGTCGACCAGCAGTCGTTGACGTGGGTGGGCGGTGTGGCGGATGCCGTGGCTGCTGTGGGCTGGGGCAGCGTCAGTGCACCCACGGCCAGAGCGAGCGAGGTGGCCGCCATGAGGGCGGCGCGACCTGCGATGTGCATCTGTGTGGCACCCATGGTCATCTCAGTCGATCACTTGGGGGTTGAAGGTCGTGTAGAAGTAGATCGGGTTGCCGTGGGCGTCGAGGACGTCGATGTGCAGACCTGGCTCCCAGTCGACGAGGCCGAGCTGGGTGCCGGCGACGTCCGGGAAGAAGGTCGCCCGCAGGACCGAACCGGTGCGGCAGCTCACCCGGTGCGAGTGACCGCCCCGACCGTCGCGGCACTTCCAGGTGCCCGAGATCGGGTCCAGGTTCTTGTCGTAGGCGTCGACGGTCGTCGCCGAGATGCCGTGGACGGGCTCGGAGAAGCGGAACACCGTCGGCGAGACGCTCCACAGTCCGTGGACCCGGGGCGGCGTCCGGTCCGGGGAGAGGATGCGGACCGCACGCACCGCCGTGCCATGGGTGACTCCACGCCCGTCGGTGGCATTGACGTGGAGTGGCACCGTCACGGGGCCGAACGAGCATCGATGCACCCGCATGCGCCCGGCCCACACACCGCGCCACCGCGTGCCGGACACCCGGTGCAGCGTGACCTCCGGGGTCTCGCCTCGGAGGTGCGCGGAGACGGACGCGACGCCTTGCGGGTCGGTCATCAGGAGCCGAACCGGGTACCACCGCCCGTGCTGGTGGACGTCGACCGAAGGGGCGGCCTGGAGCGCCCGGACGAGGCGCGGACCCCGCTGGTCCTTCGGCCCCGACAGGACCCTGATCCGCGGTGTCACGCCGAGCCTGCGCAAGCCGCCGCGGCCGTACCCGACCGTGTTGCCCGCAAGGTCCTTGACGACGACGGCCAGGCCCTCGTAGTGATCACCGGTGGCGGTGCGGAAACGGGCCTCGCCTTGGAAATCGTCAGTGGTCCCCACCCGGTCCAGCAAGGTGTGATGCGCGCTGCTGCCGTTGTTCGGCTGGAAGTCGACCCGCAGTTCGGCGACGCCCGAGACGTCGTCGGTGGCAGTTGCGGTGAGCGTGAGGATCTGCCCCTTCTTGCGGGTGTCGACCTGGCCGGCGCTCACGTGGAAGGCGGTCAGGCTCGGCGGGGTCGTGTCGTGCGGCGGAGGCGGGGCGGTGTCCGTGGCCTGCAGGACGTCACCGAAGAAGTGCGGCTGTACCTCGCTGGTCTGCAGGGTGACGGTACCGTCGCCCGATCTGTCCCAGACCCTGACCTCGGCGTCGTAGGTCCCCGTCCGCCCGGTCGGCACGGAGGCCCCGCCGCGCCACACCCCGTCGGAGCCGCGGGTCAGGTAGGTGTCGGCGACGCCGCCGCCCCCGACCTTGTTGTGAAGGCTCACCTCGACCTTGCCGACGCCGGTGCTCGGTCCCGGACCGCCGAGGTCATGCGCCCTGACCGTGTACTCGACGATGGCGGAGGTGGTGGTGTCGACGACGCTGGGGGAGACGGAGAGGGAGTCGACGACGGGCGCCACCCGGTCGGTCGACCAGCAGTCGTTGACATGGGTGGGGAGCGGCGCCTGCCGGGCCACTGCCGCCGAGCCGGGCAGGGCCAGTCCGAGGCCCGCGACGATCGTCAGTGCGGGTGCGAGGAGCCGAGAGCGCATGGGTGAGCCTTTCGTGGTGTCGCACGGTACGACGCTCGCAACCCCCCCGCGGTTCGGTGTCGAGGTTGAACCGATCGATAGGGAGCGGATGGACACCCGGGCGCCGTCCCGGTGACGAAATCCGTCGATCTGGACGGCTCCGGCTGCTGATTTGCTCGTCCGCCACTGTCGGGCGCGACCCGTCTTGGTTACGCTCCCGCCATGGCGGACCAGCGGTTCCAGAACGTGATCAACGGCGAGCTCGTCGACAGCGCCTCGGGGGAGACCTACGACATCGTCGATCCCACCACGGGGGAGGTCTACGCACAGGCGCCGCTGTCGGGGGCCGAGGACGTCGACCGGGCGTACGCCGCCGCCGACTCCGCGTTCGAGACCTGGGGTCAGACCACCCCGCAGGACCGTGGCAACGCGCTGCTGAACATCGCGCGCGCCATCGAGGAGCGGATCGAGGAGATCAACGCCGTCGAGTGCCAGGACACCGGCAAGCCGCTCGGCCTCACGATGTCGGAGGAGATGCCCTACGCGTCCGACCACTTCAAGTTCTTCGCGGGCGCCGCGCGGCTGCTCGAGGGTCGGTCGGCGGGGGAGTACATGGCCGACCACACCTCCTGGGTCAGGCGCGAGCCGATCGGCGTCGTGGGCCAGGTGACGCCGTGGAACTACCCGCTGATGATGATGATCTGGAAGATCGCGCCGGCTCTCGCCGGTGGCAACACGATCGTGCTC
>DATBBE010000031.1:0-5739 GCA_036271155.1 Nocardioides sp. | reverse complement strand
TGACGTACCTGATGCAGATCGTGATGTCGGTGATGATGGGCACCTTCATGATGATGATGATCCCGAGGTCGGCGGTCTGCGCTGACCGGGTCATGGAGGTGCTCCACACCACGACGTCGGTGCCCACGCCCGACGACCCCGTCACCGACGCGCCCGAGCCCGGGACGCTGCGGCTGGACGGCGTGGAGTTCAGCTACCCGGGAGCCGACCTGCCGGTGCTGCGCGACCTCTCCTTCGAGGCGACCCCAGGTCAGACCGTCGCGGTGATCGGCTCCACCGGCGCCGGCAAGAGCACGCTGGTCAGCCTCGTGCCGCGGCTGTTCGACGTGACCGAAGGGTCGGTCTCGGTCGGCGGAGTCGACGTACGCCGCCTCGAGACCGAGCGGCTCTGGTCGATGATCGGGCTGGTCCCGCAGAAGGCGTACCTCTTCTCGGGCACGGTCCGCTCGAACCTGCTGCACGGCAAGCCCGACGCGACCGACGAGGAGCTGTGGTCCGCCCTCGAGATCGCCCAGGCGGCCGGCTTCGTCCGGGAGATGCCCGACGGCATCGACTCCGCCATCACCCAGGGCGGTACCAACGTGAGTGGGGGGCAGCGCCAGCGCCTGGCCATCGCCCGGGCCGTCGTACGCCGCCCCGACATCTACCTGTTCGACGACTCCTTCTCGGCCCTCGACCTCGCGACCGACGCTCGGCTGCGGGCCGCGCTGCGACCGGTGACCCGCGACGCGACCGTGCTGCTCGTCGCGCAGCGGGTCTCCACGATCCGCGACGCAGACCTGATCCTCGTGCTCGAGGACGGCGTCGTCGTGGGGCGCGGGCGACATCTCGACCTGCTCGACACCTGCCCGACGTACCAGGAGATCGTCGCGTCCCAGCTGAGCGCGGAGGAGGCAGCGGCATGAGCGACGAGAACAAGGTGCCGGCGGTCTCGACCGGCTCGACCGAGGGCAAGCTGAAGGAGACCGAGCGCATCCAGGCCGGGCCGGGTCCCGGACGCGGACCCTTCGGTGGAGGGATGGTCGGGCAGAAGGCCAGCGACTTCGGGCCCTCCGCCAAGCGGCTCGTGCGCCGGATGGGGCCGGAGAGGCACAAGGCGATCGGGGTCATCTCGCTGGCGGTGCTCAGCGTCGGCCTGATGACGCTGGGCCCGCGGATCCTGGGTCGGGCGACCGACCTGATCTTCGCCGGCATCCTCGGCAAGCAGCTCGGCGGCCAGGTCCCGGACGGTACGCCGAAGTCGCAGGTCGTCCAGGGGCTCCGACAGCACGGAGATGACAAGCAGGCCTCGATCGTCGCCTCGATGAAGCACTTCGTGGTCGGTCAGGGCGTCGACTTCACCGCCGTGGGGCATGTGCTCCTGCTCGTGCTCGGCGTGTACGTCGTGGCGTCGCTGCTGTCGTGGCTCCAAGGCTTCCTGCTCAACGACGTCGTGCAGAAGACGATCTTCCGGATGCGGTCGGAGGTGGAGGACAAGGTCAACGCGCTGCCGCTGAGCTACTTCGACCAGCAGCCGCGCGGTGAGCTGCTGAGCCGGGTCACCAACGACATCGACAACGTCAGCCAGACGCTCCAGCAGACGATGAGTCAGCTGCTCAGCTCACTGCTGACCGTGGTCTTCGTGGTCGTCTTCATGTTCTCGATCTCCTGGGAGCTGGCGCTGGTCGCACTGGTGACCGTGCCGATCACGATGTTCGTCACCGGCGCGGTCATGAAGCGCAGCCAGGGCATGTTCATCGACCAGTGGCGGCGTACCGGTCGGCTCAACGCCCACATCGAGGAGACGTTCTCCGGCAACGCGCTGGTCAAGGTGTTCGGCCGGCAGGAGGAGGTCGAGCGGACCTTCGCCGAGGAGAACGAGAAGCTCTACGAGGCGTCGTTCGGCGCCCAGTTCGTCAGCGGGCTGATCATGCCGACGATGATGTTCATCGGGAACCTCAACTACGTCGTGATCGCGGTCCTCGGCGGCATCAAGGTCGCCAACGGCTCGATCTCCCTCGGCGACGTGCAGGCCTTCATCCAGTACTCCCGCCAGTTCACCCAGCCGCTGACCCAGGTCGCGTCGATGACCAACCTGCTGCAGTCGGGGGTGGCCAGCGCCGAGCGCGTCTTCGAGCTGCTCGACGCCCCGGAGCAGGAGCAGGACGCGACCGGCTCCCCGGTGGCCGCCGGCCTGCGCCACGGCGAGGTGCGCTTCGAGGACGTGTCGTTCTCCTACAACCCGGACCAGCCGCTGATCGAGGGGCTCTCCCTGGTGGCCCAGCCCGGGCAGACCGTCGCCATCGTCGGGCCGACCGGCGCGGGGAAGACCACGCTGGTCAACCTGGTCATGCGCTTCTACGACGTCACCGCCGGGCGGATCACCCTCGACGGCGTCGACATCGCCTCGATGCCGAGGTCGGCGCTGCGCGACCAGATCGGGATGGTCCTGCAGGACACCTGGCTGTTCGAGGGCACGATCCACGACAACATCGCCTACGGCCGCCCCGGGGCGACCGAGGAGGAGATCCTCGAGGCCGCACAGGCGACGTACGTCGACCGCTTCGTGCACTCGCTGCCCGACGGCTACGACACCCATCTCGAGGAGGACGGCGCCAACCTCTCGGCGGGGGAGCGGCAGCTGGTGACGATCGCGCGGGCGTTCCTGTCCGACCCCGAGCTGCTGATCCTGGACGAGGCGACGTCGTCGGTCGACACCCGCACCGAGCTGCTGCTCCAGCACGCGATGGCGGCGCTGCGCACCGACCGGACGTCGTTCGTCATCGCCCACCGCCTCTCCACGATCCGCGACGCCGACCTGATCCTGGTCATGGAGGACGGCGCGATCGTGGAGCAGGGCAACCACGAGTCGCTGCTCGAGGCCGACGGTGCCTACGCCCGGCTGTACAACGCGCAGTTCGTCGCCCCCGAGGAGAGCGCCGTCGCCTGACCCGATACTTCGCAGCAGTTGGCACACCGACACGCCGTACGCCGGGTGCAGACTGCTGCGAAGTATCGCCCGACCGCGCGCACCGAGGGGCGACACGCATCGGAAACCTGTTGAGTCCGCTTGGGTCGTAGGGTTAGCGTCGTCGTACACGGGAAAGGAGGTGGTCCAGAGTTGAATACTTATAGGACGCGTGAGGTGGCTGCGGTCTAGCAGCAACCGGCCAGCCCGAAGTACTGCTGGCTATTCCAACGCAGACACCCGACCCGTAGGTGATCCGGCCCACGTCCGGCTGGAGGGGGCTCACCAGAGCCCACACCTGCGGGTCGTCTGCATTTCTCCCCTTCTCTGCCACTATGTGCGCAGACTTGGTGGCGACGTTGGTCATCGAATAAGGTTGTCTTGGACAACCGTCGCGATGACATGAGGGGAGCACCCCGTGCCCCAGACCGAGCCCGACGCTCGTGCGGTGGAGCTGGGCCGCCTCGAGCAGGAGGTCGGCGTGCTGATCCGCCGGATCAAGCGCGTCATCGGGGAGCGGGCCCGTGCGGTCCATCCCGACCTGCAGCCCGCGTCGTACCTGATGTTGACCTACCTCGCCTCCGACGGCCCGCAGCGATCCTCGGTGATGTCCGAGCGCTTCAACGTCGACAAGGGTGCGATCAGCCGCCAGGTGCAGCACCTGTGCGAGCTCGGCCTGCTCGACCGCACGCCCGACCCGGACGACGGTCGAGCGATGTTGATCTCGGCGAGCAGCGACGCCGTGCACCGGATGCAGGCGGTCGATCGCGATCGCCGGCGCTGGCTCGAGGAGCAGCTCGCCGGGTGGTCCGAGGACGATCTCCACGAGTTCGTGACCGGCCTGGGCCGCTACAACTCCGCGCTCGACCAGAACGGCTGACGGCCCTCGTCCAGCCGTCTCAGCCCAGCCAGACCGCGGTGTCGGGCGGCAGCAGGCCCTCCTCGAGCGGCCCGCTCGCGACGACGACCTCCCCGGCCGGCAGACGCACGGGCCGCGAGCCGCAGTTGCACACGACCGTGAGGCTGCCGCGCCTCAGGTGCAGGACCGTCGAGCGGCCCTCGACGATCTCCACCGCGTCGTCGTCGTGCGCGACCCGTCGCCGGGCGCGGAGCGCGTCGCGGTAGAACGACCACGTGGAGTCCGGGTCCTTGCGCTGGGCGGCCACGGTGAGCGTCGCCCAGTCGTCGGGCATCGGCAGCCAGGGCTTCGACGCCGCCGTGCCGAAGCCGTACGGCGAGCGGGTGCCTCGCCACGGGATCGGGACCCGCGCCCCGTCGCGGCCGGGCTTGCCGGTGCGGAGCCAGTACGGGTCCTGCCGGTCCTCCGGGGGTACGTCGACCTCCTCGAGCCCGAGCTCCTCCCCCTGGTAGAGGTAGGCCGAGCCCGGCAGCGCCAGCATGGTCAGCGTGGCGGCTCGAGCGCGGGCGAGTCCGCGGGGCCCGCCGCCGTAGCGCGTGGGGTGGCGCACCACGTCGTGGTTGGACAGCACCCAGGTCGGGGTCGCCTCCACCAGACCGACCGCCGCCAGGGTGCCGCGGACCACCTCGGCGAACGCCGAGGCCGACCAGGGGGCCAGCAGCCAGGCGAAGTTGAAGGCCTGGTGGAGCTCGTCGGGACGCACGTAGCGGGCCATCGCCTCCGGGGTCTGGGTCCAGGCCTCGGCGACGGCCATCCGGTCGCCGGCGTACTCCTCGAGGATGCGTCGCCACGAGCGGTACACCTCGTGCACCTCGGGCTGGTCCCACATCGGCTCGTCCTGCACGGTGCGCTCGACCATCGCGCGCTCCTCGCGGTCGCTCGGGAGGTCGCCACCGCCGTCCCGACCGGTGACGCCTCGCTGGTCGCGCAGGCTCGCGACCTTGAACAGGCCGTGCGCGACGTCGACGCGGAACCCGTCGACCCCACGGTCGAGCCAGAAGCGCAGGACCTCCTCGAACATCGCCGGCACCTCCGGGTTGCGCCAGTCGAGGTCGGGCTGGGAGGTGTCGAAGAGGTGGAGGTACCACTCGCCATCGGCGAGGCGCTCCCAGGCAGGGCCGCCGAAGACGGACTCCCAGTTGTTGGGCGAGCGAGCGCCGCCGCGTCCCTTGCCGGAGCGGAACAGGTAGCGACCGCGCTCGGGGCTGCCAGGCGCGCTGGCGAGCGCCTGTCGGAACCACGCGTGCTCTGAGGAGGTGTGGTTGGGCACCAGGTCGACGACGACCTTGAGCCCGAGACTCTTGGCGCGCGTCAGCAGCTCGTCGACGTCGGCCAGCCGCCCGAACCTGGGGTCGACGTCGCGGTAGTCGGCCACGTCGTAGCCGGCATCGTGCTGCGGGGAGGGGTAGAAGGGCGTGATCCAGACGGCGTCCACGCCGAGGTCGCGCAGGTAGCGCAGACGTGAGGTGATGCCGGGGATGTCTCCCAGACCATCGCCGTCGGAGTCGGCGAAGCTGCGGACGTAGACCTGGTAGAAGACGGCGTCGTGCCACCACGGCACCGCGGCGGGACCGCTCATCAGGCGAAGGCCGCAGGGTCGACGGCGATCCAGAGGTGCTCAGCACTGGCCACGACACGCCCCTGGGCGTCGTACAAGGTGGAGGAGGTGAACGTCTTGCGCCCCTCGCGGCCACGTCCCATGCCGACCACGACGTGCTCCTCGCCGATCGCGGGCAGCGAGTCGACGCGCGCGGTCATCCGCGCGAGCACCATGAGCCGCTCCTCGAGGTCACCGGCCCAGCCGCCGACGCAGTCGAGGGCGGCCCAGGTGACCGGCAGGGCCGCCCGCGGGTGCTCGCCGGCGTAGGCGTGG
>DATBBE010000030.1:0-5059 GCA_036271155.1 Nocardioides sp. | reverse complement strand
ACGTCCGCACCGGCACCCTCGACGCGATGCTGACCCGGCCGGTCCCGCTGCTCGTCCAGGTGTGTGCGGACCGCTTCGCGGTTCGTCGGCTCGGGCGGATCAGCCAGGCGCTCGCGGTCTTCGGGTACGGCGTCTGGTGGGTGGACTGGACGCCTGCCAAGCTCGCGGTCGCGACGTTGATGGTGGCGTCAGCCTGCGTGATCTTCTTCTCGCTCTTCGTCGCCTTCTCGTGCATCCAGTTCTGGACCGTCGACTCCACCGAGTTCGCCAACGCCTTCACCTACGGGGGCAACACGATGACGCAGTACCCGATGACGATCTTCCCGCGTGAGGTGCTCAAGGGGCTGACGTTCGTCGTGCCGCTCGCGTTCGTGAACTGGTACCCCTGCCTGTACCTGCTCGACCGTCCCGACCCGTTCGGCCTGCCCTCATGGTTCAGCGTGCTCTCCCCCGTGGCCGCTGGTCTCGGCCTCGCCGTCGCCGCTCTCGCCTGGCGTCGCGGGGTCCGCCACTACACCTCCACCGGAAGCTGAGGGCCGACATGAGCCTGATCGACGTGCACGACCTCGCCCGCACCTTCGTCGTCCGCAAGCGGGCCGGGACGTTCCGTCGCACCCGCAGCGAGGTGCTGGCCGTCCGCGACCTGACCTTCTCGGTCGAGGCCGGCGAGATGGTGGGCTACATCGGGCCGAACGGCGCCGGCAAGTCGACCACGATCAAGATGCTCACCGGCATCCTGGTGCCGTCGTCGGGTCACCTGAGCGTGGCCGGGCTCGACCCCAGCGCGCAACGGACCCAGCTGGCACGCCGGATCGGGGTGGTGTTCGGACAGCGGACGACGCTGTGGTGGGACCTGCCGCTGCGAGACAGCTTCGCGCTGCTGCAGAAGATCTACCGCGTCGAGCCGGCCCGCCACCGCCGCAACCTCGACGAGTACGTCGAGCTGCTCGACCTCGGCGACCTGCTCGACACCCCGGTCCGGCAGCTCAGCCTGGGCCAGCGGATGCGGGGCGACATCACCGCGGCGCTGTTGCACGATCCCGAGATCCTCTACCTCGACGAGCCCACGATCGGACTCGACGTCATCAGCAAGGGCCGGCTCCGCGAGTTCCTCCGCACCCTCAACTCCGAGCGGGGCACGACCTTGATGCTCACCACCCACGACCTGCAGGACATCGAGGCGCTGTGCGACCGGGTGATCGTGATCGACCACGGGACGGCGGTCTTCGACGGGCCGCTGTCCGACCTGCACCGACGGGGCGAGTCGCGCCGGACGCTCGTGGTGGACCTCGTCGACGAGGCGCCGGCCATCTCGGTGCCGGGCGCGGAGACGCGCAAGGTGGACGGCCCCCGGCAGTGGCTCTCCTTCCCCGCCGACCAGAGCGCGGCACCGATCGTCTCGGCGGTCGCGGCGTCCTACGACGTGGCAGACCTGTCGATCCAGGAGCCCGACATCGAGGACGTCATCCGGGAGATCTACGGAGAATCCCAGAGCGGCGCCCGCAACGTCACCCGTAACGGATAGGTCGTCCCGGCGAGGTCGACCTCGTAGGCCGACGCATCGAGGTCGCCCTGCCGCACCGGCCGGTCGAACCGCAGCAGCGCGAGCCCCACGCTCGCACCGACCGTCGCGCCGTACGCCGCGCTGGTGACCTGTCCGACCGGCTCGCCGTCGCGCAGCACGAGCTCTCCACCCCAGACGATGGGACCGGGATCCGGATCCGGGTGGCCGACCACGAACGACACCAGCCGACGGCGCTCCCCCGGCCCGCGCAGCCGGTCCCGACGGGTGAGGAGCGCCTCCCTCCCGAGGAAGTCCTTCGGGCTGCCCGCGCCCAGTGCCGTGGCGAAGACCAGACCCGCCTCGACCGGCGTGAGGTCCGGGTTCAGGTCGCGACCGAAGGCGCGGTAGCCCTTCTCGAGCCGGAGCGACTCGATCGCGTGGTAGCCGGCGTCGGCGAGAGCGAGATCCTCGCCGGCCGCTCGGAGCGCCTCGTACACCGCCAGCGCGTCGCCCACCGGGACGACCAGCTCCCAGCCGACCTCCCCGACGTACGTCATCCGCGTGGCCCGGAGCTCGACCCCTCCGACCCGGACCCGTCGGCTGGTGGCGAACGGGAAGGCCTGATCTGTCCAGTCGGCGTCGGAGACCCGGTCCATCAGCGTCCGGGAGTGCGGCCCCATCACCCCGATCACCGAGAGCTCGTCGGTGCGGTCGAGCACCCGCACGTCCGCTCCCTGCGCGAGGTGGCGCCGGATCCAGTCCAGGTCGCGGATCGTGGTCGCCGAGCTGGACACCAGCAGGAACGAGCTCTCTGCCGTGCGGGTGACGGTCAGGTCCGCCTCGTAGGTGGCACGCGCGTTCAGGAACGGTGTGTAGACGCAACCGCCCACGGGGACGTCGACGTTCGCCGCGCAGATCCACTGCAGCGACTCGAGTGCGCCCGGTCCCGAGACGTCGTACAGCGAGAACGACGTCTGGTCGAAGACCGCGACCCTCTCGCGGGTCGCACGCTGCTCCTCCACGCACCAGGGCAGCCAGGCCGGCCTGCCCCACGTGTACGGCGCGGGCGCGGCGCCGGTCGGGCCGAACACCACCGGGCGCTCCCAGCCCATCCGGCTCCCGAACACCGCTCCCCGCCCGGCCAGACGGTCGTGGAGCGGGGAGAGGCGCTGCGACCGACCGGTCTCCGGCTCTCGCAACGGCCAGGGCACCTCGTAGTGCAGGCCCAGGATCTCCGCGACCCGCGACCGCAGCCACGCCTCGTCTCCGTGGAACGGCGCGAACCGGCGTACGTCGACGGCCACCAGGTCGCTGGTCGGCTCCCCCTCGACGATCCACTCCGCCAGGGCTCGGCCGGCGCCGCCGGCCGAGGCGATCCCGACGGAGTTGAAGCCGGCCCCGACGAAGAACCCGAGCAGACCCGGAGCCTGCCCCAACAGGAACTGGTTGTCCGGCGTGAACGACTCAGGACCGTTGTAGAACTTCCGGATGCCGGTCTGGGCCAACGAGGGGACCCGTACGACCGCCTGCTCCATCAGCACCGAGAAGTGCTCCCAGTCCTCCTCGAGGAGCTGGAACTCGAAGGGGTACGGCAGGTCCGACGGGGCGCGCCAGGGCTTCGCATCCGGCTCGAAGCCGCCGACCACCAGCCCTCCGACCTCTTCCTTGAAGTAGGTCCAGCCGTCAGGGTCGCGCATGATCGGGAGGTCCGGATGGGTGCCTTCGACCGCGTCGGTCACGACGTAGAAGTGCTCGGCCGAGTGCAGCGGCACGGTCACGCCGGCGAGGTCGCCGAGCGCCTTGGCCCACTGGCCTGCGCAGTTCACGACCACCTCGCACTCGACGTCGCCCTGCTCGGTGCGTACGCCGGCCACGCGAGGCCCGGCCGGCCCGTCCTCCACGTCGAAGCCTGTCACCCGGGCCCTTTCGACGATCGTCGCGCCGCCCAGTCGCGCGCCCCGCGCCAGGGACTGGGTGAGATCGGCCGGGTTGACCTTGCCGTCACCCGGCAGCCAGATCGCGCCGAGCAGGTCGTCGACCTGCATCGGCGGCCAGAGCTCCTGGGCCCGGGCCGGGCCGACCAGCTCGCAGTCGAGGTCGTAGGCGACGGCGTTCGCGGCGGTGCGCCGGAGCTGGGTCATCCGGTCCTCGGTGCGCGCGACGATCACACCACCGACGTTGCGGTAGCCCGTCGACAGGCCGGTCTCGGCCTCGAGCGAGGCATACAGCTCGGCGGAGTACTGCACCAGGCGGGTGCCGGACTCGCTGGCCCGCAGCGGACCCACCAGCCCGGCGGCGTGCCAGGTGGTGCCGCCGGAGAGCCGGCCCTGCTCGAGCAGGAGGACGTCGGACCAGCCGAGCTTGGTCAGGTGGTAGGCGACCGAGCAGCCCACGACTCCCCCACCGACGACCACGACCCGCGCGCGCGACGGCAGCTCAGCCATCGGCGACGACCTGCTCGAGGAGCCGCGGCAGCCCGCCGCCGCGGAAGGTCGCGGCAGCCTTCTCGTAGCGCTCCATCCCGAACGAGTGGAAGTCGTAGTCGATCGGGCTCGCTGCCTCCTGGATGAAGCCCCACAGTGCCCAGCCGTACTGGCTGCACAGCGCCTGGACCCGCACCCGCGCCCGGTCCGCCGGCGTCGGGGAGCCGAAGTACGCCTCGCACCAGGCATCGATCATGTCCTCGGAGAAGCCGCACTCCGTGGTGGTGTTGCCCAGCTCGAAGCAGGCGTCGTTGTTCCCGGAGTACTCGTAGTCGATGAGCCAGACCTTGCCCGCGCCGTTCCACTCGGGGTCGTCGATGTAGTTGGCCGCGAGCAGGTCGTTGTTGCACGGCACCATCGGCCGCGGTGCGGCCGCCAGCGCCCGGCGGACGTCCGCCCAGGCCTCGGCATGGTCGGCGTACCCCTGTGGGAGCGAGATGCCCTGCATGCGCACGACCTCGAGGTAGCCCGCCTGCCGGGCGAACATGTCGAAGTCGTTGGTGAACCGCGGGCCCGCATGGAGCATGCGTACGGCGGCCGCGGAGCGCCGCAGCACCGCCGGCTGCTCGAAGTCGGCGTTCTCCAGCGACCTGCCGGCGAGGAAGCCGATCACGGTCAACGCCAGCTCTGGCCGGTACTCGAGGACCTCTGCACCGACGCCCGCCTGGTAGGCCGCGACCGCGTTGTCGTGCTCGGCCTCACGGTCGATCCCGAGCAGCGCGGCGTCGCCTCGGGTCCACCGGACGACCACGTCGAGGCCGGCGTCGTCCTGCACGTGCAGGTTGGTGTTGGTCAGCCCACCGGGCAGGTCGGCCACACGCCAGGACCGCCCGGCCAGGCAGGCCAGGCGGTCCAGGGGTGCTGTGTCCTCAGGCACCCTCAGTCGGCGGTCAGCTTGTCATCGAAGGCCTCGAGGACCGCCTCGTCGATGGTGTGCTTCGGGCCGGTGAACCACTTGCTCGCCGAGGTCACCCACCAGATCGTGAGCAGGATCAAGGCACCGATCGTCACGATCGGGGCGTAGTTCACGAACTTCCACTCGAACTCCGAGCGGAACGGGTTGGCGGCAGGC
>DATBBE010000029.1:0-16960 GCA_036271155.1 Nocardioides sp. | reverse complement strand
GTGACCCAGCCCGGCTTCGGCCCCGACCTCGCGGAGGTCTTCGGGCCCGCCCACCAGCCGTCGTCCGACACCGGCCCTCTGGGCCTGGTCCAGCTGCTGACGCCTGAGGGCGAGCGCGTCGAGCATCCCGACTTCTCCTTCGGCGACGGCTTGAGCCACGACGAGCTCGCCGAGCAGGTGCGCGGCTTCTTCCGCGACATGACGCTGACCCGCCGCATCGACGTCGAGGCGACCGCGCTCCAACGCCACGGTGAGCTCGGCATCTGGGCTCAGCTGCTCGGCCAGGAGGCGGCACAGATCGGCGCCGGCCGCGCCCTGCGCCCTCAGGACTATGTCTTCCCCACCTACCGCGAGCACGGCGTGGCCTACTGCAAGGGTGTCGACCCGCTGCTGCTGCTGGGCCTCTTCCGCGGTGTCGACCAGGGCGGCTGGGATCCCCGAGAGAACAACTTCGGCCTCTACACGATCGTGATCGGCGCGCAGACGCTGCACGCCACGGGCTACGCCATGGGCATGCAGCGCGACGGCGTCGTCGGCACCGGCGACCCCGAGCGCGACGCCGCCGTCGTCGCCCACTTCGGCGACGGTGCCTCGAGCCAGGGCGACGTCAACGAGGCGTTCATCTTCGCCGCGTCCTACAACGCGCCGGTGGTGTTCTTCTGCCAGAACAACCAATGGGCGATCTCCGAGCCGATCGAGCGCCAGACCGGCATCCCGCTCTACCAAAGGGCTCTCGGCTTCGGGTTCCCTGGCGTCCGGGTCGACGGCAACGACGTGCTCGCGACGTACGCCGTGACCCAGGCGGCGCTGCAGCGGGCGCGTGACGGCCAGGGACCGACCCTGGTCGAGGCGTACACCTACCGGATGGGTGCTCACACCACGACGGACGACCCCACCCGCTACCGGCTCTCCGACGACGTCGAGCGCTGGAAGCTCAAGGACCCGATCGCGCGCGTCGAGGTCTACCTCAAGCGCAACGGCCTCGCCGACCAGGACTTCTTCGACGCGGTCGCGGCCGAGGCCGACGACCTCGGACACCGGCTCCGGGAGGGCTGCAAGGCGATGCCCGACCCGCAGCCGATGAGCATGTTCGACCACATCTTCGCTGAGGAGACCGAGGAGCTGCGCCTCCAGCGCGAGGGCTTCGCGACGTACCTCGAGAGCTTCGAGGGGGCACGCGCATGACCACGACAACCCAGAAGGTGACCCTGGCGAAGGCCCTCAACATGGGCCTGCGCAAGGCGATGGAGGACGACCCCAAGGTCCTGCTCATGGGCGAGGACGTCGGCAAGCTCGGCGGCGTCTTCCGGATCACCGACGGCCTGCAGAAGGCCTTCGGCGAAGACCGCGTCATCGACAGCCCGCTGGCCGAGTCTGGCATCGTCGGCACGGCGATCGGGATGGCGCTGCGCGGCTACAAGCCGGTGGTGGAGATCCAGTTCGACGGCTTCGTCTACCCGGCGTACGACCAGATCGTGTGCCAGGTCGCGAAGTTCTGCTTCCGCTCGCAGGGCAAGACCCCGATCCCGATGGTGATCCGCATCCCGTTCGGTGGCGGGATCGGCGCCGTCGAGCACCACAGCGAGTCGCCGGAGGCACAGTTCGCCCACACTCCGGGCCTGAAGGTGGTCGCCTGCTCCAACCCGGTCGACGGCTACTGGATGATCCAGCAGGCCATCGCCGCCCCCGACCCGGTGATCTTCCTGGAGCCGAAGCGGCAGTACCACGCCGACAAGGCCGAGCTCGACGACTCCGTGACCCCCGACCCGCTGTTCAGCTCGCGCGTCGTCCGGCGCGGCAGCGATGTGACCGTGCTCGCGTACGGCCCGACCGTGAAGACCGCCATGAAGGCGGCCGAGGCGGCCTCCGGCGAGGGCAAGTCGCTCGAGGTCATCGACCTGCGGACCCTGTCGCCGCTCGACATGGCGCCGGTCTTCGAGTCCGTACGCCGCACGGGCCGCGCCGTCATCACCCACGAGGCCCACGTCAACCTCGGTCTGGGTGCCGAGGTGTCGGCCCGGATCACCGAGGAGTGCTTCTACTCCCTCGAGGCGCCGGTGCTGCGCGTGGGAGGCTTCGACACGCCGTACCCGCCCTCGCGGATCGAGGAGGACTACCTGCCCGACCTCGACCGGGTCATGGACGCCGTCGACCGCACGCTCGACTTCTGAGGAGAACCCGCATGGCCGAGTTCAAGCTGCCGGATGTCGGCGAGGGCCTCACCGAGGCCGAGATCGTGACCTGGAAGGTCAAGGAGGGCGACACGATCGCCATCAACGACATCGTGGTCGAGATCGAGACCGCGAAGTCGCTGGTGGAGCTGCCGTCGCCGTTCGCGGGCGTCGTGCAGAAGCTGATGGTGCCCGAGGGTGAGACCGTTCCCGTCGGCACCCCGATCATCGCGATCGGCGACGCGCTCGACGCCCCCCTCGAGCCGGGGCCCACCGTGCAGATGCCTGCGGAGCAGATGCCCGCCGAGCAGACCGAGTCGGACCCCTACCTCGGCATGGCCGAGCGGGCCGGCGCGGCCGAGGCAGCGGCCCAGCCGGCCATCGACCTGTCCAACCCCGCAGCCAGTGGCGGCGGTGAGGGGGAGTCCCTCGTCGGCCGCAACAAGGCCGACCGGAGCGCCGTACGCCGGGCGCGCCACGCCGCCGCCCCCGGGTCGGCGAGCGCGGCCGCCACCCAGCAGCAGGTGCAGAGCTCGTTCCAGCCGGGCATCGCGTCGCCCGACGTCGTCGACATGCCCGACGAGCCGGCCGTCCCCGCGACGTCGGCGCCGGCGTCGCCAGGTGCCGAGCGGGCGCTCGCCAAGCCTCCGGTGCGCAAGCTGGCCAAGGATCTCGGCGTAGACCTCGCCTCGCTGACCGGCACGGGCCCGAGCGGCGCGGTCACCCGCGACGACGTACAGGCCGCCTCCGGCTCGTCCGCGACGTCATACGATCCGAGCGCCATAGCCCTCGGATCGCAGGACGTCCCGGCCGGAGTGCGCGAGACCCGCGAGCCGATCAAGGGCGTGCGCAAGATGATGGGCCAGGCCATGGTCGGCTCGGCGTTCTCGATCCCCCACGTGACCGAGTGGATGACGGTCGACGCGACCCGCACCATGGAGTTCGTCGAGCGGCTCAAGGGCCGTCGCGAGTTCCGCGAGGTCAAGGTCTCGCCGTTGCTGGTGCTCTCGCGCGCGGTGATGCTGGCGATGCGACGAACGCCCGAGATGAACTCCTGGTGGGACGACGACGCCCAGGAGGTCGTCTACAAGCACTACGTCAACCTCGGCATCGCGGCGGCGACGCCGCGTGGGCTCGTCGTACCCAATGTCGAGAACGCCGACCGGCTCTCGCTGCTCGACCTGGCCGCGGCCCTCAACGAGCTGACCGCGACCGCCCGCGACGGGAAGACGCAGCCGGCACAGATGAGCGGGGGGACGTTCACGATCACCAACGTCGGCGTCTTCGGCGTCGACTCCGGTACGCCGATCATCAACCCCGGCGAGTCCGCGATCATGTGCATCGGTGCGATCAGGCCGCAGCCGTGGGTTCACGACGGCCAGATCGCGATCCGTCAGGTCACCACGCTGGCCCTGAGCTTCGACCACCGCCACATCGACGGCGAGAAGGGCTCGCGCTTCCTCTCCGACGTCGCCGGCATCCTCGAGGACCCCGCCTCCGCCCTCCTCTTCTGAGCCGAAGGGTCACTTCTCCGCCCTCGAAGTGACCATTCTCCCCGCATGTAGCCCGCGTTCGACGTAGATCTCTGACGTTCCTCCGGGAGAACTGCCCCTTCGGTCCGGGAGAACTGGCCCTTCGGCCGCGGAGAGGTGCCCCTTGGGCCGCGGAGAGGTGCCCCTTCGGCCCCGGAGAACTGTCCCCTCGGGCCCGGAGAGGTGCCCCTTCGGCGTCAGGGGGCGTGCCAGGGGGGCTCGGCGGGTCCGAGCAGCCAAGCGTGGAAGAACCCCCTGAGGTCGTGTCCGGACTGCTTGCTCCACCAGGCGGCGAGGGTCGTGCGGTTCTGGCTGGTGAAGCGATGGGAGTGCAGCCAGCCCCTGGCCAACGACCAGAACTCCTCGTCACCGAGACGCTGCCGGAGCGTGTCCCACATCAGGGCCGGGATGTAGTAGGCGTTGCCCTCGGCGAAGGTGTCGGGGCGGTAGTGGGCGGGCGGGCCGTACTTGCTCCGCATCGCCGGGGCGTCTGCGGCCCACCCTCGGAGGATGTCGGTCCGGCTCTTCGGACCGTGGTCGCCGGTCCAGTTCGCCTCCGCGAGGTACGTCGCCATGCCCTCGCTCATCCAGAGGTCGCTCCAGTCGTCCGGGGTCACCGTGTCGCCGTACCACTGGTGGGCGATCTCGTGGACGATCGTGTCGCGCGTCAGGTCGTACGGGTGGTCGCCCATGGTCACCATCGACTGCGTCTCCATGGCGCTCTCCGACGGGACCACCAGCACGCCGAGCGTCGGGAAGGGGTAGCGACCGACGAGGCTCTCGTCGTAGGCCACGGCCTTCGGCGCATACCGGACCTTGCGCAGGATCGCGGGCCTGCCCGTCGGCGTCCACAGACTGATCCGCAGCCCGTGCGGCCCGGTCACCTTCGTCTCCGTGAGGTGTCCGATCGCGATCGTGATCAGGTACGACGCAGCCGGCTCGGGCAGGTGCCACCGGGTCACGGTGTGGCCGTCCTGGGTGGTGCGTGACCGCAGCTCGCCGTTCGAGACCCCCACCTGGCCCTGGGGCGCGTGGATCGTGACGTCGTAGAACGCCTTGTCGGACGGCTGGTCGTTCACGGCGTACCAGCTGTAGGCGCCGTAGGGCTCCTGCATCGTCCAGACCGTGCCATCGTGGGCGATGGTCCAGCCGGTCGTGGAGAAGTCGACGCGGTCCGTGGGAGCGGCGATCGGCTCCGGAATGCCGGCGTAGGTCAGCTGGAGGACGTGGCGGCTGTCGGCGGTGACCGGCACATCGACGAGGAGGTCCTTGCCCAGGTGCTCGAAGGAGACGGCCTTGCCGTCGAGCCAGGCGTGGCCCACGGTGAGCTGGCGAGCCAGGTCGAGCTGCACGTGAGAGGACGTCGAGACCGCGCGGAACACCAGCGTCTCGCTGGCGGTCAGCCGCTCCGCCTGGGCGTCCCAGGTGAGGTCGAGTGCGTAGTGCAGTGCGTCGACGCCGGGCGACCCCACGTCGGGGTAGACGGTGTCCGGGCGCGGGTCGCTGCGCGCCGCGTCGTACGCCGTGGTGTGCGCGTCGCCGGCAGCGCCGGCCACGTGCGGTGCGGGTGGCGACGAGGACGAGGAGCCGCAGCCGGCGGCCAGGATCCCCACCAGTGCGAGCACGGTCACGACCCCGAGCGTGCGCATCTCAGTCGATGCCGCGCAGCAGGGGCCGGGCGAGCTTGCGCCCGTGGTGGATCTGGGCCTTCACGGTGCCCAGCGGCACCCCGAGCTGCTGGGCGATGTCGTCGTAGGACATGCCGTAGACGTCACGCAGGACCAAGGGCTCGACGAACTGCGGGTGGTCGCGCTCGATGGTCTCCATCGCCTCGAGCAGGTCGAGCCGGGTGCCGGCGATGACGCTGGTGGTGCGCGGGTCGGGCTTCTCCAGGGGCAGGACGTCGCTGGAGAACGCCTGGTTCTTCATCCGGCGGTACGTCGTGCGCGCACAGTTGACCGCGACGACGTGCATCCAGGTGGTGAAGCGGCCCTGCCGGCCCCAGGAGCCGATCTTGTTCGAGATGTTGATCAGCGCCTCCTGGCAGGCGTCCTCGGCATCGGGTGTGTAGGGCAGCACCTGACGGCACACGTTCAGGCACCGTGGCCGGACGGCCGCGAGCAGCTGCTCGAGCGCGTCGCGGTCACCGCCCTGCGCGCGCCGCGCGAGCTCGTCGACGTCGTCGGCGGTCAGTTCTTCTCGGGTCATGCCCGTCCTTGTCTCCCCGTGCCGCCCCGGGCGTCACCGGCTGTGGACCGGTGTCGTCGTGGGGGCGGGTTGTGCCTCTGCACCATAATGCCGAGGGTGTCCATGCCAGCCCGTCTCGGTCGCTACGCCGTGCGCCGACGTATCGGCTCGGGCGGCTTCGCCACGGTCTGGCTTGCTTATGACGAGCAACTCGACTCTCCGGTTGCCATCAAGGTGCTCGCGGAGAACTGGACCGAGGACGCCCACGTGCGCCAGCGCTTCCTCGAGGAGGGTCGCTACCTGCGCAAGGTGGAGTCGCCCCACGTGGTGACGGTGTACGACGCGGGCTCGCTCGACGACGACCGCCCCTACCTCGTGATGTCCTACGCCGACCAGGGCACGCTCGCCGACCGGCTCGAGGGTGAGGGGCTGACCGTCGCCCAGGCCTGTGAGGTGGTGCGTCAGATCGGCGACGGGCTGCACGCGCTCCACCAGCGCGGCGTGCTCCACCGCGACATCAAGCCGGCCAACGTGCTCTTCCGCACCGTCGACCCGGAGCACGAGGGCACCTTGGTCAGGGCGATGGTCGGCGACCTGGGGCTGGGCAAGGCGCTCGACGTCTCGTCGCGGCTGACGATGATCGCCGGCACCCCGTCGTACGTCGCGCCGGAGCAGGCCCAAGGTGAGCATCTCGACGCCCGGGCCGACCAGTTCTCCCTCGCTGCGCTGGCCTTCCTGCTGCTCAGCGGCCGCCCGGCGTACGCCCACAGCTCGCTGTCGGCCGCTGCCGCCCCGCCGCCGCCACCGCCCCTGGCCACCGAGGGGCGGCCGTTCTCCAAGAAGGTCGAGGCGGTGGTACGCCGCGGGCTCGCCGCCGACCGCGAGGAGCGGTATCCCGACGTGCCGTCCTTCGTGTCCGCCCTCGGCGAGGCCCTGGGAGAGAGCGGGATGGGGTCCCTGCCGGCTCGCTGGCTGCCGGTGGACCCCGAGCTCACCCAGCCGGGCAACCGGCCCTCGCTGGTGCCCACGCCCGACGAGCTGCCGGCGCCGGTCGCGCCGAAGCGGAGCCGGCGCTGGCCGGCCGCCGTGCTGGCGCTGGTGCTGCTGGCGGCCGGTGGTCTCGGTGGGTTCGCGTGGTGGCGCGGTGACCACGACACGAAGACGTTCACCGACGACAAGAACGTGCTGCAGGTGACTGTCCCGGCCTCCTGGGGGAAGGACGTCTCGCTGGCGGGCTGGATCCCGCCGGGGAGCTCCGACGGCGAGCCGGCGATCTCGGCGGGCGACCGCAAGGGCTGGCAGCAGAAGGGCGAAGGGGTCTTCGTCGGGATCTTCCCGGGAGACGAGATCCCCACCACCCTGCCCCAGCACCCCGCCTGCGGCCGGGCGGACAAGCCCGACCCGCAGAGCTATCAGAGCGACCTGGCGAGCACGGTCATCACCCATGGGTGCGGCGGTGTCGTCCTCGAGCGGGTGGTGCAGATCAGCCAGACCGACCTGCTCTGGGTCCAGGTGCGCGCCGCCAGCGAGGCGTCAGCCAAGAAGATCGCGAAGACCGTGCGGACCCAGGGCTCGCTCGGCTCCTAGGGCGTCTTAGCCCTGCCCGTTCCCGGGAGCCTTGGGTGGGTGGTACGGCGCGGTGGTGCCGTTGACGATCAGGGCGAACCGGTGGAACAGCGCCTTCAGCCCCGGCACGTCCTCGGCCCGGCCGGCCACCGACATCTCGAGCGTCGCGGTCTGCGAGGGTGCGGCAGCGAACCACTGGAAGTAGTCGTAGCGGAGGTGGTTGTTGGGGTCGCGGTAGGTGAAGTAGACGGCGGAGTCGGTGCGCTTCACCCTCTGGTAGTCGGTGAAGGCCTGCTTGAACTGCTCGATCTTGGTGCTGACCATCGTGGCGGGGTTGAAGGCGAAGTTGTTGTCGAGGGCCTTCACGCGCAGGCTGAAGCCGCCGACGAGCGGCTCGCCCGGCGGCCGGTAGCGCACCTCCTGCTGGTGGATCGCCTGTGTCGGCGTGAGCGGGTCGTCGGCCACCATCCCCAGTGGGCACTCCCCCGGCACCGAGCACACGGCGTACGGGGTCCACCCGGCCGGGATGCGGTAGCGCCAGGTCGCCAGCTCGTTGCCGATCACGTGGTCCGGCGGCACGAGCGTCAGGTCGGGGCTCAGCGCGGGCCAGTCGATGTCGGGCGAGGGCGGCCGCACGGTCGGCACGTCGCTCGGCACGCTGGGCGAGACCGCCGCGATCGGGTGGGCGTCTCCGCCTTGCGACGTGCCGGGCGACGCGGCCTGCGCCACGATCGCCCCCACCCCGATCCCGAGCACGCCGCAGACCAGCGCGACCACGAGACCCCGCATGCTCATGGGTCACAACCTACCGAGCGAGCCCCGTGTCACGGTTTCGCCACACGTTTGCGTGCAGGTGTCACACCCGTCAGGGTTGCGGGATGACCAGCGCGTACTTCGACAAGCATCACGACAAGCTCGACGCCGCGGTGGCAGCCTCCGCCACCCGCGAGTACTACTCGGCGTACGACGAGTCGCCGTCGCCGCGGGTGTACGGCGAGTCGGCCGCCGGCGAGGGGAAGGCGGCGTTCGAGGCGTGGCAGGGCAAGCCGTTCCCGCTGGAGACCCCGGGCAGTGACGGCACGGTCTCGACCGAGCGCTCGCCGTTCGGCTTCGATCTCGAGGTGAGCTACCCCCGGGCCCACGACGTCGACGCCCTCCTGGCCGCAGCGCAGGCGGGGATGAAGCCGTGGCGCGACGCCGGTCCCGAGGCGCGGGTGGGGGTGTGCGTCGAGATCCTGGAGCGGCTGCACACGCGGGTCTTCGAGCTCGCGAACGCCGTGCAGCACACCAGCGGGCAGGCGTTCGTGATGGCCTTCCAGGCCGGCGGCGCACACGCGCTCGACCGGGCCCTCGAGGCGATCTCCTACGCCTGGGTGGAGATGACGCGGACGCCGCGTACGGCGGTCTGGGAGAAGCCCGGCAAGTACCCGTTGAAGATGGAGAAGACGTTCACCGTCGTGCCGCGCGGGGTCGCCCTGGTGATCGGGTGCAACACGTTTCCGACGTGGAACTCGTGGCCTGGTGTGTTCGCGTCGCTGGTCACCGGCAACGCGGTGGTCGTGAAGCCACATCCGTCGGCGGTGTTGCCGCTCGCGATCACGGTGCAGGTCTGCCAGGAGGTGCTGGCCGAGGCCGGCTTCGACCCCCACCTGGTCACCCTGGCCGCCGAGGACCCGGCCGACCGGCTGGCCTCGACGCTCGCCGTCCGCCCCGAGGTGAAGCTGGTCGACTACACCGGGGGCAACGCCTTCGGTGACTGGCTGGAGCAGCACGCGACCCAGGCCGTGGTGTTCACCGAGAAGGCCGGGGTGAACACCGTCGTCATCGACTCGACGGACGCCTTCGGCGCGATGTGCCAGAACCTCGCGTTCTCGTTCGCGCTGTACACGGGCCAGATGTGCACGGCTCCGCAGAACGTGTACCTCCCGGCGTTCGGCATCGAGACCGACGAAGGCGTGAAGTCACCGGCGGAGGTCGCGGCCGGCATCGGCGCGGCTCTCGACACGCTGCTGGGTGACGACGCCCGGGCGGTCGAGCTGCTCGGCGGGGTCGTCAACGACGGTGTGCTGTCACGTCTGGAGAAGGCCGGGTCGCAGGGCGAGGTGTATGTCGCGTCGCGCACCGTCGCGCACCCGGCGTACCCCGATGCGACCGTGCGGACGCCCACCCTGGTCGGCCTGACCGCGGCCGACGCCGACGTGTACGAGGTCGAGTGCTTCGGGCCGGTCGCCTACCTGATCGCGACGTCCGGCACCGACGAGTCGATCTCGCTGTTCCGCTCGACCGTGCAGGCCCATGGCGCGATGACGGCCTCGGTGTACTCGACCTCGGAGCAGGTGACGGAGCAGATGCGCGACGCCGCGCTCGACGCCGGGGTCGCGCTCAGCGAGAACCTCCTCGGTGGGGTGTTCGTCAACCAGTCCGCGGCGTACTCCGACTTCCACGGCACCGGCGCCAACCCCGCCGCCAACGCGTCGTACACCGACGGCGCCTACGTCGCCTCTCGCTTCCGCGTCGTGCAGTCGCGCCGCCACCTCTGACCTCCGGCTGGTGGGGTAGTCCGTGACGTTTCGGTCCGAGTATCAGCCATAAGTCGGACGAAACGTCACGGACTATCCCGCTAGGGTCGGGCCACCGCGCGGGTGAGTCCGCGCGGCTCTCTCGGGGTTCCACACCAAGACCCAGGGGGAGAAGAGATGAACATCAGCGCGCTCGCGGACAGCGTGGAGGGGCGCGTGCTGCAGCCCGGCGACGAGGGATACGCCGAGGAGGTGGCGGGCTTCAACCTGGCCCGGCAGCACACGCCAGATGTGGTGGTCGCCGCCCGCACCGCCGAGGATGTGGCGGTGGCGGTCCGCTGGGCCGGTGAGCACGCGCTCCCGGTCGGCGTCCAGGCCACCGGCCACGGGGCGGTCGTCCCGATCGCCAGCGGCGTGCTGGTCAGCACCCGGGGGCTGGACGACCTGAGCATCGACCCGGAGCGGCGTACGGCGCGGGTGGGCGCGGGCGTGAAGTGGCGCCAGGTGCTGGATGCCGCCGCCGAGCACGGGCTCGCCGGCCTGTGCGGGTCGACGTCCGACGTCGGGGTCGTGGGCTACACGCTCGGCGGCGGGCTTCCGGTGCTCGGTCGCTCCTACGGCTTCAGCTCCGACCATGTGCGCAGCTTCGACGTCGTCACCGGCGACGGAGAGGTCCACCACGTCGAGTCCGGCGACGGCTCCGAGCTCGACTGGGCGCTACGCGGCGGCAAGGGCGCGCTGGGCATCGTGACCTCGATGGAGGTCGAGCTCCTGCCGATCGCGGACATCTACGGCGGCGCGATCTTCTGGCCCGGCGCCCTGGCACCGACCCTGCTCACCGTCTTCTCCGAGTGGGCCGAGACCCTGCCCGTGGAGTTCTCGGCATCCATCGGGCTGCTCCGGCTGCCGCCGCTGCCCGAGGTCCCCGAGCCTCTGCGCGGCCAGTTCACCGTGCATCTGCGGGTGGCCTACCTGGGCAGCGACGAAGAGGGCGAGCGGTTGCTCGCTCCGATGCGCGAGGTCGCCCCGCCGATGATCGACATGGTCGGTCGGATGCCGTACGCCGAGCTCGACAAGATCCACCTCGACCCGGAGCATCCGGTGCCTTTCGAGGAGGGCGGCGTACTCCTGCGCGAGCTCGGACCGGACACCCTCGAGGCGATCCTGGCGGAGGCCGGCCCGGAGGCGCAGTGTCCCCTGCTGCTGGTGGAGGTGCGGCTGATGGGTGGCGCCCTGGCCAGCGACCGGAGCGACGCCGTCGGCGGCCGCGACGCGGCGTACTCGCTGTTCGCGGTCGGTGCGCTGATGCCGCCGATCGCCGAGGCCGTGCCGGGTGCGCTCCGTCGGGTCATCGCGGCCGTGGAGCCGTGGTCGACCGGAGGGACGATGGTCAACTTCCACGGCGTACCCGGCGACGACGCCGACCGAGCCCGGCCCTGGTCGGCCCCGACCTACGAGCGCCTGCAGCGCGCCAAGGCGTCCTACGACCCGGACAACCTGCTCCGCTTCGGCCACGCCCTCCCGGTCCTCGACCTCGACCCCGCCTGACACCAGCGGATAGTCCCCGACGTTTTGGTTGGTGAGGAGCCGGAAAGGCAACCCAAACGTCGGGGACTATCCGTCCGGACGCCGCTACGGTGTGCGCGTGGCCGACTTCGTCCTCCGCAACGTCCGGATCGTCGAGCTCGGGCGGGGGCCGGGGTGGGCGGGGCCGGTGGACCTTGTCGTGGAGCAGGGCGTCGTGTCGAACATCGGCCGCGACCTGAACCGGCCGCTCGGCATCGAGGAGTACGACGCCGACGGGCGCTGGGCCATCCCGGGCCTGTGGGACCACCACGTGCACCTCGCCCAGTGGACCGCCCGCGGCCAGCGGCTGGACCTGGCCGGGTGCGAGTCGCCCGAGCTGGCGGTCACCCGGGTCCGCGACCACCTCGCCGAGCATCCGGGACCGCTGGTCGGCTTCGGACATCGTCTCGGGATGTGGCAGACCGAGCCGACCGTGGCGGCGCTCGACGCCATCGCGCCCGACGTCCCGGTCGTGCTGATCGCCGGCGACGCCCACCACGGCTGGCTGAACTCACGCGCCCTCGAGCGGCTCGGGCTCCCGCCGCGCCAGGGACCCGTCTTCGAGAACGAGTGGTACGACGCCTACACCCGCATCGACGCCGTCCTGGCGCCCGACGTCTCGCCGGAGGCCTATCGCCACGCCCTCGACCGGGCGGCCGCCCTCGGCGTCACCGGCATCGTCGACCTCGAGCGCGGCCAGACCGCGGCGGACTGGGAGGATCGCGACCCGCCCATCCGCATCCGCGTCGCGACGTACGCCGACGGGCTGGACGCGACCATCGCGGCCGGGGTGCGCACCGGCGACCAGCTCCCCGGCTCCTCGGACCTGGTCACCATGGGGCCGTTGAAGATCATCAGCGACGGGTCCCTGAACACCCGCACCGCCTGGTGCTGCGAGGAGTACGCCGACGGCTCGGGGGTCGGCGCGCCCAACCAGACCAGTGCCGAGCTCGCGGGGCTCCTGGACCTCGCCCATGGCCACGGACTCGAGATCGCGACCCACGCGATCGGCGACCTGGCGCTGCGCGAGGCGCTGGCGGCCTACGACGTGACGGGAGCGGCCGGCTCCATCGAGCACGCCCAGCTCGTGACCCGCGACTCGGTGCGGGCGATGGCCCGGCTGGGGCTGCGTGCCAGCGTGCAGCCGGCCCACCTGCTGGATGACCGCGACGTCACCGAGCTGATCTGGCCCAGTCGCGCCGAGCGCTGCTTCGCGTTCCGCTGGATGCTGGACGACGGCGTGCAGCTCGCCCTCGGCTCCGATGCCCCGGTCTCGCCGCTCGACCCGTGGCTCGCCATCGCGGCCGCCGTCCACCGCAGCGCCGACGAGCGCCCGCCCTGGCACCCGGAGCAGGCGCTGACGGTCAAGGAGGCCCTGGCAGCCAGCGTGGACGGCCAGGGCAGCGTGCATGCCGGCATGCCCGCCGACGTCGTGCTGCTCGACGGCTACCCGCTGCACGACTTTCCGACCACGGCGGAGGCATCGGCGTTCCTCACCGCGATGCCCGTGGCGCTCACCCTCGTCGCCGGGGAGACGGCCTACTCGTCGATGTGAGGCACGCCCACCCGGATGGTGACGGGCGCCGAGACCGACGCGCGGCTGCCGGGGAGCCGGCCGCTGGTCAGGTAGAGCGTCCACCAGCCGTTGTGCGTCGCACGGATCGTCGTGCGGAAGCGGCCATGGCGGTCCACCAGGACGCGTCGCACCACGTGCCGTCCGCGATGCAGACGCAACCGGAGGCCCGGTCGGCTCGGCAGCATGGAGCCGCGCAGCCGGATCTGGTCGCCACGCTTGACCACGGTCTCCAGGCTCCGCAGCCGGAGCCTGGGGCGGACCAGGATCCTGGCCGGCAGGCTCTTGTGGACGTAGGGGCCGGCGGGCACCCAGCGGTACGCCGTCTGGATCAGTGGCCGCACCCGCACCGCTGGGGAGCGCTCCTCGACGTCGTAGCTGACGTGGGTGTGGCGCAGAACCGTCCAGCCCGTCGACCCGTGCGGTCGCGCCTCGAGGGTGAGGTCACCGTGCTGGAAGGGCGTCCCGTCGGAGTCGGCCAGCAGCCCCCGCAGCGCGACCGGCTCACCGGCGAAGACCTCCGCCGCGGGTGGGTCGCTCACCGCGAGGCTGGAACCTGTCGTCTCCAGGTCGTACGTCGTGGCGGTGCCGCTGACGCCGAACGCCGGTGCGTCGAACGCGAACGCCCCGCCGCCGCATCCCATGGCGACACCGACGGCACCACCCTGGTCGCCGTGGACGACCTGGCCGAGGAGCTGGTCGACCGTGCCGGTGTAGGACAGGCCGTCGACCGGGTCGGTCGTCCCCGCGACGTACGGCAGCCACTCGAAGGTGGTCGACGAGTCGGCCGCGGCCGTGTGCCATCCGGTGCCTGCGGCGTAGGAAGCGACGCCGGCCGTGCCCCACCAGGTGGTGGCGCCGTCGCGTGCCTCGGCGTACACCTGCCCACCCTCGGAGCCTGACGCGTCGGTCGGGTCCAGGGCGAGAACGTCGAGGCTGACCGAGGTGAAGTCGGACAGGTGACCATAGGAGCGCTCCGGACCGTATGCCGCGTCGTCGCTCGGGGCGTACATCGCCCAGACCCCCTTCCCGAGTGGGGTCCCCGCGAGGCCCGTGTCCACCAGGAGAGGCGGCTGCTCGGCGTCCGAGGCTCCCGCCCTGCCGCAGAGGACCGAGCCGATCGCGACACCGGCGGAGCTCGTGAGCGCGGGCAGCGCCGAGACGCCCCGCACCACCACCGGGCTGCCCGGGGCGCCCTCTGCCGCCGGGACCATGAACCCGAAGACCAGGGCCGCCGCAGCGGTCACCCCCACGGCACGACGCACCCTCATCAGACCTCCCGATAGATCGACTGGACGGGCAGCCTAGGGGTGTCACCGGGTGCGCTCCGGCCGGTCTCACGCAGGAGGACGGGTCAGGCCAGCGCCAGGGTGAGGTCGCGGATCGTCGCCGGATCCTCCAGCCGGTCGCCGTACAGCTCGCGGAGCTGGCCCATGCGGTAGCGCACGGTCTGCGGGTGCACGAACAGCGCGGCGGCGATGTCGTCGCGGCGGCCTTGGTAGAGCAACCAGGCGCGCAGCGTCTCGGCGAGCTTCTGCTGGGTGGCCGGTCGCAGGTCGTCGAGCGGAGCGAGCACGCGGGCGCGCAGGTCGGCGACCGCCTCCCGGTCGGCGGCGAGCACCAGGTCGGCGAGGTGCTCCTCGGTGTCGTACGTCCCGTCCTCGCCGCGGAGCTCGAGCGCCCGCAGCGCCCGGGTGTACGACGTGCCGGCGCCGAGCCACGGACGTGACGGCCCGGCGACGGCGGACCGGCCGCGGAGCGTGCGGATCAGCCGGGTCCGGGCTCGCCCACCGACGTCGGGCACCAACAGCACGCCCAGGCCGTCGGGCAGGCTGGCCGGCTCACCGACCGCCGTGAGCGTGCGCGGGTCGAGGAGCCCCTCGACGGGTCGCACCTGTGCGCTGGGCAGGATCACGACGGTCAGGGTCTTGGGGGGCGCCCAGTCGGCCCGCTCGGCGGCGGCGACGAGCGCGTCGGCCGGGTCGCCGCGCAGGATGCTGAAGGCCAGCCGGTCGAGGTAGTCCTGCCGGACCCGCCCGCTGGTCGCGAGCTCGTCCGCATGGCCGGCGACCGAGGCCGCCGACAGCTCGTCGATGTAGGCGAAGACCAGCTCGGCGAAGTCGGCCAGCATGTCGGCCGGCACCCCGGCCTCGACCGCGGTCTCGGCCAGCTCGCGCCAGGCGACCCGGGCGCCCACGCGGTAGGCGGAGAGCAGGGCGTCGGCGCTGCGTCCGCTGCGGGCCTCGCCGCGACCCAGTGCGTAGGCGCCCTCGAGCGCCGGTGAGGCCGGCTGAGCCTGGTCGAGCACGCGCCCACGAGCCGCCAGTCGCAGGAAGCCCGCCAGCGCCATCTGGACGGCGTTCTCGACGTTGTCGACCATCGGCCCGCCGAAGGCTCCGGCGTACGACGGGACCTCTCCGGTGACCGCGGCGATGGTGTGGGTGGCGACCTCGGGAAGCCGGCGACGGAGCAGGTCGAGCAGGCGCGGATCGAGCGTCATGCGCGTGATGCGAGCATCGGGGACGGACACAAGCCTGGATTCTGCCACTTTTGTTCTCTCTGAACAAAAACATGCCGGTCGATTCACGTGCGTTGGTCAGGAACGCATCAGGTTATGACGACATGCTGGGCGTATGAGCACCACACTCGCACCCGCATCTCGCTGGCGCTCGCGTGCTCTGAAGCTCGCCGAGGCCGCGACCACGCCGCTGGTGCCCGCCGACTTCCTCGACCTGTTCGCCCCGCTGCGTCCCGGTGCGGAGCTCCGTGGCCGCGTCGAGTCGGTCCATCCCGAGACCGCGGACGCCGCGACCCTGGTGATCCGGCCGGGCGCCGACTGGAACGGTCACGTCCCGGGACAGTACGTCCGGATCGGCGTCGACGTCGACGGCGTGCGCTGCTGGCGTGCGTACTCACTGACCCACGGCCCCCGCGCCGACGGCCGCATCTCGATCACCGTCAAGGCGGTCCCCGACGGTCACGTCAGCCCCTACCTCGTGCGGCACACCCGCCCCGGCACCCTGCTCCACCTCGAGCAGGCGACCGGCGAGTTCGTGCTCCCGGTCACTGGGCCGCGCAAGCTGCTCTTCGTCACCGCCGGCTCCGGCATCACCCCGGTGATCGGGATGCTGCGCAACCTCTACCCCTCCACCGACAGCGGTGTCCTGCACCTGCCGCGCTCCGCGGCGTACGACGTCGTGGTGCTGCACGTCGCACCCAGCGAGCCGGACTCCATCTTCGCCGACGACCTGCACAAGCTGCAGGCCGCGGGCGCGATCCGGCTCGTCGCGCGCTACGACGACCAGCACGGCATCCTCGACCTCGCCGACCTCGACGCGCTGGTGCCCGACCTCGAGGAGCGCACGACGTTCGCGTGCGGTCCGGGTGGCCTGCTCGACGCGATCACCGCTCACCACGACGAGCGCGGGCTGGCTCTGTTCACCGAGCAGTTCCGGATCACGGCCCTCGTCGCCGGTGAGGGTGGCACCGTCTCGTTCGACCAGGCCGGCGTCGACGTCGAGTGCGACGGTGCCCGACCGATCCTCGAGCAGGCCGAGGACGCCGGGCTCCTGATGCCGAGCGGATGCCGGATGGGCATCTGCTACCAGTGCGTCCTGCCGATGCGCGAAGGCGTCGTGCGCGACCTGCGCAGCGGCGAGCTCACCACCGCCGTACCCGGAGAGACCGGCTCCGGCGGCGTCCTGATCCAGACCTGCATCAACGCGGCCGCCGGGCCGTGCCACCTCGATCACTGACTCGATCACCGACTCGATCACCAACTCGAACACCGACTCGAACACCGACTCGATCACCCAGGAAGACGAAGGAGACGAGATGACCACGATC
>DATBBE010000028.1:0-8061 GCA_036271155.1 Nocardioides sp. | reverse complement strand
GAGGGACCCTTCCGGCTCGTCTCGGGCACGGCCGACGGATCGACCTTCAAGTTCGAGGCCAACCCCGACTACTGGGGCGGCGCACCCCACATCGACGAGGTGATCTTCCAGTTCTACAAGAACGACGACTCGGCCATCCAGGCAGTGCTCAAGGGCGAGGCCGACTTCGTCGAGGGCATCACGGCGCTGGAGGTGAAGAAGCTGCAGTCCGAGCCCGGCATCACCGCGCACAACGGGAACTCGCCCGGCTTCGACGAGATCGCCTTCAACACGGGGTCGACGTCAGACTCCGCCGGCACCAAGAAGATCGGCAACCCGAACCCGGCCGTGCTGGATCCGAAGTTCCGGCACGCTCTCGGCTACGCGCTGAACCTCCCGCAGCTGATCCAGAAGGTCTACCAGGGTGCCGGCCAGCCGGGGACGACGATCGTGCCGTCGACCTACTCGAAGTGGCACTGGGAGCCGCCGGCCGACCAGAAGATGACCTTCGACCTGACCAAGGCGGGCCAGCTCCTCGACGCAGCGGGGTACAAGCTGAACTCCAGCGGACAGCGGCTGGAGAAGGACGGGAAGACGCCGATCAACCTGCGGCTCGCGGCGCGGTCCGACTCGCCGACGTCGTTGAACACCATGAGCTACTTCGAGCACTGGCTCGCCGACCTCGGGATCAAGTCCCAGGTCTCGACGTACAGCTCCAGCCAGCTGACCAACGAGATCTACAAGGGCAACTTCGACGCCTTCCAATGGGGCTGGTACGTCGAGCCCGACCCGGACTCGATGCTCAGCTACATGACGTGCGCGCAGCGGCAGCACTCGTCGGACTCGTTCTACTGCAACCCGCAGTACGACAAGCTCTACAACCAGCAGCACGTCTCGACCGACCCGACCCAGCGGGTGCAGGACGTCATGAAGATGCAGCAGATCCTGTACCGCGACTCGCCGTACCTCGTGACCGCCTACTCCGCGATCGGCGAGGCGGTGCGCAGTGACAAGTTCGCTTGCTTCGTGCCGCAGCCCAACCCGGGCGGCATCTGGCTCGAGCAGTACGGCATCTACAACTACCTGCACGTCAAGCCGGCGGCGGACGCCGGCAACTGCGACAGCGCGACGGCAGGGGGCCTGACCGGCGCGGTGAAGGCGACCTCCGGCGGCGACAGCTCCTCGTCGACGGCTCCCTTCCTGATCGGGGTCGGCGTGCTGGTGGTGCTCGGGCTGGTCGGCGGCGGCGTGGTCATGATGCGACGCCGGACCACCGTGGAGGATCGGGAGTGAGCCTGGTCGCGGACCCCGGCCTCATCGCAGAGGGCGAGGAGACCGGGTCGTCGAAGTCACGCGGCTACGCGTCGTACGTCGGCGTCAAGGTGCTCGGGTCGCTCGGGAGCCTGCTGTTCATGCTGCTCGTGAACTTCTTCCTGTTCCGGGTGCTGCCCGGTGACCCGGCGCGCAGCCTGGGCCGAGGTCACATCAACACCCAGGCCCAGCTCGACGCCTTCAACAAGACCTACGGCCTCGACCAGCCGCTGCCCCAGCAGTTCTGGACGTTCCTGAAGAACACCGCCCACGGCGATCTCGGCATCTCGATCCAGTACCGGGTGCCGGTCTCGCAGCTGATCTGGGAGCGCTTGTGGCCCACGCTGCTCCTGGTCGGGATCTCCACGCTCCTCTCCACGCTGATCGGGGTCTACCTGGGCATCCGGGGGGCCTGGAACCGCGGCAGCGTGTTCGACAAGATCTCCACCGGCACCTCACTGACGCTCTACGCGATGCCCGAGTGGTGGCTGGGCCTGATCCTGATCGCGGGGCTGGGCGTCGGCTTCTGGTGGGTCCCGGGCATCTTCCCGACCGGCGGACTGCACTCGGCGACCGTGGACCCGTCGTCGCTGCACGGAGTGCTCGACACCACCAAGCACCTCACGCTGCCGGTGGTGACGCTCGCGCTGGCCTACCTGGCGGAGTACTCCCTGATCATGCGCAGCTCGCTGCTCGACGAGCTGGGTGAGGACTACCTGCAGACAGCCAGGGCCAAGGGGCTGCGGGACGTGACGGTGCGCAACCGGCACGCCGTCCGCAACGCGCTGCTGCCGACGACCACGGTGATCGCGCTCAACATCGGCTTCGTGGTGTCCGGTGCGATCACGGTGGAGACGGTGTTCTCGATCCCGGGCCTCGGCCTGCTCTCGACCGAGGCCATCGGGGTCCCCGACTTCCCAGTGCTCGAGGGCACCTTCCTCGTGGCGAGCGCCGGAGTCATCGCCGCCAACCTGGCCGCCAACCTGATCTACGGGTGGCTGGACCCGCGGGTGCGCACATGAGCGAGACCACGGCCCCGCGGCTCTCCACGCGGCAGCTCACCCGGCAGCGCCGGATCGCGTCGTACAAGCGCACCTGGCGTGCGTTCCGCGGCCACCGCAGCGGCGTGATCGGTCTCGCGGTCCTGACCTTCTTCATCGTCGTCGCGCTGGCCGCTCCGCTCCTGGCTGACTCCAAGGGCCTGGACGTGACCCTGGCGAACGGCCCGGTGCTGGGGGCGCCGTCGTCCCACTACCTGCTGGGCACGGACGAGAACGGCCGGTCGGTGCTCACGCTCCTGATCTGGGGATCGCGGATCTCGCTCTTCGTGGGTCTGTCGGCGACGGTCATCTCGATGGTCATCGGCACCCTTGTCGGACTCGTCTCCGGCTACTTCGGCGGGTGGATCGGGCGCATCACGTTCCGCATCACCGAGTGGTTCCTGGTGATCCCGTTCCTGCCGCTCGCGATCGGGCTGGCCGCCGTGCTCGGACGCGGGCTGTTCAACATCGTGATCGTGATCGGGGTGACATCGTGGCCCGCCACGGCGCTGCTGATCCGGAGCCAGACGCTGTCGATCAAGGAGCGTGCGTACGTCGAGCGCGCCGAGGCCGTCGGGGGCGGACGCTGGCACCAGCTCGGGAAGCACGTGCTCCCGAACGTGATGCCGATGGTCTTCGCCAACACCACCCTGACCGTGGCGGGAGCCATCCTCACCGAGACGACGCTGAGCTTCCTCGGGCTCGGTGACCCGACCCGCACCTCGTGGGGGACCATGCTGGACGGCGCCTACCAGACCGGGGCGATCACCACCGGGAGCTGGTGGTACGTCATCCCGCCCGGGGTCTGCGTGGTGCTGGTCGTGCTGGCTTTCACGCTGATCGGTCAGGCGCTCGAAGAGGTCTTCAACCCCAGGCTGCGGGCCCGCCAATGAGGTCACCGCGATGAGCGCCGAGACGACCGAGGCCACCGGGCCCACGACCACGCCGGACGCCGCGCTGCTGGCGATCCGCGACCTGCACGTCACCTACGCCACGGGGGAGGGCGGGCTCCCGGCCGTGCGTGGTGTCGACCTCGACGTGGCGCGCGGCCAGATCGTCGGGGTTGCGGGGGAGTCCGGCTGCGGGAAGTCCACCCTGGCCAGCACCATCCTGCGCCTCCAGCCGGCGAACGCGACCGTCACCGGAGAGGTGCTCTACAACGGCCACGACATCCTCACGATGCGCTGGGGCGAGCTGCGCACCGTGCGCTGGGCCGGCGCCTCGATCGTCTTCCAGGGTGCGTTGCACTCGCTGAACCCGGTCCACCGGATCGGTGCCCAGCTGGCCGAGCCCATGCACGTCCACCAGCCTGGCCTCGGCGAGACGAAGGTCCAGGACCGCATCGCCGAGCTGCTCGACCAGGTCGGCCTGGACCCGGCCCGGGCGGGGGCCTACCCCCACCAGCTCTCGGGAGGGCAGAAGCAGCGGGTGATGATCGCGATGGCGCTCGCCTGCGACCCCGAGTTGGTCGTCGCCGACGAGCCCACGACTGCCCTCGACGTGATGGTGCAGGCGCAGGTGCTCAACGTCCTGTCGCAGCTCGTGCGCGAGCGCGGTGTCGGGATGATGATGATCAGCCACGACCTGTCGGTGCTGGCCGACCTCTGTGACCGGATCACCGTGATGTACGCCGGTCGGGTGATCGAGGAGGGGCCGGCCGACGAGGTCTTCGCCAGCCCGCTCCACCCCTACTCCGGCGCTCTGTCAGCGGCCTTCCCACGCGTGGGGGACCCGGCGTCCCGCTTCGCGCCCTCGGGGTTGCCCGGCGACCCTCCGGACCCGCGCCAGCTCACGCAGGGCTGCTCGTTCGCCCCGCGGTGTCCGCGTGCCGCCGAGGTCTGCCTCCCCGCTGAGCCCGAGCTCGCGGCGTACGGCGACCGGGCCGCGGCGTGCGTCCGGATCGAGAGCCCCGGAGGTGCGCGCTCATGACCGTCAACACGACCGCGGAGCTGTCGACCACCGACCTGAGGGTCGAGTTCACGACCCGCAGCGGACGTGTCGCGCGCGCCCTGGACGGCGCCGACCTGGTCGTCCGCGCCGGCGAGGTGGTGGCGCTCGTGGGGGAGTCGGGCTCCGGGAAGACGACCCTGGCTCGAAGCCTGGTCGGGCTGACCCGGCCCGCCGCGGGCGAGATCCGCTGGGAGGGCCAGGCCATGAACCGGTCCACCCGCGGGCTCAAGCAGCTGCGCCGCCATGTGCAGCTGGTGCTGCAGGACCCGTCCGGCGCCCTCAACCCGCGGCACACGGTCTACGAGTCCGTCGCCGAAGGGCTGCGGATCCACAAGCTGGTCTCCGGCTCGGGCAAGACCGAGACCGAGCTGGTGGCCGAGGCGCTCTCCTCGGCCGGTCTGCGGCCACCGGAGTCGCTGTTCCTGCGCTACCCCCACGAGCTGTCCGGCGGGCAGCGTCAGCGGGTGCTGATCGCCGGCGCTCTCGCGGTGCAGCCCCAGCTGCTGATCGCCGACGAGCCGGTCTCGAGCCTCGACGCCTCGATTCGCGGGGAGATCCTGGCCCTGCTGCTCAAGCTGCGCCAGGAGCTCGGTCTCGGAGTCCTGGTCGTGACCCACGACCTGGGCCTCGCCTGGAACATCGCGGACCGGATCGCGGTGATGTACCTCGGGCGGATCGTCGAGACCGGTCCCACCGAGGACGTCCTGACCGCGCCACAGCACCCCTACACGCAGGCGCTGCTCTCGGTGATCCCCGAGATCGAGCGGCTCGAGCCGATCGTGCTGACCGGCGAGATCCCCGACCCGACCCGCATCCCGAACGGCTGCCGCTTCCACCCGCGCTGTCCCGCTCTCGCCTCGGGCGAGGCCGCCTTCGTCGCGGAGTCGTGCAGGGGCAGGTCCCTGCCGATCCTGTCGGGATCACCGGAGGGACATCGCTGTGCCTGCCACCTGGTGGCAGCTCGGGACGGCGTGGTCTCGACCAGCTCGACCGACACCAGTTCGACCGACACCAGCTCGACCGACACCTAGGAGGTGGTCTCGCCATGACCCTGCAAGCTGCGCTGCCGCGTGAGCTCTACGTCGACCCGCTCGCCTGGCAGCGGGAGCGAGATCACGTGCTCCTGCGGGAGTGGGTCTGCGTCGGCCGGCTCGACGACCTCGGGCTCCACGAGGCGGATCGGGTGGCCGTCGTCGAGGTGCTGGGCGAGTCGCTGCTGGTGACCTCAGACGCCCAGGGCGACCTGCACGCGGCGTACAACGTCTGTCGGCACAGGGGGTCGCAGCTCTTCCCGACCGAGCCCGGGAGCGGGCCCCAGCTGTGCGGGGCGCGGTCGATCCGGTGCCCGTACCACTCGTGGACCTACGGCCTCGACGGATCCCTGCTGCGCGCACCGCACACGGAGGAGGGCGACGTCGAGCCCTCGGAGTTCTCACTGCATGCAGTGGGCGTCGAGGCCTGGGGCGGGTTCGTGTTCGTCCACCCCACCCCAGCCTCCGCCGCGCCCCTCACGGAGAGCGTCGGGCGGGCCACGCGGACGCTGGCGAACTACGACCTCGGCGCCCTGGTCACCGGCCTCCTCTTCACCTACGAGGTCGCGGCCAACTGGAAGGTCGTCGCGGAGAACTACAACGAGTGCTACCACTGCGGGCCTGTCCACCCTGAGCTTTCGCGCCTGGTGCCGTCGTTCGCCGGGGGTGGGCAGGGCCTCGACTGGGACGAGGGCATCCCGCACCGCGAGGGGGCGTGGACCTTCACGATGTCCGGCACCACCGAACGGTCACCGCTGCCGGGGCTCAACGAGGCCGAGAAGGTGCGTCACAAGGGCGAGCTGGTCTACCCGAACCTGATGCTGTCCTGCTCCGCCGACCACGTCGCGGCCTTCACGCTGCAACCGGTCGCGGTCGACCGGACCCTGATCGAGTGCCGGCTGCTGTTCGCCGCTGACGAGGTGGCCCGGGAGACCTTCGACCCGTCGGACGCCGGGGACTTCTGGGACATGGTGAACCGCCAGGACTGGGCGATCTGCGAGTCGGTCCAGCGCGGCATGTCGTCGCGGGCCTACACCCACGGGTGGTTCGCGCCGATGGAGGACGACTCCGCCGACATCCGCCGCTGGCTGCTGCCGAAGCTGAAGCGCGATGAGTCGCGATGAGTGGCGATGAGTGAGGTGGAGGTCGACTACGTCGTCGTCGGGCTGGGGGCGCTGGGATCCGGGGCGGCGTGGCAGCTGGCGACGCGAGGACACTCGGTCGTGGGTCTGGAGCAGTTCGAGCTCGGACACTCGCGCGGCGCCTCGCACGACACCTCACGGATCCTGCGGCACAGCTACCACACGCCGGCCTACGTGCGTCTCACCCAGGAGGCGTACGACGACTGGGCACGGCTCGAGGCCGAGTCGGGGGAGCAGCTGGTGACCGTCACTGGCGGGCTCGACCTGTTCCCGCCCGACTGCGTCATCAGCCCGGACGACTACGTCGGGTCGCTGCGCGAGGTCGGCATCGACTTCGAGCAGCTCAGCGCCGAGGAGATCTCGGCCCGGTGGCCGGTCTTCCACCCGCCCCCGGGCACGCTCGGGCTCTACCAGGAGCGGGGCGCCATCGTGCCGGCCGCTCGTGGCACGGCGGCGATGCAGCACCTCGCCACCGCCGCGGGCGCCACCCTGCGGGGCTCCACACCTGTGACGCGGGTCAGTGACCACGGCTCGCACCTCGAGGTCGAGGTCGGAGACACGACGTACACCTGTCGTGGCGTGGTGGTCGCGGCCGACGCCTGGACCAACCAGGTGCTCGCCGGTCTCGGTCACGAGGTCCCGTTGACGGTCACGCTCGAGCAGCCGACCTACTTCGCCCCGTCCGACCCCACGGCGTACGACGACATCCCGGTGTGGATCTGGATGGACGAGCCGTCGTACTACGGCTTCCAGTGCTACGGCGAGCCGACCGTGAAGGCCGCCCAGGACTGCGGCGGACCTGTCGTCGACCCCGACCGTCGCACTTCCGACCCGGATCCCGAGATGCGGGACCGGCTGGTGGCGTTCATGGGGTCGCTGCTGCCCGGGTCCGGAGAGGTCGTGCGCTCGCTGCGCTGCCAGTACACCCTGACCCCCGACCGGGACTTCGTGATGGCGCCCGTGCCGGGCCACCCCGGAGTCGTGGTCGGACTGGGCTCGGCACACGGCTTCAAGTTCGCGCCGACGTTCGGCCGGATCCTGGCGGACCTGGTCATCTCCGGCGAGACGTCGTCGGACGTGGCCGCTTTCGGCTTCGACCGCCCGGGGCTGACCGACCCGGACTACGAGGCGAACTGGATGGTGTGAGGCTGCCCGGTCGAACGACACGTCACCGCACCGACCACCGGGAGTTGCCCGCGATCCGTTGAGACTGGGCGTCCGGCTCGCCGCTGTGTCGGGAACCCCGCGTACGCGGGGTTCCCGAGGGTTCCTGGCCTCTGTAAACCCCCAGAACCCAGGGGAAGGGCCAAGAAGGTATGTCGGTCGGTCTACAGCCAGCCGTTCCTGCGGGCCAGCAGAGCGGCCTCGGTCTTGTTGCGTGTGCCGGTCTTGCCGATGGCATCGGAGAGGTAGTTGCGCACGGTGCTGGCGGAGAGGTGCAGCCGGCCGGCGATGTCCGCCACCGTTGCGCCGTCCTCGGCGGCGACCAGTACGTCGCGCTCGCGGGGCGTCAGGGGGCTGGCCACCGTCCGCAGGGCCTGCCCGGCCAGCTCGGGGTCGATCACGGTCTCGCCGGCGACGACGCGCCGGATCGCCGCAGCGAGCCCG